>CAZSCC010000526.1:0-6842 GCA_964604905.1 uncultured Planctomycetales bacterium
CTGGTTCGCGGTGCGGGACCACCTGGCCGGCAAGGACTTCTTCCCGAACACGGCGATCCCGGAGCGGGAGGAGGCGCTGCTCGAAAAGCGGAAGGATCTGCACCAGACGGTCATGAGCAAGATCCTTCTGAATACCGAGAACGGATGCGCGAAGTGCCATTACGTGAACGGTCGCGCGCCGACCGGCGACCTCTACGCCTACGCGCCCGATCTCGCGAGCGTGGGGCAGCGGCTGCGACCGCGCTGGCTCTACTCGTGGCTGAACGATCCGGCGGCGATCTATCCGCGCACGACGATGACCAACTTCTGGTCCGACCTGAAGAATCCGAACCGGATGGACGAGATCCACGGTGCGGTCGAGCTCCTGATGAACCCGAAGAAACTGGTTGTTCCCAATAAATGATTTGGAGGCTGGCATGATGAAGTCGAAGGTCACGATCCTGGCGGCGGCGGTCGCCGCCCTTTCCCTGGGCGCGTTCGTCGCGTGTGGCGACGAGAAGACGCCCGCCCCCGCTCCGGCTCCTGCGCCGGTCGCGAAGGTCGAGGCGCCCAAGCCGGTCGTCGAGCCGGTCAAGGCCCCCGGACCCGTGAAGGTCGAGGTGAAGACGCCGGCGGCCGCCGACGGCCTCAGCGGCACGGTCAAGATCAAGGGCGAGGTGCCCCGCCGCAAGAAGATCAAGATGGACAACGACCCCAAGTGCACCGCGATGCACCCCGAGGCGCCGCTCAACCAGGAGATCATGGCGGACAAGGACGGCAACGTCCAGTGGGCGTTCGTCTATGTGAAGAAGGGCGCGGAGGGGAAGAAGGGCCCGGCGCCGAAGCCCGCGGAGATCAACCAGGTCGGCTGCTCGTACGAGCCGCACGTCCTGGGGATCATGGTGGGGCAGGACCTCACGATCAAGAACAGCGACGACACGCTGCACAACATCCACGCGCTCCCGTTCAACAACAAGGAGTTCAACTTCGGCCAGCCCCAGAAGGGGATGACGGAGAAGAAGTCCTTCACGACGGTGGAGGTCATGGTGAAGGTGAAGTGCGACGTGCACGCGTGGATGGGCTGCTGGATCGGCGTGCTCGACCACCCCTTCTATGCGGTGACGGACGCCTCGGGCAAGTTCAACATCGAGGGCCTGCCCGACGGAAAGTACACGATCGAGGCGTGGCACGAGAAGTACAAGAGCGTGACCGCCGACGTCGAGGTGAAGGGCGCCACGACGGCCAACTTCGAGCTGGTGGACAAGAAGGAGTAACCTGAACGAGGTTTCGAAAGCACCCCCGGGGGCGACCCCGGGGGTGTTTTACTTTCGGATGAGACGCCTGCTTGCCCTCCTGATCCTGGCCCTGCTGGGCGCCGCACCGCCGCAGGACGCGAGACCGGTCGTCTCCGCGAAGGGGACGGTCACGCTCAAGGGCAAGGCGCCGCTGCGGAAGCGGATCCGCCTGGACTCCGACCCGAAGTGCGCCGCGCTCCACAAGGAGCCGATGCTCTCGGAGGACGTGGTGGTCGACGCCGGCAACCGCGTGCAGTGGGCGTTCGTCTACGTGAAGTCTGGGCTGGCGGCGGACGTCGCGCGCCCGGCCGCTCCGAAGGCCCCCGTGGTGCTCGACCAGCGCGGCTGCCGCTACGAGCCGCGCGTGATGGGCATTCGAGTGGGCCAGGACTTCCTGATCCGCTGCAGCGACGACCTCCTGCACATCGTCCACGCCCTCCCGCGCGCCAACCAGGAGTGGGGCTTCTCCCAGCAGGAGAAGGGCAAGGAGCGCACCAAGGTCTTCAGCGCCCCCGAGATCATGGTCCCGATCAAGTGCGACGTCCACCTCTGGATGAAAGCCTGGGTGGGGGTCCTCGACCACCCCTGGTTCGCGGTCACCGACGCCTCCGGCGAGTGGGAGATCAAGGACCTCCCCCCCGGCAAGTACACGCTGGAGGTCTGGCACGAGGCCTACAAGCCGGTGACGCACGAGATCGAGGTCAAGGCCCAGGAGCCGGCGGTTGCGGCCCTGGAACTCAGCACCCCGCGATAGCCGCCCAACGAAACAGACGGTGCGTTTCGTTGCGTACGCAACGAAACGCACCGTCTGTTTCGTTGGGACGACCACAAAATCCCGCTGTTTTTGAGGGATGTACGCCATTTTGTCCCACTTCCAACAAAAGAGACGGTCTGTTTTGTTGCATACATCCCCGATACCCCGGATTTCTGAAGGCCGACGGCTTGCTCTACGGGTCCCAGGAAGGAGGACTTATGAAGCAGGTCATCGTGGCGCTCGTGGTCATGGTCGGGACGGTCGAGGCGCAGGATAGGGACAAGGACAAGGAGGAGGGGACGACGGTAACGGGACAGGTCAAGATCAAGGGAGAGGTGGGAAGGATCAAGAACGTCCCGCTGAACGACGAGTGCAAGCGGCTGCACGGCGACAAGCCGCTGAAAAGCGAGACCCTGGTGGTCGACGGCGAGAAAAACGTCAAGTGGGCGGTGGTCTACGTCAAGTCCGGTCTACCGGAAGGAAGGGCGTTCGAGGCTCCCAAGGAGCCGGTGGTGGTCGACCAGGACGGCTGCTGCTACAAGCCTCACGTCCTGGGAATCATGGTCGGCCAGCCGCTCAAGTTCAAGAACAGCGACCCTCTCGCCCACAATGTGCACGGCCTCCCGTTCATCAACAGGGGATTCAACTTCATGCAGCTGAAGGGGCAGGAGAACCTCGTGACGTTCCCGAAACCCGAATCGCCCATCAAAGTCATGTGCAATATTCACACCTCGATGTGGCTGTGGGCCCACGCGTTCGACCATCCGTTCTTCGCCGTGACCGACGATGCAGGCAAGTTCACGATCAGGAATCTGCCCCCGGGAAAGTACACGCTCGAGGTGTGGCACGAGACCTGCCCGAAGGTGGCCCAGGAGATCGAGGTCAAGGCGAAGGAGAACAAGGCGCTGAACTTCGAGCTCGAAAAGTAGAAGGACTGACCCACGATGAAGCTTCTTCTCCCCGTCTTCCTGATCGCCTGCTCGACACCCCCGCAGGAGCCGCCGCGCGTGAGCGGCACCGTGAAGGTGAATGCCGCCCTTCGGCCGAAGTTCAAGCCAAAGCCAGTCGTCCTGGACCCGGCGTGCGCGGCTCTCGTGGAGGGCCCCCTCTTCCAGGAAGAGCGGCAGGTGGACAAGGACGGCGGCGCCCCCGGCGTGCTTGTCTACGTCAAGCGCGGCCTGGAAGGGCGGACCTTTGAGGCGCCGAAAGAGAAGGTCGTCCTCCAAACCCAAGGGCATCGGTTCGTGCCCAGCGTCTTCGGAATGCGCGCGGGCCAAGAGCTCACGATCCGGAACGAGGAGGACCACCCCTACTGCGTCCACGCCCTGCCGTTCTACAACAAGGAATTCAATGTCGGGCTCCCCAAGCGGGGCGTCGAGTTCACGAAGAAGTTCGACACCGTCGAGGTCCCCATCCGGATCAAGGACGATGTCCACCCGTGGATGGGCGCGTGGGTCGCCGTCCTGCCCCATCCGTTCTTCGCCGCGACGGATGCGAGCGGCACGTTCGCGATCGCAGGCTTGCCGCCCGGGAAGTACACGATCGAGGCCTGGCACTCCCTCTACGCCCCGGTTACGATGGAGATCGACGTGGGAGAGAAGCAGGCGGTCAAGGTCGACCTGGAGTTCACGCAGAGGAGATAGTCGTGCGACGGACGCTGCTCGCAATCGCCGCGCTCCTCCTGCTCCTGACGTCGGTCTGGTTCCGGCGCTCGTTCGACCGTCCCGAGCGGCCCCGTGCGAAGGAGGCCCAGGCCCCGGTCGCGGAGCTTTCTGAAGCGCCCGTGACGGAGTCCGTGCCGACCGTGATTCCGGCCGCTCCGACTCCACCGTCCGTGCCCGCCAAGCCGCCCGCGAAGCCTCCCCCGGAGCCCAAGGGCTTCGTGCTCGGGAACGTCACGGTCGGCCCCGACCCACCCCCACGCCGGCCCATCCTGCTTCCCGACGGGAAAGAGTCGCTCACCGAGGACGCCATCGTCGACCGGCACCGCCATCTCCAGGGCGCCTTCGTCTACGTGAAGCGAGGCCTCGACGGGCGTCGCCCCAGGCCGTCGGCGATCCCCGCCTTCCTCGACGTGGTGGGCTACCGGTTCGATCCCCACGTCCTGGGCGTCAGGGTGGGACAGGAACTCCGGATCACGGGGTTCGACCCGCACGTCCACCTGCCCCGCACGCTCTCCTTCAACAGCCCTGGAGCGGCGGCGATCCCGCCCTGGCGAGGGACCTTCCGGAGGACGGAGATCATGATGAAGGTCGTCTGCGACTTCCATTCGTGGGAGAGCGCCTGGGTCGGCGTGCTCGACCATCCGTACTTCGCGGTGACGTCGGACGAGGGCCTCTATGGCCTGCCCGAGATGCCGGCCGGGCGTTACACGATCGAGACGTGGCACGAGCGATATGCGTCCGTGGCGCGAACGGTCGACGTGCCGGCGGGCGATCGGGTCACCGTCGACTTCTTCCTCGACGCGCGGAAGTAGCCTCCTATAATGGCCCCCCCGTGAAAGCGAAACTCGTCTGGATCCTCTTCGTCGTCCTCGCCGCCGGCGGCGTGGCGGCGGCGGTGCAGGTCTGGAACCGCCGGGCGGGGAGCCAGCGGGCACCCGATTTCCGCCTGATCGATCGGACGGGGAAGGAAGTCGCGCGCCGAGACCTGATGGGCGCGGTCTGGCTCGCGGAGTTCATCTTTACCCGCTGCGAGCACAGCTGCCCCAAGATGTACTCCGCGATGGACGCCGTGCTCCGGAAGGTGCCGGAGGCTCGGTACGTGTCATTCACGGTGGACCCGGAGCACGACACGCCGGAGCATCTGGCGAAGAAGGTCCCGACCCTGGGGATCGACCACCCCTCCTGGCACTGGCTGAGCGGCGCGCCGCGCGAGGAGATGCAGCGGATCGCCCACGGGTTCCTGCGTCCCGCCTCGGCGGGCCGGGAGGAGATCGTCCACAGCGAGCGCTTCTTCCTGGTCGACCGCTACGGCCGGATGCGGGCCTCGTACCCGGTGATCGACTCCCTCACTCTGGTCCGGGACGAGAAGGTGATGGCGCAGCTGGAGGCCGACCTCGGAAAAGTGCTGGCTGAGCGCTATCTTCCGGTCACGAAGCTGCCGTCCCTGAACGCCTGCCTGAACGGGACGAGCTTCGTCCTCCTCATCATCGGGCTCTGTTTCATCAAGGCCAAGAGGGTGGGGGCGCACAAGGCGGCAATGCTGGCGGCGCTCACGACGTCAGGCGTGTTCCTGGTCAGCTACCTGACCGCCCATTACTATCTGGGGTCGACCCCTTATCGGGGCCAGGGGGGGATGCGCCCCGTCTATTTCACGATCCTGCTCTCCCACACGATCCTGGCCGCGCTGGTGGCGGTGCTGGCCCCAATCACGGTATACCGTGCCCTCCTTCAGAAGATCGATCGCCACAAGGCCCTGGCCCGCTGGACCCTCCCTATCTGGCTCTACGTCTCGGTGACGGGGGTGGTCATCTATTTCATGCTGTACTGAGCCCCCCAACGAAACAGACCGTCCGTTTCGTTGCAAGGCAACGAAACGCACCGTCTGTTTTGTTGCAACGGACTGCCATGCTGACAAGGAGGGACTGTCATCCGGCCAGCCTGTCACCCCGGCCGCCGAGGGGGCATTCCAAAGTGTTGGAAACCAGTTGATTGCGCTTGACAATTCCACGGGCAACTGGCATACCTTTTGCACTTCAGAGGGGTCGTCCAACCTTTTCGACCGTAAACGGAGGCTGAAATATGGCGTCGATCAAACCCCTGCGCGACAAGGTCGTGGTTGAGCGGAGCGAGGCGGAGGAAAAGACCTCCGGCGGCATCCTCCTCCCGGACACCGCCAAGGACAAGCCCAAGCAGGGCACCGTCGTGGCCGTCGGCCCCGGCCGCGTCCTCGAGAACGGCGAGTCCAAGGCCCTCGAGGTCAAGAAGGGCGACAAGGTCCTCTTCGGCGGGTACGCCGGGACCGAGGTCAAGCTCGACGGCAAGGAGTACCTCATCCTCAGCGAGAGCGAAATCCTCGCGGTCCTCAGCAAGTAACGAAGCAGAGAAATAAGGAGAAGCCATGGCTGCCAAAAGAATTGTATTCGACCAGGAGGCGCGCGAGGCCATCCGCCGCGGCGTCAAGCAGCTCGCCCGCGCGGTGAAGGTCACCCTCGGACCCCGCGGCCGCGCGGTGCTCCTCGAGAAGAAGTGGGGCGCTCCGATCGTCTCGGTCGACGGCGTCACCGTCGCCAAGGAGATCGAGCTCAAGGATCCCTACGAGAACATGGGCGCCCAGATGGTGAAGGAAGTCGCCTCGAAGACGAACGACATCGCGGGCGACGGGACGACGACCGCCACGGTGCTCGCGGAATCGATCTACGAGGAAGGCCTCAAGAACGTGACCGCCGGCGCCAACCCGATCGCCCTCAAACGCGGCGTCGATAAGGCCGTCGAGGCCGTCGTCGCCGAGCTCAAGCGCCTCTCGAAGCCCGTCCGTCTGGACGACATCTCCGAGGTCCGCAACGTCGGCACCATCGCGGCCGGCGGCGACGCCGACACCGGCAAGATGCTCGCCGAGGCGATGCAGAAGGTCGGCAAGGACGGCGTCATCACGGTCGAGGAAGGCAAGGGCCTCGAAACCTACGTCGAGTGGGTCGAGGGCATGCAGTTCGACAAGGGCTACCTGTCGCCCTACTTCGTCACCGAGCCCGAGGACATGAAGGCCGTCCTGAAGGACTGCTACATCCTCATCCACGAGAAGAAGATCTCGGCGGTGAAGGATCTCGTCCCCGTGCTTGAGAAGGCCGCGAAGACGGGCAAGCCGCTCGTCAT
>CAZSCC010000527.1:0-6636 GCA_964604905.1 uncultured Planctomycetales bacterium
TGGCCGGACGCCGCATCAGTTCAGGCGGACAGGGAAGAGGACCCAGAACAGGACGACGCCTGTGAGGACCACCGCGCCCGCGACCCACTCGTACCAGTAGAGGGCCCCGGCGACCTGGACCCGGTCGGGGTTCTCGGCGAAATAGGAGGTCTCCCGGGCGGTCAGGTCATCGACGTGCCGTCCGGCGTCCGCCGGCGTCAGGCCCACCTGCTCCAGGCGCGCCTTGAGCGCCTGCTCGGCCGCGGGATTCTTCTCGCTGCGGCGGGAAGGGATGACGTCCGCGAAGCAGGGAATGGCCGCCAGATGCAAGGCCATCGCGCAGAGCAACCAGTGTTTCATAACTGTTCCCTAGTGGTCCCCGTTGCTCGTAAGGTAAAATCCCCAGAAGATCGCCCCGATCAAGGCGGCTCCACCGAACACCCACTCCCACCACAGGTTGTCCGACTGCCCGCCGAAGGGTTCCTGCCCTGCGATCTGGACGCGGTCGGGGTTCTGGGCGAAGTACGCCGCTTCACGGTCGGTGAGATGCTGGGCTTGGCCGAGCGCCTGCTCCTGGGTCAGCCCCAGTTGCACGAGGCGCCCCTGCACCTTCTGGGCCGCGTCGCTGGCCTCGGCGCGCCGCGTGGGAATGACGTCCGCGTAGAGGGGGGCGGAGAAGAGCCCGACCACCGCCATCGCCACGACGATACGACTCGCAAGGATCATAAACCCCTCCACGATTCCCGGCCGCCGCCCGGACTTGAAAATTATAGATGGGCGGGAGAGGGAGTCAACAAAAAGGCCACCTTGACTCCCCGCCCCTTCCGCGACTATATTGGGACGCAGCCATCCTTCCGATTCCTGCAATGAAACGTAAAGCCGTCGCCCTCCTCTCCGGCGGACTCGACTCGATGCTCGCCGTGCGGGTCATCCTCGAGCAGGGGGTCCCCGTCACGGGGATCCGCTTCATCACCCACTTCGGTTGCGACCCCGTCTCGCCGGGGTCCTGCGGCCACGACGTGGAGCCCCTCGTGAAGATGTGGGGCCATCTCGGGTTCACGGTCCGCATGTCCCACCTGGGGCAGGACTACATCGACATGGTCAAGAACCCGACGTACGGTCGCGGGAAGAACATGAACCCCTGCGTCGACTGCCGGATCATGATGCTCTCCTGGGCGCGCGAGACCCTGGAGCGCGAGGAGGCCGGGTTCCTCATCACCGGCGAGGTCCTCAACCAGCGGCCCATGTCCCAGACCCGCGAGCGGTTCCGGCAGATCGACCGCAAGCTGGGGCTCGAGGGAATGGTCCTGCGCCCGCTCACGGCGAAGGCGCTGGAGCCGACCCTCCCCGAGATCGAGGGGGTGGTGGACCGCTCGCGGCTGCTCGATATCACGGGCCGCGGGCGCACGCGCCAGTACGCGCTGGCGAAGCACTACGGTATCACCGACATCCCCCAGCCGTCGGGCGGATGCCTGCTCACGGACCCGGGCTACTCGGAGCGCCTCCGCGATCTCTGGGGCCACGACCCGGAGGCGGGCGTCCGCGACCTCAACCTGCTCCGCATCGGTCGCCACTTCCGGCCCACTCCGACGTGCAAGATCGTCGTGGGCCGCAACGAGACCGAGAACGGGATGCTGGAGACGTTCCGCATCGGGGGGGACACGCTCGTCTCCCTCAAGGACCATAAGGGGCCGATGACGCTGGTCCGCGGGACGTATGGTCCCGCGGAAGTCGCGCTGGCCGCCTCCCTCACCGTCCGTTACGGCGATGTCCCCGGGAGGGGCGAGGCGGAGGTGGTGGTCGACCGCAAGGGCGGCGTCCCCTACTGCCTCACCGCCGCGGGCGCCCGCGAGGAGGACTACGCCCCCCTGCGCATCGCCGTTCCGTAACAAAACAAACCGTTTGTTTTGTTACGGCGGCTCGATCGTGAGGGTGAAGCGCTGGACGCTCCGGCCCCGGTCCTTGTCCCAAAGGTAGAGGGCCATCGGGACGGGCGTCTGGGGCTTCGCCTTCGGCGAGGCCCGGATCGCAAACCCAGACTTGATCGGGAAGGTCCGGTACTCCGACGAGACCTCGATCGCTCCGTCGCCGGTCACGAGCACTCCGTAGTCGCAGGCACCCTCCACCTTCGGGGTCCAGAGGATCGATCTCCCCGGGGCGAGCTTCCCGTCGGCCGATCCCTCGCGCAGGGTGGCGGTCCCCTTCTTTGGGAGCGGCAGTTCGGCACACGCCTCGACCAGGTGGAGGAGCGGGGCGCGGACGCCCGCCTCGTACTCGCGCCGGATGTCGCCGGGGGCGTCGTAGAATCCCTTCCCCGCGACCTCGAAGATGAAGCTGTAGACCCCGTGCGTGTAGTAGCCCCACGCGCTGGTGAGCCCCGTGTTCCCGGCTCGGGTCGCCGGGGGATCGCCGTCCCGGACCGCTTCCGTGACCCGATAGGGGTCCTTCTGCAGGCCGCGCATGGCGGCGGCGAGCTTCGTGAAACGATCGTGGTCCGCGCCGGTCAGGTAGGGGGCATGGAGGATCGCCTTCATCGAGCTGTGCAGGTCGACGAAGGCGCGGAGGGGGCGCTCGTCGAAGAACTTCTCCAGCGCCTGGGTCTCGGGCTCGGAAAGGGGGCGCGGGCCCTCGTAGACCTCCGACTTCCCCTCCTCGATCCCGCCGCCCCAGCGGACCGGGAAATTGCGGTTGAGGTCGACGCCGACCGAGCCGTCCGGGTTCGGCCGCCGGTTCTTCCTCCAGTTGGCCCCTCGGTCCTTCCCGTTCCCGTGCTTCATGTCGTAGACCTTGCCGTCGACGTTGAAGACGGGGACGATCCAGATCTGGCGTTCGTCGACGAGCTTCGTGATACGCTCGTCCTTCCCGTACCGTTCCAGGAGTTCGCCCAGGAACTCGAGGAGGCAGATCTGCGGCTGCTGCTCGCGGGGATGGATGCCCGCCATGAGGAGGATCTCGGGCTCGTCCTCCTCCTTCGCCGCCTGATCGGAGACCTTGAGGAGGAGGATGTCGCGCCCCTCGGCCGTCTTGCCGAGCGAGGTCCTGTGGAGGAGGTCGGGGTGAGCCTTCCGGAGCTGCTCCACTCGCTCGACGATCTCCGGCCACGTGTAGAAGCCGCCGTAGTCGCCGTTGGGAGTGTCGTCCAGGGCCTGGAGGAGGAAGGCCAGGAGGAATATCATCGCGACATTCTTAGAACGCCTACGTGCTGCCACCGGTTGTCCTGGCGGACGGAGAAGTCGGAGGAGAGGAGGGCGGGGAGTTCGGGCCGATCGGTGTAGCTGCGCCCGACGACCCAGACGCGCGGGTGCGTCCGTGCGCGGGCCGCGGCCGCTTCCACGGGGATGCCCCGTTCTCCGACGCCGAGGATCTCGGGGCGGTCGTTTCCCGGCCAGTAGTAGTTCACGTTGACGTCGAGGAAGCCCTCGTGGACCAGGACGAGGTCGCCCGGCCTCGCGTTCGCGCGCAGGTGGGCCACCGCGGCGCGCCAGTTCTCCCTCTCGAGCGCCGGGCTGAAGAACCGGACGCCCGGGAAGGTGCCCAGGAGGAGGAGCGCGACTGCCAGCGCGCGGCCCCGGGGCGCGCCCGCCGCGGCGAGGAGCGCGAGGGGGACGATCACGTGGATCAGTCCGCGGGCGCAGAAGATCGGGAGGAAGAGGCCGGCCGTGGCCAGGGCGGCGATCGGGACCAGGAGGGGGAGCGTCCATGGCCGGGTCTCGGGCCGGCGGGCGACGGCGTTCGCGGCGAAGCCCAGCAGCGTCGCCACGGCCGCCGCGGCGGGGAGGGCGGCCCAGCCGATCGTCCGGAGAGTGTCGACGAATCCATAAGGGAAGGCGAGAAGGCGTGTGAATTCGGAGCCCAGGACGAAGAGGGACGTCGGCTTCATCCAGAAGCCGCCGCCCACGACGAAGAGATGGTGGAAGGCGGTGGGCAGCCACGGGAGGAAGAGCGCGAAGGCGAGCAGCGCCGACTTGAGTCCCGCCCGGAGCAGGGCGGGATCCTGGCGGGCCCGGTAGGCGACGAGCGCGGCCTCGCCCAGAAGGAAGAAGGCGCCCAGGTACTCGGTGTAGAGGATGGCGGCCGTGACGATCCCGAGCGCGATCCAGCGCCGGTCGGCCAGGAGGTTGAGCGAGAGGGCGCAGAGGAAGAAGAGGAGCGCGTAGGAGCGGGCTTCCTGGGAGTACTTGATGGGGAGGGGCGCGATCGCGACGAAGGCCATGGCGAGCAGGCCCGTGCGGTCGCCTCCCAGGGCGCGGCCCAGGCGCCAGACCAGCGGGAGGGCGGCCAGGCCGAGGATCGCCGACGGCAGCCGGAGCATGGCCTCGGAGTGGCCGAGCTTCGCCCAGGGCCAGAGGACGAGGAAGTAGAGGGGGGGGTGGGCGTCCTCCCGGGCCACGCGGCGGAAGAGGTCTCCGATCGAGTCGCGCACGAGGAACCAGGTCCACGCCTCGTCGTGCCAGAGGCTTTCGCCTCCCAGGCCCCAGAAGCGGAGGATCGCTCCTGCGGCCAGGATGGCGCCGAAGAGGATCCGGGGGTTCACCGCGGCATCTTAGCAGCCGTCAGGATCGGGCGAAAGAGGCGGCTCCCCCGGCACGCGCGGCGCCCTTCGAGACCAGGCTCGAGAGGGCGTGGTCGATCGCGCTTGCCGGGAGACGCGTGGCGAGGACGACCGATTCGGCGCTGCGGGGCTTGGACGAGAGCGCGCGGAGCACGGCGCGCTCCAGGGGCGTGAGGGCGACGGTCGGTTCGATGAGCGCGGCGAAGGCGGGGATCTCCTCGAGGATGTCGGAGGGGTCCTCGGCCAGCTTGGCGCCCTGCTTGATCAGGCGGTGGCAGCCCCGGGACAGGGGGCTCTCGATCGATCCGGGGATGCAGAAGACGTCGCGCCCCTGCTCGAGGGCCCAGTCGGCGGTGATGAGAGCGCCTGACCGGTCGCCCGCCTCGACCACGAGGATGCCGAGGGAGAGGCCGCTGATCAGGCGGTTGCGGCGGGGGAAGTGGGTCGTCTGGGGGCTCGAGGCGACGGGGAATTCGGAGAGGGCGGCGCCGCGGCGGCAGATCTCGTCGAGGAGCCGCCCGTTCTCGGGGGGGTAGACACGGAGGAGGCCGCTGCCCAGGACGGCGATCGTGCGTCCCTCGGGGTCGCGGAGGGCGCCGCGGTGGGCGGCCGTGTCGACGCCGCGGGCGAGTCCGCTGACCACGGTCACTCGGAGCCGAGCGAAATCCTGCCCGAACCGGGTCGCCTGGCGGCGGCCATAGTCGGTGCATTCGCGGGCCCCGACGATCCCCACGGCGAGCGCATCCGCCTCGGTCACCGTGCCCCGTCGGTAGAGGACGATCGGATGGTCGTAGAGGCTGCGGAGGGCGGCGGGGTACGCGGAGCCGGTGTACGGGAGGACCTCGACCCCGTTCCGCGCGGCGAGTTCGATCTCACGCCGGGGATCGCCGGCCTCCCGGATGGCCTTCGAGGTGAGGGGTCCGATCCCGGGGACCCGCTCGAGCTCCCTTCGGGAGAGTCGGGAGATCTGGGACAGGGGGTAGGCCTCGCGGAGATTGCGAAGCAGGGCGCTGCCGACCATGCCGGAGAGATTAAGCCACACCAGGGTCTCGAGCTCGTCCATCGTTCACCTCCAACAGAGGGCTTTTCTGTCCCTCCACCCGGAAGTGCCACAGCCCCCCGAAAACTCGACAGAGAAAATGGAGTCCGCCCGAAAAAAAACAGACCGTCCGTTTCGTTGCTGACGCAACGGAACAGACGGTGCGTTTCGTTGGGTTAGGCGGTGATGGTGCGGAGGGCGGCGGGAAGGAGGGCGGCGGGGACCTCGACGGGCCAGCGGACCTTTCCCATCGCCTCCGGCAGCACGAAGCGGAGGCGGCCGTCGATCCCCTTCTTGTCCAACTTCATGGCGGCCAAGACTTTACTTTGCTGGAGGCGCTTGAGCCGGGTCGGGAGGCCGCACAGCTTGAGCAGCTTGTTCTGGGCCGCGAGCACCTCAAGGGGGGCGATCCCCATCTCCATGGAGAGGAACGCCTCCGCCTCCATCCCGATTGAAACCGCCTCGCCGTGATAGAGGGTCTTGTAGCCCCCGGCCGCCTCGAGTGCGTGACCGATCGTATGGCCGTAGTTCAGGATCGCCCGTTCGCCCGATTCCTTCTCATCCTTCGTCACCACGTCCGCCTTGATCGCCACGCAGCGGTGGACGATCTCGTCGAGCGCCTGGGGGTCGCGGGCCCGGATCTCCTTCACGTGTTGTTCGAGGTACTCGAAGAGCGACGCGTCGCGGATCATGCCGTACTTCACCACTTCGCCGAGCCCCGAGACGAACTCGCGCTCGGGCAGCGTCTGGAGGACCGCCGGATCGCAGAAGACGGCGGCGGGCTGGTAAAAGGTTCCGACGAGATTCTTCCCCTGGGGGAGGTTGACGGCCGTTTTGCCGCCGATCGCGGCATCCACCTGTCCCAGGAGCGTGGTGGGGAAAAGGTAGACCGGGATCCCCCTCATGTAGGTCGACGCGACGAAGCCGCCGAGGTCGGTGATCACGCCTCCGCCGACGGCGAAGAGGGCGGACTTGCGGTCCATGCCGAAGCGGGCCATCTGCTGCTGGAGCTTTCCCGCCGTGGCGAGACTCTTCTGGATCTCGCCGGGAGGAAGCACGGCCGAAT
>CAZSCC010000528.1:0-40823 GCA_964604905.1 uncultured Planctomycetales bacterium
ATCGATCATGTGAGGAAGGTCCTCAACTCGATCAACGCTAAGCCGGGCTCGACCTTTGCTATTGCGATCGGGCGTCGCCAGGCCGCACTTACCATTCCGAAATACTTAGGAACAGGTACTTAGGAGAGCTATGAGTGACGCACACGATCCCGGCCACGGCCACGAGGAACCCGGATTCTTCCGCAAGTACATCTGGTCCACGAACCACAAGACGATCGGCAAGCAGTTCCTGGTGACCAGCTTCATCTTCCTTTTCATCGCGGGGACGCTGGCTCTCTCGCTGCGCTGGCAGCTGGCCAATCCCGGCAAGCCCGTCCCCCTCATCGGCAAGTGGCTCTTCGCCACGTCCGAGGACCGGGCCAAGGCGGACAAGCTCATCGCCGAGGGGAAGCCCGACGACGTCAACGTCCGCAGCCTGGGCGCGGTCAAGCCCGAGCAGTTCAACGCGCTCACCTCCATCCACGGCCTCATGATGATCTTCTTCGTGGTCATCCCGATCCTGGTGGGCGCGTTCGGGAACTTCCTGATCCCGCTCCACGTGGGGACCCACGACATGGCGTTCCCGATCCTGAACGCCGCCTCCTACTGGGTCTTCTGGCTGGGCTGCGTGGTCGCGGCCTTCGGATTCATCGTGGAGGGCGGGCCGGCGGCCTCGGGATGGACGATGTACCCGCCGCTCTCGGCGATCCCATCGACCTCGCCCGGCATGGGCGCGGGCCAGACGCTGATCCTCATGGCGGCCATCCTGGTCGGCTTCTCGTCGATCATGGGCGCCGTCAACTACCTGACCACGATCCTCACGATGCGCGCTCCGGGCCTCTCGATGTGGCGCCTGCCGCTCACGACCTGGGCGCAGTTCATCACCGCGGTGCTCCAGCTCCTGGCGACCCCGGTCCTGGCGGCCGCCCTCATCATGCTCAGCTGCGACCGGATGCTCGGGACGAGCTTCTTCCTGCCGGGCAGCCTCGACGTCTCCGACAAGGCGATCGAGCACTCGGGCGGCTCGGTCATCCTCTGGCAGCACGTCTTCTGGTTCTACTCCCACCCGGCGGTCTACATCCTGGTCCTTCCGGCGATGGGCATGGCGAGCGACCTGCTCGCCGTCGGCGCCCGGAAGCCGATCTTCGGATACAAGGCGATGGTCTTCTCGATCGCCGGCATCGCGGGCCTGGGATTCATCGTCTGGGCCCACCATATGTTCATGTCGGGCATGAAGCCGGGCCTCGGCACCGCCTTCATGGTGGCCACGATGCTGATCGCGCTCCCGAGTTCGATCAAGGTCTTCAACTGGCTGGGCACGATCTGGAAGGGCTCGATCCGCTTCGACGTGCCGACGCTGAACGCCCTTTCGTTCGTCTCGATGTTCATCATCGGCGGCCTCTCCGGGATCTTCATGGCGGCGACGCCCGTCGACATCTTCATCCACGACACGTACTTCATCGTCGCGCACTTCCACTACGTGGTGTTCGGCGGCTCGCTCTTCGCGGTCTTCGGCGCGGTCTTCTTCTGGTTCCCGAAGATGTTCGGTCGCATGATGCACTCGGGCGTCGGGAAGCTCCACTGGGTGCTGACGTTCATCTTCTTCAACGCGGCCTTCTTTCCGATGCACATCATCGGGGCGGGCGGCCACATGCGCCGCATCTCGACGCTCGCCGAGTACAGCTTCCTCATCCACTTCCAGGGGTGGAACCGGATGATCACCGTGAGCGCGATCTGCCTGGGCTTCTCGCAACTCCTCTTCGTGGGCAACTTCTTCTGGAGCATCTACAAGGGCAAGCCGGCCGAGGGGAACCCCTGGCAGGCCAACACGCTGGAGTGGACGGTGCCTTCGCCGGCGCCCGAGCACAACTACACGCCGGTGCCGACGGTCCACCACGGCCCTTATGAGTACGGCGTGAGCCCGGACAAGGACTGGGTGTCGCAGGTCGAGCCCGAAGGCGCCGCCCCGAAGTCGACGCACTAGATGACGCAGCCCGGGAACAATGCGATGCGCCGGTTCGCCGTGCTCACGGCCGGGATGACGCTCGCCCTCATCCTGGCGGGCGGCCTCGTCACCACCACGAAGACCGGCGACACGATCCCCACCTGGCCCGCCTCGTGGGGCCGCATGGAAGTCGGCTGGCCCGTCGAATGGACCCACCGGGCATTCGCCGGGACGGTCGCCATCCTGGTCACGATCCTGGCCGTCTGGCTCCAGAGGCGCGAGCCGCGTCCCTGGGTGCGGGCGATCGGCTGGATCGCCTTCGGCGCGGTGGTCGTTCAGGCGCTGATCGGGGGGCTGCGGATCCATATGGTCGGCAAGGCGGCGGTGGCGATCGTCCACGCCTGCTTCGGCCAGCTGGTCTTCTGCGCGATGGTAGCCACGGCGCTCTTCCTCTCCCGGGCGTGGACCCGCGGGGCTCCCGACGAGTCGACTGCGGGGGCGCGGAAGCTGGGCCTCGTGACGACCGTCTTCGCGTTCCTCCAGCTGGTCGCCGGCGCGGTCACGCGCCACACGGGCGCGGTCCTGGTGGTCCACCTGGTGGGCGCGGGGCTCGTCCTGCTGCACGTCTCGCTCCTCGCCTCCCGCCTCATGATGACGCCGCTCCGGAAGGGCGCTCACGCCCTCCTCGCGATCCTGGGCGTCCAGATCGCCCTCGGGATCGGCACGTGGGCGATCACGGCGGGCGGGTTCGTGCGGAGCCATGAGGCGCCGCTCGTCCAGATCCTGACCGTCAGCGCGCACGTCGCGGTCGGCGCGGCGCTGCTGGCGGCGTCGCTGGCCGTGACGCTGCTCTGCCACCGCGCCCGGGCCGCGAGACTGGAGCCGGTGTTCGCATGAGCTCCACGATCGCCCTTTCCCGGTCGCGCGTGAGCGACTTCATGACGCTCGCGAAGCCGGGGATCACCTTCATGGTGGCGATCACGGCGGGCGTGGGCTACTGGCTCGCGGCGCGGGAGGCGTTCGATTTCCGCATCCTCTACCGGCTCCTGATCGGGACGGTGCTGAGCGCGGCGGGCGCGGCGGCGCTGAACCAGGTACTCGAGCGCCACCTCGACGCGAAGATGGAGCGGACCCGGAACCGCCCGCTCCCGTCGGGCCGTCTCGGCGTCCGGCCGGCGGCGGCGTTCGGGATCATCCTCTCGGCGGCGGGCGTGGCCCATCTGGCGGGCGCGGTCAACCCGCTGACGGCGGCGATCTCGCTCGCCACGATCGTGAGCTACCTCGGGCTCTACACGCCGCTCAAGACGAGGAGTTCGGTCTGCACGCTGGTGGGGGCGATCCCCGGGGCCCTCCCGCCCGTCATGGGCTGGACGGCGGCCCGGAACTCGCTGGGCGTCGAGGCCCTGGTGCTCTTCCTGATCCTGTTCTTCTGGCAGCTGCCGCACTTCCTCGCGCTCGCCTGGATGTACCGCGAGGACTACGCGCGGGGCGGATTCCCGATGCTGCCGGTCGAGGACCCCGACGGCGGCTCGACGGGCCGCCAAGTGGTGCTCCAGACGCTGGCCCTCGTCGTGGTGACGCTCCTCCCGATCTGGCTTGGGATGGCCGGCGAGGCGTACCTGCCGGCGGCGCTCCTCCTGGGGGCGGGCTTTCTGGCCTGCGGGATCTCGTTCGCCGTGGAGCGCTCGCGGGCGCGGGCGTCGCGGCTCTTTTTCGCTTCGATCATCTACCTGCCGCTCCTTCTGGCGGCGCTCAGCTTGCTCTAAGGGGAACTCATGGAACACGCGGAAGCTGCCGGTCATGCCCACGGGGCCGACGACCACGTCGCCGCCTTCGAGCGGGCGAGGATGGGGATGTGGTTTTTCCTCGCCTCCGAGATCATGATGTTCGGCGCGTTCATCGCGGTCTACGTCGTGCTGCGGATGGGCCCCGGCGCGGCGGCGATGAAGTTCCTTCAGGACCAGCTCAGCTGGAAGATCGCGGGCTTCAACACGCTCGTCCTGATCGTGAGCTCGTACACCATGGTCCGCGGGGTGCACGCGATCTCGCAGGGGAAGCGCGGCAAGTGCGAGGACATGCTGATCGCGACGGCGGCGCTCGGGACGCTCTTCCTCGTCGTCAAGGGCTTCGAGTACGCGGCCAAGTTCGCCCACGGCTACGGGCCGGACACGAGCGTGATGTTCGGCGCCTACTTCCTGATGACGGGCTTCCACGGGGTGCACGTGCTGGTCGGCGTGATCCTGCTCGTCTGGTGCGCGTTCTACGTGAAGAAGTTCGACAAGGACCACTTCGCGCACGTGGAGAACCTGGCGCTCTACTGGCACTTCGTCGACCTGGTCTGGATCTTCCTGTTCCCGATCGTGTACCTTCTCTAGAGGGAGAGAGACATGTCCGCAGAAGATCATAGCGGCTCGTACAAGAAGGTCCTCATCGCCCTCCTGGTGCTGACGGTCGTGACGGTCTGGATCTCGACGATCCATTTCGGCCGGGCCGGGAACATCACGGTGGGCCTGCTGGTCGCCGTCGTCAAGGCGTCGCTGGTGACGCTCATCTTCATGCACATGAAGTGGGAAAAGAAGTGGTGGCTGAGTTTCGTCCTCTTCCCGGTGTTGCTGGTGATGATCATCCTCTTCTCGAACTTCAGCGACACGGGCATGAACGACGACTTCACGACGCCCGCGCTCGAGAAGATCCCGCACGCCGGATCGAAGCACTAGTTGAGCGTCGAGGTCGCCGGTCTGACCCACCGATACGGCGACCGGGTCGCCCTGTCCGAAGTCTCGTTCTCCGTCCGTTCCGGAGAGGTCTTCGGCCTCGTGGGTCCCAACGGCGGCGGGAAGACGACCCTCTTCAAGATCCTCTCGACCGCGCTCGCGGTCTCGTCGGGCTCGGCCCGGGTGGGCGGGGTGGACGTGCGGGACGCGGCGGTGCGGCGCAAGATCGGCGTCGTCTTCCAGTCGCCGAGCCTGGACAAGAAGCTCAAGGTGCGGGAGAACCTGCTCCACCACGGGCACCTGTACGGGCTTTCGGGAGGGGATCTCGGGGGGCGGATCGACGAGGTGCTGGGCCGTTTCCGGCTGGCGGACCGCGCGGGGGACCTCGTCGAGAAGCTCTCGGGGGGGATGCAGCGGCGGGTGGAGATCGCCAAGGCGATCCTGCACCGTCCCGAAGTGCTGTTGCTGGACGAGCCCTCGACCGGGCTCGACCCGGGCGCGCGGCGGGATCTCTGGGACGTGCTGCGGGGCTTGTCGGGCGTGACGGTGCTCCTGACGACCCACCTGCTCGAGGAGGCCGAGCGCTGCGACCGGCTGGGGATCCTGCACAAGGGCCGGATGGCGGCGATCGGGGCGCCTCAAGAGCTGCGCGCGGAGATCGGCGGCGACGTGGTGACGGTGAGGACCCGGGACCCGGGCGCGCTGGCGGAGGGGATCCGGGGGAAGTTCGGCGGCGAGCCGGAGGTGTCGGACGGGACCGTGCGCCTCTCGCGCGACCGGGGCCACGAGTTCGTGGGGGGGCTCGTCGAGGCCTTCGGCGCCCAGATCGAGTCGGTGACGGTGGCGAAGCCCTCGCTCGAGGACGTGTTCCACGCCAAGACGCGCGAGGTGTGGTCGTGATCCGTAACAAAACAAACCGTTTGTTTTGTTGCGCCGGAGGGAAGCCATGATCCTGGCCGCGGGGACGCTCTGCCGGAGGGAGCTCGTCCGGTTCTTCCGGCAGCGCAGCCGGGTGATCGGGGCGCTCGGGACCCCCATCATCTTCTGGCTCCTGATCGGGTCGGGGTTCAGCTACCTGGGCTACCTCTTCCCCGGCACGATCGTCCAGATCCTCCTCTTCGCCTCGATCTTCTCGACCATCTCGATCATCCAGGACCGGCAGGAGGGGTTCCTGCAGGGAGTCCTGGTGGCGCCCGTCCCCCGCGCCGCCATCGTCCTGGGCAAGGTGCTGGGCGGGACGGGGATCGCCCTCATTCAGGGGCTGATCTTCCTCGCGCTCGCCCCGGCCGTGGGGATCCGCCCGTCCTTCACGGCCCTCCTGGGGACGGTCGGCGTCATGGCGCTCGTCGCGTTCGGCCTCACCTCGCTCGGCGTCCTCCTCGCCTGGCGCTTCGACTCGGTCCAGGGCTTCCACGCGATGATGAACCTGTTCCTGATCCCCATGTGGCTGCTGTCGGGCGCGGTCTTCCCGTCCGACAAGGCCGTCCCCTGGGTCCGGGGCGCGATGGTCGCCAACCCGCTCAGCTACGGGGTCTCGGCCCTCCGGCAGGTGCTGACCGGCGAGGCAACGTCCTTCTCTCTCCCCCTCTCCCTCGGAGTGACCGCGGCCTTTGCCGTCCTGATGTTCTGTTTGGCCTCGGCGACCGCGCGCCGCTAGGATGGAGAAACGATGCTCTCGAGGCTGCTCGTCCTGCTGATCCAGTCCGGGAAGTGATGAGAAGGGGCCATAGACCCTCGTGAGGGTCTCGGGTTCAAGATCTCGATCTTCCTGATGCTGGGGCTCGTCTTCGGCATCATGGGGACGATCGTCACGATCGTCTGGCGGACGATCCGGCGCGAGCGGCGCGAGAAGAAGTAGCGGAAATAGCCCGTCACTTCGCGTTGAAGCTGACCTTGGCCTTGACCTCTTTCTTCTCGTCCGGGTTGATGATGCCCCAGGCGTAATAGCCCGACTTCAGCGATCCGCTCATCTTCCGGAGAAGGCCCATCTTCGCTTCCGAGGAGCCCTTGACGAGCGTCTGCTCCTCCTCGTCGGTGACCTTCCCGGAGGTCTTGATCTTCATGATCCCCGCCCGGCAGGAGCCGTCGATCCCGGTCACCTCGAGCGTGTAGGTGACGCTCCCGGTGACCTCGAACGTGCCCCCCTTCCAGCTGCCCGGGGGGACGGTCATGACCTCGTTGGCCAGGGTGTTGCCGGTGATCTTGTTGGCCACGCGGCAGACCTTCAGGCCGATGAAGCCCGCGATGACGATGACGCTCAGGATGCCGCCGATCGTGGTCTTGGCGGCGCTCCCTCCTCCGGAGGCGGCGGGTCGTATCTGCATGGGATAAATATACACCCTGTCTCGCGCTCCCTTTCTGGAATTTCTCGAGTACACTCCATACCGGATGGCGATGATCCTGGCCGTGGACGACGACCCGCGCATCCGGCGGTTCGTGACGGACGCGCTCGAGGACGCGGGCCACGAGGTCCACGCCGTGGGCGACGCGGAGTCGGCGATCGCCCAGCTCCTCTCCACCCGGCCCGACCTCTTCCTCCTCGACATCAACCTGCCCGGCATGCACGGGATCGCGCTGGCGCAGAAGCTCAAGGAGAACCGAGGGACGCAGTCGATCCCGGTCGTGATCCTCTCCGCGCGGACCGACCCGCGCGACAAGGTGGCCGCCTACGCCTCGGGCGCGCTCACCTACCTCGAGAAGCCCTTCAAGAAGGCCGACCTCCTCGACGCCATCAAGACCGCCCTGGCGCTGGGCCCGCGCAAGCGGTAACCCGTCTTTTTTCCGAAAACCTCCATTTTCCGTGTCGAGTTTTCGACCCCTTCGGGACTTCCAGGTGGAGGGGGAAAACGGGACGCGATGTTACCCCATGTTACGAAACGTAACACGGGATAATGTGTCCTAAAACGGCACATTAGCAAGGCGCTGGGCGCGAGCGGGTTGCGCGCCGGAGTCCTGGCACGGGACTTGCTCCGTCCGGGACGTGTGGGTCGAAGCAAGCGGATCTGGAGGCGAGTCATGGTCGCTGCATTCCTCATCGTGGTCCCGCTGGTCCCGTACCTGGCGTTCCGGGCGAGCGTGCTCGTGCCGCCGCCGCTCTTCGCGGTCGCGCCGCAGGACAGCGGCCTCTCCGCCCTGCCTCCCGACTGCACTTCCGGGGCCCCCGCGGGTCCGGACACCGGGGGCCCTCCGTCGCCCCTCTCCGCGCGCGCCGTCCGGGAGGCTTCGAAAGGCTGGGAGTGGAAGAACCTGGAGACGCCGGGCTGGAAGCTGCTCATGGCGCCCCACGTCGTGGTCCGGGGCGACGTCCCGGTCGATTCGCTCCGGACGATCGCCGCCCATCTCGAGGAGTTCCTCCGGATGCTGCGGTCCTCGATCGGGGGCGATACGGACGGCCTCATGTTCTCCGCCCGTGTCTTCGCCGAGGGGCGCGACTTTCGCCGCTACGCCGCGCGGCTGGGGGCGCCGAACGCTGAGTCGCTCTACGACCCGCGGAGCGGCGAGGTGGTCCTCTGCCTGGCCCATTCGACCGGGCCGGCGTGGCTCTCCCGGACGCTCGCCCACGAGTTCACCCACGAGTACATGGACCGCGTCTGGAAGCGGACCGGCCCCCTCTGGTTCGCCGAGGGGATGGCGGAGTATTTCGCGAACTACTCGGTCCAGGCCGGCCGCGTCGTGCCCGGCGCCGTTGACCGCCAGGCGCTCCTCCTCCTCAAGCTCGACACCCCGATCCCCCTGGCTGACTTCCTCAAGTCCGGCCGCGAGGAGATGTACGGCGCGGACTTCCGGCTGCGCTACGCGGAGGGCTGGTCCCTCGTCCACTCTCTGTTCGCCAGGAACGACGGGACGATCGACCTCCTCCTGCGCGGCGGGGCGCTGCAGAACATCGAGGAGGTGGAGAAGCGATGGAAGGAGCATCTGAAAGCGATGGAGTAGCTGGAAGCTCGAGGCCGGAAGCTGGAAGCTGGAAAGGAGGAGGACATGCAGGACTTCAGGAATATGAAGGTCTGGCAGAAGGCGCATGCCACCGTGCTGGAGATCTACTCGATAAGCCGGCGATTCCCTCCGGAGGAGCGGTATGGGATCACGGCCCAGCTGCGGCGGTCCGCGGTGTCCATCGGCTCGAACATCGCCGAGGGTTGCGGGAGAGGAGGCGACCGGGACTTCGCCCACTTTCTCCAGATCGCTCTCGGCTCGGCCAACGAGGTTCAGTACCAGCTGATGCTGGCGCGCGATCTGGACTTTCTGGCCCGTCCGGACTTCGCCCGGATCGATCCCCGTCTGGAGGAGGTCCGGCGGATGCTGCTCGCCCTCCTCCGGAAGCTCCGGGGTTCTGGGTCCTAGCTTCCAGCTTCCAGCTTCCAGCTTCCAGCTTCCAGCTTCCAGCTTCCAGCTTCCAGCTTCCAGCTTCGGGCTTCCTACATCATTCCGGGCATCCCGCCCATTCCGCCCATCCCACCCATGCCCCCCATTCCACCCATTCCACCCATTCCGGGCATGCCGGGGTTCGGGCCGTCGCCGGGGCCGCTGGGGATGCCGTCCATCTTCTTCTTCTCGGGCTTCTCGGTGATCAGGGCCTCGGTCGTGAGGAAGATCCCCGCCATGCTGGCCGCGTGGGTCAGCGCAAGGCGCACGACCTTCCTGGGGTCGATCACGCCGGCCTTGATCAGGTCGACGTATTCGTGCTTCTGGGCATCGAAGCCGTAGGAGTAGTCCTTCTCCTCCTCGACGTTCTTGGCCACGACGCTTCCGTGGTCACCGGCGTTGTCGGCGATCTGGCGGATCGGCATCTCGAGCGCCTGGCGGACGATGCCGGCGCCCGTCTTCTCGTCGTCGGAGAGCTTGAGCGAGTCGATCGCGCGGCGCGAGCGGAGCAGCGCCACGCCGCCGCCCGGGAGGATGCCCTCCTCGATCGCGGCGCGGGAGGCGTGGAGCGCGTCCTCGAGCCGCGCGCGCTTCTGCTTCATCTCCACCTCGGTCGCCGCGCCCACGTTGATCTGGGCCACGCCGCCGGAGAGCTTGGAGAGCCGCTCCTGGAGCTTCTCGCGGTCGTAGTCGGAGCCGGCGTGAGTGATCGCGTTCTTGATCTGCTTGACCCGGGCCTGGATCGACGCCTCGGTCCCGGCGCCCTCGATGATCGTGGTGGCCTCCTTCTCGACGATCACGCGGCGCGCGGTGCCCAGGTGCTCCAGCCGGACGTCCTTGAGCGGGATGCCGATGTCCTCGAGGATGGCGGTCGCGCCGGTGAAGATCGAAATGTCCTCGAGCAGTTCCTTGCGACGGTCGCCGAAGCCGGGGGCCTTGACCGCGCAGGAGACGAACACGCCCTGCAGGCGGTTGACGACGAGGAGGGACAGCGCCTCGGCCTCCACCTCGTCGGCGATGATGACGAGCGGCCGCTTGGTCGGCGCGACGAGCTCGAGGAGCGGGATCAGGTCCTGCACGCTCGAGATCTTCTTCTCGTGGATCAGGATGTAGGGCTTCTCGAGCACGCACTCCAGGCGCTCGGGCTTGTTCACGAAATGAGACGAGCAGTAGCCCTTGTCGAACTGGAGTCCCTCGATCATCTCGATCTGGGTCTCCATCCCCTTGGCCTCCTCGACGGTCACCGCGCCGGCCGCGCCCACGTGCTCGACCGCCTTCGCGATGATCTTCCCGATCTCGGGGTCGTTGCCCGCGGCGATGGTGGCCACGTTCTCAAGGTCGGGCGTGCCCTCGCGGACGGGCCTGGCCGACTTCTCGAGGTCCTTGAGCACGGCGTCGACGGCCTTCTGGATGCCGCGTTGGAGGGCGATCGGGTTGGCGCCGGCCTCCACGTGCTTGATCGATTCGGAGAAGATCGCTTCCGCGAGCACGGTCGCGGTCGTCGTCCCGTCGCCGGCCAGGTCGCCCGTGCGGACCGCCACCTCGCGGAGCAGCGTGACGGCGGCGTTCTCGAGCTTGTCGGGGAGCTCGACTTCCTTCGCGACCGTGACGCCGTCGCGCGTGACCAGGGGCGCGCCCCACTTCCGCTCGATGGCGACGTTGTGGCCGCCGGGGCCGAGGGTGCTCTTGACGACGCGCGCCAGCTGCTTGACGCCGGCGAGCAGCGAGCTGCGGGCCTCGCGGCTGAACGACAGGATCTTCGTGCCCATGCTATTTCTTCTCCTTCAGATGCGATTCGATGGCTTTCCGGATGGATTCCGACAGCTTGATCTCCTGCTTCTTCTCGTCGAGGAACTTGAGGGAGGCCGCGCCGTTGTAGCCCACCGCCTCGACCTCGGCGGCGTACTTCACGACGCCCTTGACGGCGGGGTCGCTCGGCTTCAGGGTGGCCTGACAGGCGAACTTCTTGAGGCGGTCGTCGGGGTCGGCGTGGAGCTCGACGGCGGCGCTCGACTGCTTCCATTCGAACGCGCCCGACTGCGACTGTTCCTTCATGATCTTCTCGATGTCCTCGCCGGAGAAGGTCATGTCGACGAGCCGGGGCTCGCGGAGCTTCGCGGCGCCCGAGTGCTTGGCGACCACGGCCAGGACCTCGTCGGGGTTCTGGACCCCGCGGCCCGCGCCGGGCATGCCCGCCTCGTCGGCGGTCACCCAGCCGACCAGCGAGTGGTAGACCCAGACCTGGTTTCCCACGCGGACGATGTTCTTCTCGTCGCCGCCCGAGGCGGTGTAGTGGATGTAGAGCACGCCGGGCGCCGCCCAGACGCACCGGCCGACGTATTCAAGCGGGTCTCCCTGGGGGGGCGTGAGCTTGGCCTTGAACCTCGTCTCGTAGCTCTTCTGGGTCCGGGTGTTATGGGCCGCGTACTCCGCCACGGACCGGGGGTCTTGGGGGTCCAGGGGCTTGGCGGGAGGTCCCCCCTGGCAGGCCGCCAGAACGAGGGCAAGAAGGGTGTTGGACTTCATAAGGGGCACGTATGGTAGCCATCCGTCCCCTCAGGGTCAACTGTTTAGCTGGACACCCGATGCCCAGATCAACAGTTAGGACGACCCGCCGGCGTACCGGGACAGGGCCTGCTTGAGGTTCTCCTTGGCCCGGAAGAGGACCGACTTGACCGCCTCGAGGGACATCCCCATCGTCTCGGCGATCTCGTCGTAGCTCATGTCCTCGTAGCGCGCCAGGATCACCGCCATCCGCTGGTTTTCGGGCAGGGAGTCGATCGCCGCCTTCACCGCCTGCCGCAGCTCCGAGCGCGAGATCCGCGAGTCGGGATCCTCCCCGGCGGGCTGCTCCAGGAGGTCGTTGATCGGCGCCGCGAGCGCCGGCTGGCTCTTCCGCGAGCGGATCTCGTTGAGGCAGTGGTTGACCGCGATCCGGTAGAGCCAAGTCGAGAATTTCGCCTTCGGCTCGTACTTCATCCGCGCGCGGTAGACCTTGACGAAGATGTCCTGCGACACGTCCTCGGCGCGCGAGGCGTCCCCCAGGTAGCGGTAGACGAGGTTCAGCACCCCCCGGGTGTGCTTCTTCACCAGCTCCTCGAAGGCGGGCTCGTCCCCCTTCTGGAACCGGAGCATGAGCTCGATGTCGGGGTCGGCGTACTCGGAGCTCATGCAGGTGTTATAAGGCCCGTCCGGTGGAGATTGGATCGGCCAAACGGTCACTTCTTCCGCAGCACGCGCTTGTTTTCCACCCGCTGCGTCACCCCGATGTCGTCCAGGTGCTCGAGGAGCGGGATCACGTACTTCCGCGTCGTGCCCACCAGGTCGCGGAACTGCGCCGCCTCGATCGGGCCCTTCTCCCGGATCGCCTTCCCGATGATCTCCGCCGCCTCCTTCACCGAGTCGCGGTGGAAGAGGACGTCCTCCTTCAGGCGGATCAGCGCCCCGCCGTCGACCAGGAACCCGAGCGCCCGGTCGATCCGCTCCTTCGTGTACTTCGGGAACCGCGCGTGGAGCTCGTCGACGCGGGGCGTGTTGAAGCGCGTCTCGCGCACCGCCCGCTCGACCTCGGCCGAGCACTCCGCGTCGTCCTTCGAGATCTTGACCTTGAACGTGGCCCGCCAGACCTTGTCCGACTCGTGGACGAGCGTTCCCCGCTCGACCAGCGTCTTGAGCGCCCGCTCGTAGAGCGGGACCTCCAGCTTCGCCTCGTTCTTGAGCGCGAGGTACTCCATGCCCGCTCGGAGCGGGTTCTTGATGTGGTAGTTCTCGACGGTCACCGCCACGTGGTCCATGACCCCCTCGAACGCCGCCGGGTGCATGAAGCGGTTGGGGTCGAACCGGACGAGCTTGGGCCCGATCGCCTTCAGGCCCTCCTCGCACGCCTTGAGCGGCATCTTCGAAGCGATCGAGAGCTCCTGCAGGTTGAGCGTCTTGCGCCCCGCGTCCTTGAGCGCGAACTCCAGCGACGACGTCTCGCTCGAAAGCGTCTGCTCCTTCTCGACGAGCTTCATCGTGATCTCGTCCTTCAGGCGCTTGAGCTTATGGTCGGAGGCGTCCAGGATTTTCCCGCCGCCGATCGTGTACATCGGGGTCTGGAGCCGCGCGATGTAGGGGTCGCCGGCGACCACGACGATCGGCTCGTCCAGGCGGAACTGGACGTACCCCTCCTCGCCCGGGTTGAGCTCCTTCTTGTCGAGGAGGACGATGTGGCCGTCGCACTCGGCGGTCCCCGCGTGGAGCTTGATGGGCGCGAGGTTCTTGAGGGTGCGCGGCTTGTCTGGGACGTACCGGAAGCGCGCCTCCACGTACCTCGACGCCTTGAAGTACCCCGGCGTGGCGGCGACCATCCCGCGGCGGGCCTCCTCATGCGCGATGTCGGAGATGTTGATGGCGCTCGAATGGCCCGCGCGGACCTCGGCGACGTCGGCCTTGTAGGCCTGGAGGCTGCGGATGCGCCCGGTTTTCCCGAGGGGGATGAGCTCGAGCGTGTCGGCGATCTTGGCCTTGCCGCTCATCGGGACGCCGGTGATCACGGTGCCGAAGCCCTTGGCGGAGAAGACCCGCTGGATCGGCATCCGGAAGACGCCCGAGACGTCGTGGGGCGGGGTCTCGGCGACCATCGTGTTGATCGTGTCGACGAGCGCGTCGATGCCGTCGCCGGTCAGCGCGCTGACGGGGAGGATCGGGGCGGTTTCGAGGAACGTGCCCTTGACGAGGGTCTTCACGTCGTCGGCGACGAGCGCCCGCATGTCGGCGTCGGCCTTGTCGGACTTGGTGAGGACGATGATGCCCCTCTTCAGGCCGAGCAGCGACATGATCGAGACGTGCTCGCGGGTCTGGATGTTGATCGACTCGTCGGCGGCGACGATCAGGAGGACGATGTCGATCGAGGTCGCGCCGGCCACCATGTTCTTGATGAACCGCTCGTGGCCGGGGACGTCGATGATGCCGACTTTCTTCCCGTCCTTGAGCGTGAAGGGCGCGAAGCCCAGGTCGATCGTCATCTCGCGTTCTTTCTCCTCGGGCAGGCGGTCGGGGTCGATGCCCGTGAGGCGCTTGACGAGGGTGGACTTGCCGTGGTCGATATGGCCGGCGGTGCCGACGATGACGTTGTAGATGTCGGTCGACTTGAGTTGTGCGGCCATGGAGGGGTGATTGTATCAGGCCCCGTTCGAGGGCGGCAACGGTTACCCCTACTTGGCCTTTGTGTTCTCCGTGCCTTTGTGGTGTAATTTTCTCCCCTATGCCCGACATCAAGGAGTCGATCCTCGAGTGCGTGGGCCGGACCCCGCTCATCCGGATCCGCAGGATGTTCCGGAAGCCCGGCGTCGAGATCCTGGCCAAGCACGAGGGGTCCAACCCGTGCGGCTCGGTGAAGGAACGGATCGCGGTCGCGATGGTCGAGGGGGCCGAACGCGACGGCCTGCTCAAGCCCGGGATGACGCTTGTCGAGTCCTCGAGCGGGAACACCGGGATCGGGCTCGCCATGGCCGCGGCCGTCAAGGGCTACCCCTGCCTGATCACGATGGCGAAGAAGGCCTCCCGGGAGCGCCGCCAGATCATCCGCGCGTTCGGCGCCGAGCTCGTCCTCGTCGACGGCGGGAGCGACCAGGCGTGGGACAGGGCCGACGAGATCGCCGCCGGCGACCCGAAGAAGTACTTCCGCATCCACCAGTACCGCATGAAGTACAACGTCGACATCCACTATCGAACGACGGCGCCCGAGATCTGGGAGCAGACGGGCGGCAAGCTCGACGTCTTCGTGGCGACTCTCGGCACGACCGGGACGGTGGTCGGCTGCTCGAAATTCTTCCGCGAGAGGAACCCGAAGGTCCGGATCGTCTCGGTCGAACCGACCCCGAACAACGCGCAGGAGGGGATCCGGAACCTCGCGGTACAGCGCGTCCCGGAGATATGGGACCCGACGTCGGTGGACGAGCGGATGATCTCGGAGGACGAGCCGTCCTTCCGCCTGGCCCGCGAGTTGGCCACGAAGGAGGGGATCTTCGCGGGGATCAGTTCGGGCAGCGCGATGTGGGGCGCGATCGAGCAGGCCCGGCGCCTCGAGAAGGGCACCGTGGCCGTCCTCCTCCCCGACAGCGGATCCAAGTACTTGACCACCAAGCTCTTCGACGCCCCCGATGACCCCCACGTCAACGCCTGACAAACTGTTAACGAAATCGCGCCGCGATTTCGTTAACAGTTGGGCGCCCCCCCTCCTCTTCGCGCTCCTGACCCTGGCCCTCTTCTTCCCCGTCTTCTTCCGGGGGAAGACCCTCATCGCCACGGACTTCCTCCACGCGTCGCCGCTCTGGGGGGAGGCGCCCCGCCCCGTCCGCAACGAGTACCTCTCCGACACGATGGAGTACTACTACCCTTCCGAGCGGATCTACTCGGAGGCCGTCAAGCGCGGGGAGCTGCCCCTCGTCAACCCGTACCCCTTCAACGGCACGCGCATTCCCCACGGCATCCACATCTGGAACTCGGTCTGGCCCGTCAAGATCGCCTTCCTCCTCCTCTTCGACCCCGTCCGCTCCTACGACTTCTTCGCGATCTTCCACTTCTGGCTGGCCGCGCTCGCGATGTTCGCCCTCCTCCGCGGCCAGGGGCTCGGCGGCTTTCCGGCCTTCGCGGGCGCCCTCGCTTACGTCCTCTCCAGCCGCTCCATGACCTGGCTCCACGGCCACTACCTCATGACCACCATGGCCTACGCGCCCATCGTGCTTCTCGCGGCGCAGCGCCGCTCGCTCCTGGGAGCGATCCCCATCGCCGGCCTCTTCTTCACCAACCCTCACATGGCCCTTGCCGTGGGGTTCGTCGCGTTCCTCTGCGAGCGCCGCTCTTGGCGGGCGACGCTGGTCGGGATGCTCGCGGCGGGGATCGTGCTCGTCCCCCTCGCCGTCACCCTCTCCGAAGGACAACGCCATCCCTTCTGGGAGGCGAACTACTTCTACCGCGACCGCCTGAAGTGCTGGCTCCTCCTCGTCGGGCTCGTCGACCCCGACCTCTTCCACGGCTCGATGACCCCCAACGAGTGGAACGCCTATCTCGGGCTGCTCCCGCTCGCGGGAGCGATCGCCGGCTTGAAGAAAGAGCGCTTCTACTCCCGGCTGGCCCTCGTCGCGCTCGCGATCGCGACCGTCTGGCCCCTCCCCGTCCTCCTCTCGCCCATTTCGATCAGCCTGCCTACCCGCTATCTCTTCTTCTTCACGTTGGGCGCGTGCGTCTGCTTCGCCCGGGCGCTCGAGGAGCGGCCGTTCCCGAGATGGGCCCAGGGGTTGATCGTCCTCATCATCCTGGTCGATCTCGTCCCTCGCTACCTGAAATACAACCCGCCGTACGACCCCGCCCCGCTCAAGGAGCGCCCGCCGGTCGCCGACGTCCTCAAGGGCCGCGTCGGCTGGTCGCTCAAGAACCACCCGCAGCTTCCGCGCGCGATCTTCCCGCCGCTGTCGATCCTCGGCATCCCCTCCGTCCAGGGCTACGACGTGACCGTCTCCAAGGAGGTCGAGCACGCGATCCGGGGCGCCGGCCAGGTGAGCGGGGACCGGACGATCCTGCTGACCGACCCCGAGAGCCCGGTCCTCGACCGCCTGGGGATGAAATACTTCGTGACCGACAGGCCGTTCGAGCCGAAGCGCTTCCGCAAGGTCTACGAGGGGAGCGTGACCGTCTACGAGAATCCCTCGGCCCAGGAGGTCTCCCCGCGGACCTTCTCGACGCTGCCTTTCAGGATCGGCCTGGGGGTGACGCTCGTGGGGTGCGTGCTGGCCGTGGTCCTGGGCGTCCTTGACCGCAGGCGCCGGGAAGGGTTATAGTTAAGCCCTGATGCGATCCCTTCCGCTGGCTCTCGCCCTCCTGGCCGCCTGCTCCAAGGACGACGCCCCGCCCCCCGACATCAACGTGACCCGGACGCTGATCCGCGAGGTGATCGAGAAATACCACGCGGCCGGCGACGCGGGGGACGTGGACACGATGAAATCGCTTCTCGCGCCCGACGTCTCGATGTTCCGCGGCCACGAGGAGTTCGCGCGCGGGATGGACGCGTGCGTGGAGGAACTCATCACGCGCGTCTCCATGTTCAAGGGTCAGGCGCGGAAGACGCTGCTGGGCAGCGTGGCGATCGACCCCATGGGGGACATGGCGGTGGCCACCTACGTGGCGGGCGTGGGGAATCTCCGGGCGCCGATCACGGCGGTCTTCCGCCGCACGCAGGGCAAGTGGTATGTCAAGCACCTCCACGAGAGCTGGCCCGCCGCCGAGAAGCCGCATAAATAGGAGGCTCCGCGTGGAAGTCACCGGCGATCTCCCCGTCAAGGGAGGCATCCTCCGCGCCGCCCTCGTCCCCGGAACCGGGCGTAACCAGATCCAGACCGTCCGCTTTTCCGGCCCTTTCCGCGACGAGCCGGACGGCACCCGGTCGCGGCTCGAGGCGGCGCTCGCCGGGGCGTCGATCGACGAGGTGCCCGCCCGGATCGAGGACTTCTTCGCGCAGAACGCCGGGGCGCTTCCCGGGGTGGAGCCCGAGGACCTCCTCACCGTCCTCACGCTCGCGTTCATGAAGGTCCGTCGCGCCGCCTCCAGCGCCCCCGACCCCACAGACTGGAAGAAGAACCAGACCTAGATGGGGATCCGCCGGGCGCGCGCCGAGGACGTCGGCCCCATCGTCCGCCTCTGGCGCGAGATGTGGGACTTCCACGCCCCCACCGACCCCCGCTTCCAGGCGACCCCGGCCGCCGACGTTGCGATGGCCTCCTGGATCGAGATGCACCTCGAGAGCGACCGGTCGGTCGTCCTGGCCGCGGAGGACGGGCGCAGCGCAGTCGAAGGCTACCTCCTGGGGATGATCCTGGAGAACTTCCCCGGATTGCCCGCCCAGTTCTACGGCCGCGTCTCGGAGATCGCGGTCAACCGCCGCCGCGCGGGTGTCGGGTCGGGGCTTCTTGAAGCCGCGCACGCCTGGTTCCGCGAACGCGGGGTACCCTATGTGGAAGTGGACGTCTCGGTGAAAAACCCCGTGGCCCGGGGGTTCTGGCGGAAACAGGGGTATGGAGATTTTCTCGAACGCCTGAGGATGGACTTGTGACCCTGGGTTCTTCCAGCTTCCAGCTCCCAGCTTCGAGCTTCTTCCCATGATCGGACAGGACCGTCAGCTCAAGATCGAGTCGCTCCCGATCGGCCGGCTCCAGCCGCGGCAGTTCCCCTCGCGGCGGGAGGGGACCGAGGAGGAGATCCGCCGTCTGGCGTCGTCGATCAAGCGGCACGGTCTGATCCATCCGGTCCTCGTCCGGCCCTCCGGCCGGGGCTACGAAATCGTCTGCGGCCAGCGGCGCTTCCTGGCCTGCAAGTCGCTCGGGCTGGGCGAAGTGCCCGCGGTGGTGCGCCCCCTGGACGACAAGCAGGCGCTGGAGCTCTCGCTGGCGGAGAACGCGCAGCGCGAGGGGTTGACGGTGCGCGACCGCCGGCTCCTGCTCAAGCGCCTGGAGGAGCTGTTCCCGGGGCGCAAGCCCGAGGAGCTCGAGGCGTGGCTCGGCGCCGAGGGCGGACCGTCGGAGTCCGACGATCAGGCGCTGCCCGGCTGGCTGGACTCCATCCCGGAGACGGAAGCGCACTCTCTCTCGGTGGTGGTTTCGAGAGATCCGGGCTCGGTCCCGGGGAGCGACACGAAGGTGATGGTCGCGCCGTCGAACATGATCCCGGGCCGACGCGGGCTCCTCTCGCGGGTCAAGCTCCTCCTCAACAAGCTGACGAGATCGGGCCGGCTCGACGGGGAACTGCTCCAGGACGTGGTGGGCGAACTCGTCCGAAAGCTCGCGAAAGAGCCGGCCTACGAATTCCTCGACCTCAGCTACCGCGGGCGGACGAAGAGGTACGTCACGCGCCACTGCCTCAACGTGGCCAAGCTCGCGATGTACCTCGCGCGCGAGCTGGGGCTGCCCCCCCCCGAGATCGAGCAGGTGGGGGTCTGCGGCCTCCTCCACGACGTCGGGATGATGAAGGTGAAGGAGGACGTCTTCACCAAGCACGCCGCGCTCGACCGGGAGGAGTGGGAGCAGGTGAAGGGCCATCCGATCGAGGGGGCGCTCCTCCTGACGAAGGAGGTCGTGCTGCGCGACGTGGTCGCGCGGGTGGCCCTCGAGCACCACGAGAAGCCCGACGGGAGCGGCTACCCCCAGGGCAAGAAGAAGGAGGAGATCCACTTCTACGCACGCCTGATCAACGTGGTCGACACGTACGGCGCGATGGTCTCCCCGCGGGCGCACCGCCTTCCGATGCTGCCCCACCAGGCGATGAAGGTGGTGATGGACGACGGCGCCAAGGGGATGCTCGATTGGGACCTCGTCCACGCGTTCGTGAAGGCGATGTCGGTCTACCCCGTGGGGAGCTACGTGCGCCTCCAGGGGGGCGAGATCGCCCGCGTGGTCCGGGCGAGCTCCGAGATCCCCGACAAGCCGGTCATCGCGGTCGTCGCCGACGCCCAGCGCAACATCTTCAAGGTGCCGGTCGAGATCGACCTCGCGATGACGGAGCCCGCGCCGAAGTTCGAGCCCATCCCCTCGCCGATCTGAGGCGGGGGTCCCGGGGCACCCGCCTCCCCTCCCCCCTAATAAGTAAGTAAGCAAATAATCACTTTGAACGGCCCTCCGGCGCCCGCGGGAGGCGTATCATAGGACGCCATGAAGCACCTTCCGCACGAGGAACGCCGGAAGCGGATCATCCGGGGCGCCATGGAGGCCTTCTCGCGGACCGGGTTCAAGGGGACCCGGAGCCGGGACCTCGCGCGCGCCGCCGGCGTGAGCGAGGCGCTCATCTTCAAGCATTTCCCCAGCAAGCGCGCGCTCCAGAAGGAGATCATCGAGGAGCGCATCCGCCAGACGGGCGATTTCCTGCCGGAGGAGGTCCGGACCGCGCCCCTCGAGGACGCGCTCGTCCGGATCGCGGAACGCGTCATCCATCTCTCCGAGAAGGACCCGGCGTTCATGCGGCTTCTCTACTATTCGGGCCTGGAGCGCGAGCCGCTGGCGCCCATGTTCTTCAAGCGGCGCGTGACGCGGAGCATCTCGGAGGTCGCGGGGCTCTTCCGCGGGTGGATCCGGAAGGGGTGGGTGCGGCGGTCGCTCGATCCGCGGCTCTGCGCTTGGAGCTTCATGGCGTGCCTGTTCCAGCTCATGGCGGCGCGCCACATCTTCGGGGTGCGTCGGCTGGCGGACCGTCCGGGGAGCCTCGCCGAGAAGGTGGCGGACCTCTTCCTCCGGGGGGTGCGGACGTGAGGCGCGCGGCGTTCGCGGGGCTTGCGGCGCTCCTCCTGGCGGGGTGCCGGCTCTATTCGCGCGAGGCGATCGACGCCCGGTTCGTGGAGATGCTGGACTACCTGGGGCGCGACGACGCGGAATCCGCGCGGCGTCCCTCGGCGCCCCTGTGGGAGGGGGTCGAGCAGAGGAAGGCCCTGTCGATCCAGGATGCGTTTCGTATCACCCTCACCCAGAGCGAGCGGATCGCGCGCGCCGCGGAGGGGTACCTGCAGTCGCTCACGCTCCAGGACCAGGCCCTCGCGGCCATGCTCCCCACGGTCAGCATCCAGGCGACGGCCTTCCTGCAGGATCGCGTGACGGTGCAGACGCCGAGCTCGTTCTTCACCACCTCGAGCGATCGCGAGGAGCTCCGGCTCACGGTCACGCAGCCGATCTTCCACGGACTCAAGCAGTTCGCGGGGTGGCGGCTGTCTCAGGAGGCGATCGCGCAGAGCCGGGCGTTCTTCGACACCGAACGTCGCCTCCTGTTCCAGGTCCTGGCCCTGAGCTTCTACAACGCGATCTTCCTCGAGCGCCAGCTCGTGATCCTCGAGGACGCGTTGAAGAACTCGCGAGAGCGCTTCCGCGAGATGCAGGCCCGGCAGGCGCAGGGCATCGCGCGGAGGACGGAGGTCCTCCTGATCGAGACGCAGGTCGCCTCCGACGAGGCGCAGCTCGCGCGCGGGCGGCTCGCGCTGAGCATCGCGAGGGCGCAGGTGGCGTTCCTCGTGGGGAGGCCGGTCGCCGTCCCGCTCGTCGACGATCTCCTCGAGCCCGAGGTGCCGGCGGAGCTCGCGCCGCTCATCCAGGAGGCGCTGGCCGGGCGGAGCGACCTCCGGGAGCGCGAGGCGGCCGCCCGGGCGGCGGAAGCGAACCTCGCCGTCGTCTCGAGCGAGCATCAGCCCAGCCTGGACTTCATGGGGAACGTGTACGCCTGGCGGCGGAACTACTCGGACATCCAGCAGGTCACCGACTGGGACGCCCTCTTCACGGTGACGTTCAACCTCTTCAAGGGGGGCGACATCCGCGCGCGAGAGGCCGCCGGAGAGTCGCAGGTCCGGGTGGCCCGGCTCAATCGCGACGAACTCGCCCGCCAGATCCAGTCGGAAGTCACCCGGGCGCTCCTCAGTTGGCGCACGGACCAGGATCTCATCCGGACGCTCGAGACGGGCCGGCGCACCTCGGAGGAGAATCACCGGCAGGTGGTCTCGGAGTACCGGCAGGGGATCGCCGGGGTTTCCAACCTCGAGGTCCTCGTGGCCCGCAACCAGGCGCTGTCGGCGCAGTTGGAGCTGGAGCGGCAGAAGATCCAGAGCAAGCTGGACTGGTTCCAGCTCGAGAGCGTCCGTGGCCGCATTCCGGTGAGGTAGATCCATGCGAAAGGCGATCGTGATGGTCCTCTTCCTGGCCGCCTGCCGGCCGGGCGGCCCGCCTCCCGCCGGGGGCCCGGGCGGCGCCGGGGCCAAGCGCGCCTTCCCCGTCGAGGTGGCGAGCGTCGTCACCGAGGACGTGCAGTACGCGATCGAAGCCGTGGGCTCGCTGGAGCCGCAGGAGGAGGTGCGCGTCACGGCGCGCGTCTCCGGCGTGGTCGAAAAGCTGCACTTCGAGGAGGGGACGAAGGTGACGCTCCGGACGGTCCTGGCCGAGATCGACCGGAGCCGGTACAAGCTTCTGGCGGACCGGGCCCGCGCGAGCCAGGAGAAGGCGGCGGCCGACGTGAAGAAGGCGGAGATCGTGCTGCGCAACCGCGAGGAGCTCAAGAAGAAGGATCCCGGCTACGCGAGCGACGAGGAGATCGCGACGCTCACGAGCCAGCTCACCTTCGCGCGCGCCGCGGCGGCGGAGGCGAAGTCCTCGCTGGACCTCGCCCTCCAGGACCTCGAGTACTCGGAGGTGCGGTCGCTCATCACCGGCACCATCAACACGAAGGGCGTCTCCACGGGCCAGTACGTGACGTTGGGCTCTCCCTTGGCGTCGATCGTGGACGAGTCGAAGCTCAAGCTCCGGTTCAAGGTCTCGGAGAGCGAGTCGGTGAAGATCGCCGCCGTGCTCGGCGGCGACCGGCGGGTCAGCTTCGCCGTCCGGCCCCTCCCCGGGAAGACGTTCCAGGCGGAGCTCCTGCACATCAGCCCGCAGGCGAATTCCCAGACCCGCACGGTCGAGTGCCTCGCCGTGGTGGGAAACCCCGGCTCCGTCCTCAAACCCGGATTTTTCGCCACGGTGCGCGCGGTCGTCGACACGCACGAGAAGGCGGTCGTGGTGCCCGACTCGGCGGTCCTGCCGACGGACCGGGGCTTCGTGGCGTTCGTGGTGAAGGACGGGAAGGCGCGGCAGAGGAGCGTCCGCGCCGGCCTCTTCGTCCGCGAGGGAGTGGTGGAGATCCTGGAAGGACTCGTTCCCGGGGACCGGCTCGTCGTGTCCGGCGCCGCGGCGCTGCGCGACGGGGTCGACGTCGTCGAGAAGAAGGCGTCCTCGCCGGCCCCCGTGAAGAAGGCGGGAGAGTAGCATGGGCCTCGTACAGGTCTCGATCCGGCGGCCCGTCTTCGCCTGGATGCTCATGATCGCGCTCATCGTCTTCGGCGGGATCGCCTTCAACCGGCTGGGCGTGAGCCAGTGGCCGGACATCGATCTCCCCACCGTGACCGTGCGGCTCAGCCTGCCGGGAGCCGCCCCGGAGGTGATGGAGAGCGACGTGGTCGACGTCCTGGAGTCGGCACTCGTCCAGGTCGAGGGGATCACCCAGATGTCCAGCACGTGCCGGCAAAGCATCGCGGAAATCAAGTTGGAATTCAACCTGGACCGGGACATCGACGCGGCCATCCAGGACGTCCAGACTCGCCTGGCCCAGGTCCAGCGCAACCTTCCGGTGGACATGGATCCCCCGGTGATCCAGAAGAACAACCCCGAGGACATGCCGATCCTCTGGATCGGCGTCTACGGGACGCGGCCCCCGGAGGTGATCTCCGACTACATCCGGAACACCCTCCGGGACCAGCTGCAGACGATCTCCGGCGTGGGCGACATGAGCATGAGCGGGTTCCGGGAGCGGAACATCCGCGTCTGGCTCGACGCGAAACTCCTGGGCTCCTTCAACCTGACGGTGGAGGACGTGACCCGGGCGCTCGGGAGGGAGCACGTGGAGCTCCCGGCCGGCCGGATCGAGACCGCCAGCCGCGAGTTCAACATCCGGGCCGAGGGCGAGGCGCCCTCCGTGGAGGAGTTCCGGGACCTGGTCCTCTCCGAGAAGGACGGGGCGCGGATCCGCCTGCGGGACGTGGCCCTGGTCCAGGACGGGCTCGAGGACAAGCGACGCGTGGCGCGCATGAGCGGCATCCCCGCGATGGGGCTCGCTATCCGGAAGATCCGCGGGGCCAACGCGGTCGAGGTGGCCCACGCGGTGAAGGCGAAGATCGCGGAGCTGAAGAAGCGCCTCCCGGAAGGCCTCGAGATGGACCTGAACTACGACTCGACGGTCGCGGTGGAGGACGCGATGCGCGACATCCAGCTCGCGCTCCTCCTGTCCGTGATCCTGACGGCGGTCGTCTGCTGGCTCTTCCTGGGATCGTTCAGCTCGACGTTCAACGTGCTTCTTGCGATCCCGACGTCGCTGATCGGCACGCTGGCGGCGATGTACTTCCTCAATTTCACGATCAACGCCTTCACCCTCCTGGCGCTCTCGCTGGCGGTCGGCATCGTCGTCGACGATGCGATCATGGTGATGGAGAACATCTACCGCCACGCCGAGATGGGAAAGGACCGGATGCGCGCCGCCGGCGACGGGGCGCAGGAGATCTCGTTCGCCGCGATCGTGGCCACGGGCGCGATCATGGCGATCTTCCTCCCGATCGCCTTCATGCAGGGGCTGGTCGGGAAGTTCCTCTTCCAGTTCGGCGTGGTGCTCTCGGTGGCGGTGGCGCTCTCGTTGCTCGAGGCGCTGACGATCACCCCCGCGCGCTGCTCCCAGATCCTGAACCTGAAGGCGGTGCGGGGGAACGCGATCTCCCGGGGCATGGACCGCCTGATGCGCCTCATGGCGAAGGGGTACGCGTGGCTCCTGGGACCGGTGCTCCGGTTTCGCTATGGGGTCATCCTGGCGTCGATCGCGCTCTTCGTCCTGACGCTGCCGATGCTGTTCCGGCTCATGGCGAAATGGGAGACCATCCCGCCCCAGGACCAGAGCCGGTTCATGCTCCAGATGCGCACCCCTCCTGGATCGTCGATCGACAACACGGACGACAAGACCAAGAGGGTGGAGGAATTCCTCGCGGGCCAGCCGGAGATCAACCGGTATTACTTCTCGGTGGGCGGGTTCATGGGGGGCGAGGTGGACTCGGCCGTCGCGTTCATCACGCTCAAGCCGCCTTCGCAGCGCAAGCTCTCCCAGCAGCAGTTTATGAACCTCTGCCGGAGGGAGCTCAATCAGATCCCGGGCCTCCAGTGCTTTCCCACCGATCCCTCGACGAATCTCCCCGGCGTGGGCGGCCGGGGGCAGGCCCAGGTGAACTTCTACGTCCAGGGGCAGGATTGGAACAAGCTCACCGAGCTGTCCAAGGGCTTCGTGGAGCGCCTGAAGGCCTCGGGGAACATCGTCGACATCGACAGCGACTACCGGCTGGGCTCTCCCGAGGTCCGGATCCGCCCCGACCGAAAACGGGCGTCCGATCTCGGGATCAGCATGGAGGCGATCGGCCGGACCATCGACGCGCTCGTGGGCGGCGTACGGATCGTAAAGTTCAAGGACCAGGGGCGACGGTACGACGTGCGGGTCCGGCTGCTCGCGGACCAGCGGCTGAGGCCGGACGACATCGAGAAGCTCTACGTGCGGTCGAAGACGGGCGAACTGCTGCGCCTGGCGGACGTGGTGAACGTCTCCATCGAGCCGGCGCTGCTCTCGATCACGCGGGAGAACCGCTCGCGGGCCATCAACATCAACTGCAATCCCGCCCCGGGCCACTCGCCCACCGAAGTGGTCAAGGAGGCGCAGGCGATCGCTGCGGACCTGCTTCCGGGTGGATACAGCATGGTCCTGGCCGGGGCCTCGAAATCCTCGCAGGAGACGCTGGGGGGACTCCTCTTCGCGCTCGTGCTGGGCATCGTGATCGCCTACATGATCCTGGCCGCCCAGTTCAACAGCTTCATCCATCCGATCACGGTCCTGGTCGCGCTCCCGTTCAGCCTGACGGGGGCGGTCCTGGCGCTCACGTGGGCCGGCTACAGCCTCAACATGTTCAGCGCGATCGGGATCGTGCTCCTCATGGGCATCGTGAAGAAGAACTCGATCCTGCTCGTCGATTTCACCAATCAGCGGCGCGACGAGGGGCTCGGGGTGCGGGAGGCGATCCTGAGCGCCAGCCCCACGCGACTCCGGCCGATCCTGATGACTACCGTCTCCACGATCGCGGGCGCGGTCCCCGCCGCGATCGCTCTCGACCTGAGCGGATTCGGGTTGGGGGCGTCGGGCGGAATGGAGCTGCGGGCGCCGATGGCGGTCGCCGTGATCGGCGGCCTCGTGCTCTCGACGGTCCTGACGCTTTTCGTGGTGCCCGCGTTCTACGCCATGTTCGAGGACATCAAGACCCTTCTCGGGTTCGGCCGGAAGAAGGTGACGGCGGCCGCGATCGAGCCGCCGGTTTCAGGCCTTGAGGAGAACAAGGGGACCGCTCCTTCAGAATGATCCCGGTCGAAGTCCGCTGGCGGCGGTTCTGGGAGCGCACGGGCGCTTCGGGGGACGGGCTCGCCGCGGGCAGCGATCTCCTCGTCCGATACGGCGAGCCTCACCGCGCCTACCACACGATCGAGCACGTCCGCCACTGCCTGGATGAATTCGAGGACGCGCGGGGGCTCGCCGGAGACCCGGTCGCGGTCGAGATGGCGCTCTGGTATCACGATGCGGTGTACGACCCGCGGGCCGCGGACAACGAGGAGAAGAGCGCGGCGCTGGCCCGGGACGTAGCGCGCTCGGCCGGGCTCCCGGAGGTCCAGGGCGGTCGGGTCGCGGAACTGATCCGGGCGAGCACCCACCGGAGGGCGCCCGGCGACCCGGACACGCGGCTCTTCGCCGACATCGACCTGTCGATCCTCGGGCAGCCCGAGGGAGCCTTCGACGAGTACGAGCGTCAGGTGAGGAAGGAGTACGGGTGGGTGCCGGAGCCGGCGTTCCGCTCAGGTCGCTCGGGGATCCTGCGGTCGTTCCTGGGCCGCCCGTCCCTGTACGGCACGCCCTACTTCCGGGAGAAGTACGAGGCCGCCGCCCGCCGGAATCTGGAACGCTCCCTGCTCCGGCTGACGGGCGCGTAATGAAAAGGATGGCCCTTTTTGTTACGGAAGCTAGCGACGCTTTTTCTTGACGGGCCGCGACTTGGGCTTGGGCTTTGAGCGAGGCTTGGATTTCGACTTCGGCTTGGGTTTGGGCGCCTTCTTTTTGGGCGAGGGCGAGGGCTTCGGCTCCGCCTTCGCCGGGGCGGCATGCTTGGGCGGATGAAGGGCGGGCGGGTGCTTCCTGTCGTCCTTCTTGGGATGCTCTTCGGTCGGCTTCTTGAGCTCCTCCTCGATCCGGAGCTCCAGCTCGCGCTTCGTCAGCGCGATCGAGATCGGCCCGCTCTGCAGGAAGGCCGTGTGGAAGAAGGTCTCGGTGAAGCGCGGCCCGAGGCGGTCCTTCGCCCACTTCTTGAGCTCCTTGATCTCCTCGCGACCCTGGTGGTGGACGAGCGGGATTCCCGGGGCGGTGATGTAGCGCCGCGTCTCGGCTTCGGCGCAGATCCGGTCCATGGCGAGGTGGTCGATCAGCCCTTCGATCGACTGGTTGAGCGTCATCTTCCCGGCGGCCAGCTTGACGTCGATCAGCACGCGTACCGCCTGGAGCAGCATGCTCTGGAGCTGCATGAAGCGCGAGGGAGGCGTATCGTCGTAGCCCATCTCCTTGGCCCGCTCCTCGCAGTAGGCGCCCCAGCCGCCGATCGACGCGGGGTCCTCGAAGAGCGCCCGGAGCGGCGAGGGATGCTTGATCGCCCAGCCCGTCTGGACGTGCCGGCCGGGATAACCCTGCGCGAGGGTCATCGCCGCCAGCGCGCCGTAGTTGTGCTCCTTCAGCTTGTCGCTGTCGCAGTCGCCGGGCGTCACGAAGTAGTAGCCGTCCAGTTTCGCCTCGAACCGCGCGGGCGTCCAGTAGCCGCCGAAGGGCAGCAGGTGGCGGAGGTAGCTCGGCGTCTCGATCACGTACAGCTGCTCGCCCTCGGGCAGCTGGACGAACTTCGAGCGGTTCGTGAACTGCCGGGACTTCCCCACCGAGTCGCGCACGAAGCGCAGCGCCCCGTCGAAGTTCTCCGGGTGCTGCTGCTTGAGCATGTCCCGGATGTCCTCGAGCGGCACCTTGCGCTTGATCGCGCGGCCGAGCTCCTTCTGCTTCTCCCGGATCTTCGCGATCTCGGCCTCGGCCGCGTTGACCCAGTGGCCGGGCGTCCCCTCGACGCCGCGGACGTGGAGCAGCTTCCGATATTTCTCCTCGCCGATCGCGAACTCCTCGCGGCAGTCCGGGAGGATGTCCACGATCAGCCAGTCGCTGTAGCGCTCCAGGGCGTTCTGCGTCGAGTCGATCAGCCGGTTGAGGTTCCGCTGCGGGGTCGGCGGAAGGTGCTCGCGCCCGATGTCCTTGAGCAGGTTGAAGAAGCCCGGGAGGCGCGTGATCGTCTCGAGCTCCACCTCGACGAAGAGCTTGACCGGGGAGCGGAGCTTGGTGCGCGACTGGTCGATGTATTTCGGCATCCTCTCCAGCCGCTTCATGATCGCGTGCATCCGCTGGCCCAGCGGCGCGTAGTTCCGCGAGAGGATCTGGAAGATCGCCTGCCCCAGCAGCTGCGGCGCCTCGGGGACCGACTCCCAGTAGCGCAGTTCCTCGCGGTCGAACAGCCAGTTCTTCAGCGCGTGGAGCGCCACGTCCCGGCTGACCGCGAGGTTCGGCGGCAGCTTCTTCGGGTCGAACTTCTCGAGCTCCGCCACGGCGTGGTGGAGGAACTTGTGGTTGTCGAGCTCCCTCTCGATCGAGCCGTCGGGCATCTTGTCGTCGAACTCGGCGTGCAGGCCGAGCGACGTGCCCAGGAGCGGGTGGCGGCGCACCCACTCCTTGAAGAAACTCTTCTCGAACTTCTCGTAACGCTTCGTGGCGTCCATGAGGTCAAAAGCGAAACCCCGAGGGGGATCCTAGGGCCGGGTGACAATAAGGTTTCCGGGGCGGGAAGTCAACGATCACGAAGCCAGCACCTTCTTGAGGTGCTGGGTGAGGGCGGGCACCACCTCGAAGGCGTCCCCCACGATCCCGTAGGTCGCCGCCTTGAAGATCGGCGCGTCGGGGTCCTTGTTGATCGCCACGATGACCTTCGACGTCCTCATCCCGGCCAGGTGCTGGATCGCCCCGGAGACCGCGATCGCGATGTAGAGATTGGGCGAGACCGTCTTCCCCGTCTGCCCGACCTGCTCGGAATGGGGCCGCCAGCCGTTGTCCACCACCGCGCGCGAGGCGCCCACCGCGGCCCCGAGCACCTGGGCCAGCTCGTCCCGGATCTTGAAGTTCTCGGGCGCCTGGAGGCCCCGCCCGCCCGAGACGACGATCGACGCCTCCGTGAGTTCGACCTTCCCCTGGGCGGTCTGCGCGACCTCTCTCGCCGCCGAGCGGAAGTCCGCCTCGTCAAACGCGATCGCGAGGTCCTCGACCGCGGCCGTGCCGCCCGTCTCCTGTGCGGTAAAGACATTCGGGCGCAGTGAGACGACCGCGGGCCCCTTCCGGAAGCCGATCGTCGCGTACGCCTTCCCCGCGTAGACGGGCCGCCGCGCGAGGACCTTGCCTCCCTCGACCGTGACGCCGGTGCAGTCGGCCGCGGCCGACGTGCCCAGCAGCGCCGCGACGCCGCCCGCCAGGTCTCGCCCCAGGGCGGTCGCTGCCATGAAGACCGCCCCCGCGCCCAGCTTCTTCTGCGCCTCGACCACCGCCTTCGCGTACGCCTCGGAGGCGTACAGCTTGAGCCGCGGCGAGTCGACGATGTAGACCGCCGACGCGCCGTACTTCCCCAGAGTCTCCGCACAGCCGCGGATCCCCTCTCCCACCAGGGCCACGCCGACCTTGCTCCCCAGCTTCTTCGCCAGGCGGACCGCCTCCGAGAGCGCCTCCAGGCTCGGGCGCTTCAGCTTCCCGTCGCGCACTTCCGCAAAGACGAGGATGTTCATCCGCTGATTCGTGATTCGTGATTCGTGATTCGCCGGGTCACAGGACTTTCGCCTCTTCTTTGAGCAGCCTCACGAGTTCGGGCACCGCCTCGATCCCCTTCCCCACGATCCTCCCGGCCGGCCGCTCGGGGGGCATCTCGAGCTTCACGATCTCCAGCGTCGGCTCGAACGGGCCGGCGGCGACCGTCTCCACCGGCTTCGACTTCGCCGCCATGATCCCCTTCATGGAGGGGTAGCGCTTGTCGTGGATGCCGTTCACGCCCTTGCTGACCGAGATGACGCAGGGGAGGGCGACCTCGATCGTCTCCTCGCCCCCCTCGATCTGGCGCTTGCACTTCGCCTTAGCGCCGTCGATCTCAAACGAGGTGCAGAGGTTGACCCGCGGAAGGCCGAGCAGGTGGGCCACCATCGTGGGCACCTGGAAGGAGTCGTCGTCGATCGCCTGCTTGCCGAAGAAGATCACGTCGAACTTCCTGTCCTTCAGGACGCCGGCCAGGATCTGGGCGGTCGCGGAACTGTCGAAGTTCACGCCGCCCTTCACCATCACGCCCTTGTCGATCCCGATGGCGAGGGCCTTCCGCATCGCGACGTCGTTGCCGTCGGGGTCGACGGAGATCCCGACCACCTCGCCGCCGAGCTTCTCCTTCAGGCGGAGGGCGAGCTCGATGGCGATCTCGTCATAGGGGCTGATGGCGAACTCGACTCCCTGGGGGTCGATGGATTTTCCGTCGGCGGCGATCTTGATCTTGGCGGTGGAGTCGGGAACCCGCTTGAGGCAGACGGCGAGGTTCATGCGTGCGGCCCATTATAGGCGATGGGCTCGAGCCATCAAGCAAAATGCCCGGCGGCCCTCGGGCGCGACGTCTGATATAGTAGAACCCGGATGTTCCTTCTCCTCTTGCTGCTGCAGGCCGACTCCGCGCGCGAGCTCGTCGAGAAGCTCCGCTCCGAGACCGTCGATGCGCGCGAAGACGCGGAGAAGAAGCTCCGGGCGCTGGGGAAGGCCGCGGCGCCGGAGCTCGAGAAGGCGGCGAAGGACGCGGACGACGAGGTGGCGGGCCGCGCGAAGCGGCTCCTGCGGATCCTCGAGCTCGGCGCCTCGCTCCCGCCTCTGCTCCTCAAGGCGTTCCCCGGCGCGGAGGAGCGGCTCGCCCGCGGACCCCATGAGTGGACCGCGCTCCTGCTCGAGAGCGTGGGCCATCCGAAGCTCGGGAGTGCGGAGCTCGATCCCCTCGCGGCCGAGGCCTTCCGCGGCGCCCGCAGCGACGAGGATCGCGTAGGAGTGGTCGAGCGGGTACGGAGGCGCGGGTTGCGCGCGGGCATCCCGGGCCTGGTGGAGCTCCTTCACCACCCGGTGACCAACCTGAGGGAGTCGGCGATCGATGGGCTCCGGGATATGGAGGCGTTCGAGGCGACGCCCGCGATCGCGGATCTCCTGCGAACTCCCGCTCAGGCGCGGTCGGCAGGGGACGCGATCGTCCAGATGCGCGCGTGGCGGGCGATGGCGAAAGTGCAAGCGCTCATGGACGACCCGGAGGCGGGGACCCGGAAGCAGGCGGTCGACGTCGTCCGGCGGATGGGCGCGCGCGAGGCGTTGCCGCAAGTGCGGGCTCTGCTGAAGGACACCGATGCTTCGGTCCGCGCCGCGGCGATCGAGGCGATCGGGACGCTCAACGACCGCGAATCGGCCGCACTCCTGATCGCGCTCGTCAAGGATCCCGATCCGTCGGTCCGCCGGGACGTCTTGTGGGTGCTTTCGGAATGGCGCCTTCCGGAGGCGATCCCCGCGATCCTCGCGGGTCTCGAGGATCCCGAAGAGCGGGTCGTCGTCGCGGCCGTGCAGAGGTGCTATCAGCTGAAGCTCCGCGCAGCCGTCCCGGTGCTCCTCCGTCACCTGCGCGAGGAACGTCTCGCGTTCAACGCCGTGAGCGCGCTGGCCGCGATCGGCGACCCGGAGTCGATCCCGGAACTGCGTCGGCTGCTGGTCCACCCCGCTCCGTACGCGCGCCGGACGGCCGTCGAGGTCCTGGAGGGGATGCGCAGTCGCGAGGCGATCCCCGAGATTCTCCTTCTCCTCAAGGATCGGGAAGTCTCGGTCCGCGCCCAGGCGGTCGAAACGCTGGGCGCCCTGGGCGCGAGGGAGGCGGCGGAGGAGATTTCCGGGCTTCTCAGGGATCCGAACGAGCGGCTTCGGCGGAAGGTGATCCGCGCGCTGATGGAACTGAAAGCGGAAGCGTTCGGATCCCGGATCCTCCCCTTCCTGAAGGAGCCCGACGAGAGCATGGTCCTGGTCGCGATCGACGCGGTGAAGGTCCTGAAGCCCGCGGGAGCGGTCCATGAACTGGGAAAGCTCCTGGGCCGCGGCTCGCCGGCGGAGCAGGACCAGGTGCGGGTCGCCCTGGCCGCGATCGGCGAGAAGGAATCGGTTCCCGAACTCCGGGCGCTCATGAAGCACGAGAACGCGGAAGTCCGCCTGAGCGCGGCGCTCGCGTCCATGGAATTCCGCAGCGGGGTCTTCACGGTGGAGCTGCTGACGCTCCTCCAGGATCCTGCCGGGGAGGTCCGCGGCTGGGCGGCGGTAGCCTTGGGAAGGCAGAAGGCGAAGGAGGCGCTGGCGGCCATCGTGAAGCTCCTTGATCGCCCGGAGACGCGCCGGAAATCTCTTTGGGCCCTGCGTGAACTGGGAGACCCGACGGTCCTTCCGGCGGTCGAGAGATGCCTCGAGGACCCGGACTCCGCGACGCGGATGGAGGCGGTGCAGACGCTTGGAGCGCTGGGCCGGGCGGACGCGGTGCCCGCCCTCGTTCGAGCGCTGGGCGACCCCCATCATCAGGTGCGCGAATGGGCCCTGTCGGTCCTCTCGAACATCGACGGAAGGAAGGCGGCCCCGGCGATCATCCGGCTCATGGAGGCGGAAGAAGTCGTCGGCACTCACATTTCCGACGTGCTCGCAGACCTCGGGGCCACGGAGGCGATCCCCGCGCTCGCAAAGTTGCTCCGGGCGGACTTTTCCGGAACGCGCTCGGCGGGGCTCTCCGCGCTCGCCCGGCTCCGCGCGCGCGATCGCCTCCCCGAGATCCGCAGGGCCCTGGCGGACGAGTCCCCCATGGTGCTGTTCATGGCGGCGGACACGGTGGGAAGGCTTGAGGACGCCGAGTCGATCCCGGCGCTCCGCGGTCTCCTGCGCCACCCCGACGAGTGGGTGCGGGACAGCGCGGCCCGGGCGCTCGCGGCGGTGGGCTCGCGCGAGGGGGTGCCGATCCTTTTCCGCGGCGGCGTCTCGAGCCTCTTCGAGCTCAACCGCCTCCGCAACCCGGAGGGGTGGAAGAAGCTGGGCGGCGTCACGCTCCGCGAGGATATCCGCGGATCGGTCCGGGAGATGTGGGAGCGGCTGGGGACGGTCGTCGGCCTCCCGGTCGAGATCGCCCCGCCTCCGGGCCCGGGCGACGCGGACCACCTCCAGGCGGACGGCCGCTGGCGGTGCCGGAACGGCGTGGCCACGGCGCTCGACGCGATGGACCGGGACTCGTCGTACTACGAGGTGATCCTCGAGCCCGACCGCCTCCGGATCCTCTGGAAGGACGCCGGCCTGAGGTTCTGGCGGGAGTGGTGGGAGGAGGAGAAGAAGAGGTGACCGCCCTGCTCCTCCTCGCCCTCCAGGCCGGCACCGCGCGCGAGTGGGTGGAGAAGCTCCGCTCCGAGAAGGTCGAGGAGCGGGACGACGCCGTCCGGAGACTGAAGGAGATCGGCCGCCCCGCCGCGCCCGAGCTGGAGAAGGCGGCCAAAGACCCCGACCCCGAGGTGGCCGGTCGCGCGCGGAAGCTCCTCAACCTGTTTGCGGTCCGCGAGCGCCTGACCCCGCGGCTCTGCGCCGCGATGCCGGGCATCGAGGATCGGCTGGGCGACGGGAACGATCGCACCTGGGCGGAGATCCTCTTCGAACTGGGAGACCGGGACCATCAGCCCGGCCTGCTGGGAGAGGACCTCGAGCCGCTCCTGGGTCCCGCGTTCCGGGCAGCATCGGAGGACCTCGAGTTGCTCGAGGCGATCTTCGGCGTCTGCATCGATCGGCGTCTCAGCGCCGCGGCGCCAGAGATAGCACGCTTCCTCAAGCATGCCGACGCGGCCGTGCGGGAGCAGACGGTGCTGACGCTCCGAAGCGTGGGCCCTCAAGCGATCGCCCCGAATCTCGTGCCGCTCCTGCGGGATCCCAACGAACGGGTCCGCGAACGGGCGTGGGAGCTCGTGACGCAGCTCCGGGCGCCCGAGACCGCCGCTCCGCTGCTGGAGCTCCTCAAGAGTTCGAAGGAGGAACGCGGACAGATCCTGGCCCTGTGGGCGCTGGGCAACCTGAAGTCCCGCGCGGCCATCCCGTTCGTCCTCCCGCTCCTCCGGGCCGAAAGCGAGGACCTCCGGGCGAACGCCGTGCGCACGCTGGGGGAACTCGGGGCGCGGGAGGAGACCGGACGAATCGCCGGGTTCCTCGGCGACCAGAGTTTCCATGTGCGCGAGGCGGCGGTGGAGGCGCTGCGCCGGCTCGGGGCGCGTGAGGCGGTCCCCGAGCTGCGCCGCCTCCTGCGGGAGGAGAAGATCGGCAAGGAGCACGCGGTCGGGCTCTTCGTGGAGACCGACGCGCGTGAGGCGATCCCCGAGATCCGCGCGCTCCTGGCGAAGAAGTGCGAGGGCGGGTGTTCCGACGTCGTCGACGCGCTCCGCGAGTTCGGCGTTCGCGAGGCGGCGGCCGAGGTGGCACGCCATCTCCCCCACTGGGACGGGCAGCACCGCTTCCACGTCCCTTCCGCGCTGAAGGCGTTCGCCGCGAAGGAGGCGGTCCCCGAGCTCGTGACGCATCTGGGACACTCCGAGGAGGACGTCCGTTGCGCGGCCGCGGACCTCCTCGGGTTCCTCCGCGCGGAGACGGCGGTTCCGGCGCTGGCGGCGCTCCTCGGGGAGAAGGAGACTTCGACGGCGCGCGACGTGGTGAACGCGCTGGGCCGGATCGGTACGGACGAGGCGATCGCCGTGCTTCGACGCCAGCTCGAGTCGGAAAGAGAGAAGAGTTGGCCGCTTTGGATCGCGCTCACACGGTTCGACCCCGACTTCGGTCCCCGTCTCCTGAAGCTCGCCAAGGAGGAGAAGCATCGTCAAACGGCCGCCCTGATGGGAGGGAGCCTTCGGGACGCGGCTCTGCTGCCCGCGTTCGTAGAGCTGCTGAGGGACATGGATCCGGACGCGCGACGCAGCGGGATCCAGGGGATCGCCCTGCGCGGAGCCCGGGAGGCATTCCCCCAGGTGCTTCGCCTGGTGGCGGACAAGAAGGAGTGGACCGACCATGCCCACGCGCTCTTCCTGATGCAGGCGAAGGAGGCGATCCCCCAGCTCCTGGAGGGGCTCAAGGATCCTCGACCGGAAATCCGGGGGGAGGTCGCCGACGCTCTGGGCAGACTTGGGGCGAAGGAGGCCGCACCCGTGCTGCGGGAACTCCTGAGTCAGGGAGACGTAGGGTTTCGGAGTTGCGCCCTCCGATCCCTCGTTGAGCTGGGCGCACGGGAGGCTATTCCCGACCTGATCGATCGAGTGCGCGACCCCGTGCCCTATATCCGAGGGGAGGCGATGGAGGCGCTCTCGATCCTGAACGTGCGGGAAGCCGTTCCCCACCTGCTTCCCCGGCTCAAGGACCAGGACGGCCGTGTGGCGGGACGCGCGGCGCTCGCGCTGGCCCGGCTGGGGGCGAAAGAGGCGGTCCCCGAACTGGAGCGGCTCTTCTGGGTGAGCGGCGACAACGCCTTTCATCTCAAGCTGGACAAGCAGCAGCCGGAATTCGCGCTCGCCCTGGCCGCCCTGGGCTCTACGTTCGGCGTCGACTACATGCTCGAGGTCGAGGACGGGATCATGCCGGGATTTTTCACGATGAACGCCCTGCGCTCTCCGGACTCCTGGAAGCGCCTGACGTCGGGGACGATCGCGTTCTCCTCCGGCGATACCGTCCGAGAAGTGCTCGACCGGCTGGGCCGCGAAGCGGGGCTGCCGATCCGTCTCGAAGGGAGCGGGTTCCCGCAGGACCCGGAAGAGCGGCTCTACTACCGCGCGGCGTTCACCCGGGGAACGGTCGCGGACCATCTGGCGGCGCTGTTTTCGAATACGTTCCTGGATTTCATCGTGGAGGCCGACCATATCCGCATCCTTCCCGCGACCTCGGCGCGCCTTTTCTGGCTCCGCTGGTGGCGCGAGCAGGGTAAGAAGAGATGACCATGCTGCTGCGACTGATCACCGTGTTAGGGGTCCTCGTCGCCCAGGACGAGCTCCAGAAGCGGGTCCGCGTGGACGGGCAGAAGATCTACGTGGACGACAAGCTCCTCTACGATGGCCCGTGGGTCAAGAGCGAGGTCGTCGTGCGCGACGTCGCCGGCTGGAAACACGTGATCGTGAACGCCGACGGGGAGGAGAAGGTCCGCTTGCCCGTCCGTTCGGTCGCCAAGCCGATCGCCTGGCCGCCGGCCGCGATGGAGGAGGTCAAGCCCAGCATCAAGAAGCTGACCGAGGAGAAGGAGGGACGGCTCACCCTCACGGTCAGCGTGATGACGGACAAGGCGGACTTCCCCATCTATTCGGGTCCGCCGGGCGAGACGAAGCTGGAGCGGACCCCCGAGGCGTTCCTGGTCAAACTGAGCGACAAGGTGATCTACCGGGCCCCGCGCGGGGCGAAGGCGAACCCGAAGCCCGATGCGGTCCTCGAGTCGGTGAATGTTCACCGGGTGAGGGCCGGGCTCGGGAAGGTGAGGCTTTCGGCGACGCTCACCCGTGGCTGCGACCTCCACGCGCTCTATCTCACGAAGAACGAGACCAAGGGCCTGAGCGGCCACGACGAGGACCCGAAGGCCGCGGGCTATACCGAGGAGGGAGCCAGAGCGGGTAAGCGGTCGGTGATCAGCCCGTTCGGCCCGCAGGAGTCGCCGCTCGAGGCGGTGGAGAGCCTGATGGCGACCCTCTACCACCGGGTCTCGCTCCTCCAGCCCGAGCTCTCCGAGGTCGGGATCGGCTGGGCCTTCCGTCGCGAGGGGGTGGGGATCCTCGTGATCGACGTGGGCACGATCGATCAGAAGACCGATCTCAAGCTCTTCCCGATCGTTTACCCCGTGAGCGGTCAGAAAGACGTCCCGCTCGACTTCGGGCTGGGCTCGCGCGAGGTCCCCAACCCCATTCCGGACGAGGGGACGGTCGGCGGCTACCCGATCACGATCCAGCTCGTGGAACGGAGGAAGCCGTATGAGATCGAGGCGAAGCTGTTCGTCGGTGCGCTGGAAGTGGACTGCTGGCTCTCGACGCCGGGGAACCCGGCGCGGGACGACTGGCCGCAGCCCGGGGTGACGGCGCTCATTCCGGCGCAGAAGCTGAAGCCGGAGACCACCTATACTGTGAAGTTCAAGGAGAAGACCACGAACGCGGAGAGGGAGTGGACGTTTACGACGCGAAAGTAGTGAGGAAGAATCACGAACCTCGAATCAAGAATCAGCCGGAGAGGAGCGGCGACCGTTCACCCGGTGAACACTCCTATGGGATAAATCAAACTCGTGGAATTATCCCCCGCCGCGGACACTTCGGGGGTGCCCCGCTCGTTATTCCCGCAGGCTTAATCCTTGATTCCTGATGCTCGATGCTATTGACTTGATTCACGTGGACGAGCGCGAACTGGTCGACCGGTGCATCCGCGGCGAGGCGCGGGCGTGGGAGCAGCTTGTCGAGCGCTTCGGGCCCGCCGTCTACGACGCGGCGCGCTTCACGCTCCGGCGCGTCCTGGGGAGCGCTCAGGACGAGGACGTCGAGAACGTCACCCAGGCAGTCCTCCTCGCGCTCTGCGACAAGAGCGCTCACCGGCTCCGGCTCTTCCAGGGGCGCTCGAGCCTGAAGACGTGGATCACCAGCGTCACCGCCCGGTTCGCCCTCAACTACATCCGCACCGAGAAGCGAAAGGGCTCGCTCAAGTACACCGCGCTCGACGACACGGCGGGCGATCTGCCCGACCGCGACCTCCTCGAGGGCGATCCGGAGGATCGCGAGCGGCTCCACGTCGCGCTTGAAAAGATCCCCTCGCGCGAGAAGCTGCTGCTCAAGCTCTTCTATTTCGACGGGCTCTCGTACAAGTCGATGGCGGAGGTGCTCCGGATGCCCGTCAACTCGATCTCGCCCCTGCTCCTCCGGGCCAAGGAATCGCTCCGGAAACAGCTGGTGGCTCCATGAATCATGTACTAGGGCGGGCCGACCCGGTGTCGATAGTGAGGTAAATGATGGACTGCCCGGGTTCGGAAGAGATCGCGGCCCACGCGGAAGGGCGCCTGGAGGCGTCGGAGTCCGAGCTGCTCCTCGAGCACTGCTCGGAGTGCGACGACTGCCGGCGCGAATTGGCGATCCTCACCCAGGCCCATCCCGCCCATCCGCTGCCGGCCGAGTTCAAGGCCCGCACGGTGAAGGCGATCATCCGGACCCTGGACCGCGATCGCGATCGCACTCCGCGCCACTTGCGCGCGGTCGTCGCGCGTGGGCGGCGCAGGCCCGGCATCGCCTGGGCCGCCGCCGCGGCCGTCGTGATCACCGTCGCCGGCATGATCGCCCTCGTCCAGACCCGCACCCCGCGCGGGACGGAGAAGACGACGGCGGTCAAGCCGCTTCCACCGGCGTCCCCCGAGGCCCCGCGGCCCGAGCGGGTCGTGCCGGAGTCCCCGACGCCCAGGATCGAAGAGAAGCCCAAGCGGCCGGAGCTCCCCGAGCCGGCGAAGGGCGTCGTCCCGAAGGTCGAGGAGAAGCCCCGTCCGGCGCCCGAGACGCTCCCCGACCCGGTGGTCCCGCCTCCTCCGCCCAAGTTCGAGGAGACGCGGCCCGAGGAGCCGCCCGCCCGGCCCACCCACACGATCGTCGCCCGCGCCCTCTCCGAGGTGCAGGTGACGGATGTGACCGGCGCGCTCACCGTGAAGCGCAAGGGGGCCAAGGAGAAGGAGAAGCTCGGCAGCGTGGCGCGCCTCGGCGAAGGCGACGTCGTGACGGCGGAGAAGACCGCGAGCCTCCAGGTCGAAGGGCGCCACCCGTTGATCCTCGGCGACAACACGTCGGTCTCGCTCGCCTTCTCGGCGCAGGACCAGGCGCCCTACCTCCACATCCGTTCGGGCGAGGCGATGGTCGACTCGACCGGCCCCACCCGCTGGGTGGTGAGCGACGGGCGGGTCGCGCTCGTCATCAAGCAGGCGCGCGCGCGGTTCTCGACCGCTCCCGGCGACGACCGGCTGCACGTCACCGCGCTCAGCGAGCCCATCTACGTACAGCCCGACGGCGGCCAGGTCCACGCGGTCCGCGCGGGCGAGGAGCTCCAGGTGGGCCGGGGCAACGCGGAGGTCCGCCCGCTCGATCCGGCGGCGGTCGCGAAGAAGATCGCGGCCTTCGACGCCGCGCGGCCGAGGCAGCGGACGATTTTCTTCACGAGCTGCGACCCTGCCGACGCGAAGCGCGAGCACTTCTTCGTCCAGGAAGGGACGTGGTTCAAGAACGAGGCGCTTCTCTCGCGCGAAGGGAAGGACAAGACGGTCGCGGCGGCGATCGGCCCCAACCCGCGCTTCACGTGGCGCGAAGGGCTGGTCCTGCGCTTCCGGTTCATGACCAACGCGGCGAACGTCCAGATGTCGCTCCGGGTCGAGGAGCGGCGCTACACGCTCTTCAAGGACTTGCCCGTCGAGCGCAAACGGCTCAACCAGTGGATCCCCGTCGAGATCCCCATCGGCCCGGGCAACCTCGGGTTCCGGCGCGATGACGGCCAGATGCAGCTGACCATCACCACGCTGGACAAGTTCGACTCGCTGCGCTTCGTCGCGCGCAGGCAGGACGTGTTCGGCGATCAGTCGGGCTACATCCTGATCGACGACATCCAGGTGGTCGAGAAGGACAAGGAGTAGCGCTACTTCAGCGCCTCGAGCGCTCTCCGCGCATCCTCCCTCGACGCGGAGACCTTCCGCAGCGCCTCCACGATCTCCGCGTGATGCGGGATCGCGGTCGCGCTCTGCCCCGGCGCCTCGGCGATGGCCGCCACGGCGCTCCGTTCCGGCTCCGTCGCGGGGACGGCGGTCCCGGGGACGGCGAGCGACTTCCGCAGCCGGCGCAGCTCCTCGATCGTCCGGAAGGGCGCCGCGACCGCGCGGCCGAGCGCCTCGCGCGCCACCGGAATCGCCGCTTCCGGCGGGAGGCCGGCGACGATCGCGACCCTCCGTCCGTCCCACACGGCGCCCCGCCCGATCGTCCGGGCGAAGGCGAGGAGCGCGGAAGACGCGCTGTCCCACTCGGTCACGAGGACGACCACGGGATCCGTCCCCCCGGGCTTCTCGTAGAGTTGGAGGCGGTCGCCTCCCCAGCGGAGGGCGTCGTCGAGAGGGGAGGCGGGGCCGGCGTCCTTTTCGAAGAGGGGGGCGAGGAACTTCTCGCCGAGCACGGCCTCGTCGACCCGCCGGCGGCCGCCGCCGATCGCGGCGGAGAGGTCGGGCAGGAAGAGGGCCAGCGGCGGGTCGGTCCGCTCGGGGTGGAGGAGCCGTTCGGTCGAGAGCGGGAGCGCGGCGTGGAGTTGCGGCGCGAGGCCCTTCACGCCCGACGCCGCCTTCTTCGAGAAGTAGGCGGTGCCGGCGATGTAGGGAAAGAGCAGCAGGCGTTTCATGAGGGGAGGGTCGGAGGGGAACTTCCGGGCGGCCTCGCCGTTCATCCCCGCGAGGACCTGGGAGTAGAGGGACGCTCCGACGGGGATCTCGACGGCGGCGTACATCTGCACGGTCGCTTCGCCTTCCATGAAGGCATGGATCGCGCCCTGGACGTCGTCGAGGTCCGGCTCGTCCTCCACTTCGAGCACGCCGAAGTCCGGGGTGTGCTGGTGCTGGAGGGCGTGGACCATCTCGTGCGCGATCGTCGTGCGCCGCTGGAGTTCCTCGGCCTGGCCGGACGGCGCCCGGTCCAGGGCTTCCCGGACGAGCAGGACCTTCCGCGTCGCGGGATCGTAGAGCGCGAGGACTTCCTCCCGGTACATCCGCTTCATGCCGTCGATGATCGAGTAGCCGGGCGGGAGGAGCCCCAGCGTCTGGAGGGCGCGTCCCCCGGCCGCGGCGCGCTCCCCCGCGCGTCCTTCCAACTTCCGGGAGAGGAAGGCCTCGAGTCCCTTGCGGTCGATCTTCTCGAAGACGGGATCCGACGTGAACGCCCATCCGGTGGATTTCTCGACGAGCGGCTTGAGCGCGCGGCCTTCGCCGGTGCCGGGCTTTCTCACGAAGGCGATCAGGTAGAGGAGGACGG
>CAZSCC010000529.1:0-10499 GCA_964604905.1 uncultured Planctomycetales bacterium
CCTCAAGAAGGCCATGGCGGAACTCGACCCGGCCGACTACGACTATGTCATCGTCGACTCGCCCCCCCAGCTCGGCTTCCTCAACGTGAACAGCCTCGCCTGGGTCCGGGAGGTGTTCATCCCCATGACGTGCGAGTTCTACGCGCTCCACGGGCTCTCCCTCCTCATGGAGACGGTCGAGCGGGTGAAGGCGAAGCTCAATCCCCTGCTCAGGATCTCGGGCGTCATCACCTGCATGGTCCACCCGCGTCGCGCCATCACGCGGGACGTGATCGCCGAACTCGAGAAGCACTTTCCCGGCCGCGTGATGAAGACGCGCATCCGCGTGAACGTCCGTCTGGTCGAGGCCCCCAGCCACGGGAAGCCGATCTTCGACTACGCTCCCGACTCCAACGGCGCCGCCGACTACATGAGCCTCGCACGCGAGATGCTGGAGCTGGAGTCGCCCGCCATGTCCCTTGCGGCCGCCGACCCGATCGCCGCCGTCTTCGCGCCGGAGCCCGCGGTCGAAGTCCCCGCCCCCGAACCCGCGGCCGCTCCCCAGACCGAGATCGTCGCCGAAGCGGCCGTTTCACCGGAGCCCGAGAGCGTCCCGGCGGAGCCGGCGATCGAAGCCCCCGCCCCCGAGCCTGCGATCGAGCCGGTCGCCGTCGACGCCGAGGTCGTCGCCGCGCCGGTCCTCGAGCCCGTGGCCGTCGCAGCCGAGGCCGCTGCGCCGGAGACGTCCGGAGCCCCACCCGTCAGCGAGCCGGTCGGCTCGCCGTTCGTCACGATGGATCCGGGCGCGCCGTTGACCACTCCCGTGGCGCCGGTCGAGGCCCCCGCCGCCGCGCCGCCTCCGCGGAGCGTGGTGGACGGCTCCACTCCGTATGCCCAGATGCTCGGCCTAGCGGGGTTGAAGCCCATCGTGGTGGCGAAGCCCGGCGCCCTCGTCGCCGCGCCCCCGAAGAAGCAGGGGCTCTTCGGAAGACTGATGGGCCGGAAGGGCTGATCGAGCCGGGGCTGTTCCGCCATGACCGTCGTCGGCCGGCTCGCCCCCAGCCCCACCGGATCGCTCCACCTGGGCAACGTGCGGACGTTCCTCTGGGCGTGGCTCAGCGCGCGCGCTCAGGGCGGACGCGTACTCCTCCGGGTGGAAGACCTCGACACGCCCCGGGTCAAGCCGGGCAGCGCCGAAAGGATGATCGACGATCTCCGCTGGCTCGGGTTCGACTGGGACGGGCCGGTGGAGGTCCAGACCGCGCGGCGGGAGCATTACCGGCGCGTCTTCGGGAGGCTCGCCGGGAGAATCTACCCCTGCAAGTGCACCCGGGGGGAGATTGCCGCCTCGGCCAGCGCCCCCCACGAAGGCGACCACGAACTGCGCTATCCGGGGACGTGCCGGAGTTACGACGGCCCCGCGGTCAACTGGAGGCTCCGGGTCGAACCCGGGCTAGTGGAATTCGACGACCGCCTTTTCGGCCGGACGTCGATCGACGTCGCCGCGACCCTCGGCGATTTCGCGGTCGCGAAGGCGCCCGACCAGCCCGCCTACCAGCTCGCCGTCGTGGCCGACGACCTCGACCAGGGGGTCACCGAGGTCGTCCGGGGCGACGACCTCATCCCCTCGACCGCCCGGCAGATCCTCCTCACCCGCGCGCTCGGCGCCGCGCCTCCCGCGTACGGCCACGTCCCGCTGCTGGTCGGCCCCGACGGGATGCGGCTCGCCAAGCGCCACGGCGACGCGAGGATCGCGACCTTCCGCGAACGGGGCGTGACCCCCGAGCGGATCATCGGCGTGCTGGCCGCGTGGTCCGGCCTCGGTGAGGGGGACGCCACTCCCGCCTGCCTCGTCCCGAAGTGGTCGTGGGATCGGGCCCCGCGGGAACGGATCGTCCTCACCCCGGGGCGGCTGGCCGATTTAAAATGAAACGACCCCGGTCGCGGGACCGGGGCCGTTCCTGGAATCGTTCCGTTACACGGTGGCCGGGGGGGACGTCGGCCCCTGCGCCGCCGCGGCGGCCGGCGGCGGCGGCGGATTCTTCGACTTCTCTATGATCTTCGAGAGCGAGAGGCCGATCTTTCCCTCCGCGGGCTCCAGCTTCACCACCTTCACCTCGACGATGTCGCCGGGCGTCAGGCCCGCCTGCTCGATCTCCTTGTCCACTTTCGAGATGTGGAGCAGGCCTTCCAGGTCCTTCTCAAGCTCGACGAACGCGCCGAAGCTCACCAGCTTGGTGATCTTCCCGGAAACCGCGTTGCCGATGGCGTAGCGCATCGGGATCGTCGTCGACCAGGGATTGTCCGACATCTGCTTGAGGCCGAGCGCGATCCTCTTCTTCTCCTTGTCGACCGTCAGCACCTGGACGTCCAACACGTCGCCCTTCTTGACGACCTCGTTCGGATGGACGACCTTCTTGGTCCACGACATGTCGTTGATGTGGAGCAGGCCGTCGATGCCGTCCTCGAGCTCGACGAACGCGCCGTAGCTCGTGGTGTTCCGGACCTTGCCCTTGACCTTCTGGAGGGCCTTGTACTTTTCCTCCACCTTGTCCCAGGGGTTCGCCTCGGTCTGCTTGAGGCCGAGCGAAAGCTCCTGCTTGTCGGTGTCGATCGCGAGGACCGCGACCTCGACCTCCTGGCCGATGGTCATCACCTCACTGGGGTGGTTGATGCGTTTGGTCCACGACATCTCGCTGATGTGGACGAGGCCCTCGATGCCGGGTTCGAGCTCAACGAACGCACCGTACGGCATCAGGTTCACGACCTTGCCCTTCACGCGCTGGCCGACGACGTACTTCGAGACCACGCGCTCCCAGGGGTTGGGCTGGAGCTGCTTGAGGCCGAGCGCGATGCGCTCCGTCACGCGGTCCACCTTGAGCACCTTGACGGTGACCTCGCGTTCGAGCTTAACGATCTCGGTAGGGTGGTTGATGCGTCCCCAGCTCATGTCCGTGATGTGGAGCAGGCCGTCGATGCCGCCCAGGTCGACGAACGCGCCGAAGTCGGCGATGTTCTTGACCATGCCTTTGCGGATGTCCCCCTCGTTGATCTCCTGCAGGAGCTTCGTCTTCTGGCCCGCCCGCTCCTCCTCAAGGAGCCGCCGGCGCGAGACGATGATGTTCATCCGCTTCTCGTCGATCTTGAGGATCTTGCACGAGACTTCCTTGCCGAGGAACTCTCCGATGTCCTCGACGCGCCGGACGTCCACCTGCGAGGCGGGGAGGAAGACGGGGACGCCCACGTCGACCAGCAGGCCGCCCTTGATCTTGCGGATCACGCGGCCCTTGATGACGTCGCCCTCCTTGTTGGAGGTGATGATCCGCTCCCAGCCGCGGATCTTGTCGGCCTTCTGCTTGGAGAGGGCGATCACGCCCGACTCGTCCTCGACCGACTCGAGGAAGACCTCGATCTCCTTGCCCGGCTCCATTTCGTCGGGGCGGACGAAGTCGGTCTTGGGAACGACGCCCTCGGACTTGTAGCCGATGTCGACGAGCACGTCGTCGCCCACCACGTCGAGGATCTTGCCCTTGATGATGGTGTCGGCGGTGAAGTTCTTGACGGAGTCGGCGTAGTACTTCTCGATCTCCTTGTCGACCTGCGCCTTATCCTTGCCGGCTTCGACCATGAGTTCGGCGGCGATCTTCTCCGCTTCCGCCTCGCTGATCGAGAGCTCCTTCATGAGCTTTCGGTGAACCATCCTTCTTGATCTCCTTTCAGGCCGAGGACGGCATCCCGGATGTCGTCCCCGGCGATCGTTTCCGGTCGCATGGGCTTGCCGAAGACCAGGCGGATCCTTCCCAGACGGGGAATGAGCGCCCTCTTCGGCCACACCTTGTACGCACCCTCGATGAGGACCGGGACGATGGGGACGGCGGCGCGCTCGGCCAACATGCCGATGCCGGCCTTCATTCGGCCGACGGTGCCGTCCCGGGTCCGTGTCCCTTCCGGAAACACCAGAAGGATGTTGCCCCGCTGGAGCCTGTCAATGGCGTTTCTCACCCCCTTCACGTCCGCCGTGTCCCGTTCGATCGAAAACGCGTTGCAGCGGCCGATTAGGGCTCCGAAAAGCGGGTTCTTAAAGAGCGTCCGCCGGGCCATAAAGTGCATCTCCCGCTGGAGATACGAGCCGATCAGCGGAGGGTCCAGAAAACTCTGGTGGTTGGCCACGAGGAGGACGCCCCCCGTCTTGGGGACGTTCTCGATTCCGGTCACCCGGATCCGCCAGAACAGCCGTCCGCCGAAACGGACCAGCGCCTGGACCAGCCGCCACCACCAGCGCGTCATCTGAGCCCGATTGCGGCGAGTATTCTATCGACGACCTGTTCCAGGGTCAAGCCGGACGTGTCGATCTCGACCGCCCCTTCCGGCCGGACCAGGGCTCCCTCCGGCCGTGCGCGATCTCCGGCGTCCCGGCGGGAGATCGCGCGGCGGATCTCCTCGAGGTCCCCGCCGACCTCGGCATGCCGTCGCTTCGCTCGGACGTCGACCGAGGCGTCCAGGTAGAACTTGAAGGCCGCGTCCGGGAACACCACGGAACCCTGGTCGCGTCCCTCCGTCACGAGCCCGCCCGACCGGCCGATCTCCCGCTGCAGGCGGACGAGTTCCGCCCGGCATTCGGGGGAATCGGCGACCGGCTTCACTGCCGCGGTGATCTCTTGCGTTCGAATGGCCTCCGTGACGTCCTCGCCGTCGCACGTGACGCGCGACTCGCCGACGACGATGGCGGCCCCGGCGATCAGGGTCGCGATGGCCCGAGGGTCCGAGAGCCCGAGCCTCCCCGCCTTCCACGCGACCGCGCGGTACATGGCGCCGGTGTCCAGGAATCTCAGGCCGAGGCGCCGCGCGACGCGGCGCGCGACGCTGGACTTGCCCGCGCCGGCGGGCCCGTCGAGGGTGACGATGAACTTTGAAGTCAGAAGTTCGGAGTCGGAAGGCGGAGGGGAGCCCTCGTCTGCCGGCTCCCCGCTACTTCTTCCGTCCGAAGAGCTTACCGAACAGGCCCTTCTTCTTCGGCTTTTCCTCCTCGGCGGCAGGCTCCTCCTCGGCAGCGGGCGCCTCGTCAGCGGCCGGCTCGTCCTCGGGAATCGGCCCGGGCGAGGTCTCCGCGCTGAGGGGGGATTCCTCGAACGTCGCCTCGCCGGCCGGAGGTTCCTCCGCGTCGAGCCCAGTCGGCGAATCTTTTTCTCGCATCGCCTCCCGGACCTTCCTGCCCATGCCGCCGCCGCCCAGATCGAGGAGGGTCTCGTCCTGGGGCAGCCCGCCACCGTCCCGGGCGACCGGTTCGACGTCTGGAAGCGATTCGAGCTCCACCGCCTCGGCCGGGGCTTCCTCGTCCACCGACGACTTCGAGGGCGGGACCGACTCGGCGGCGGGCCTACCCCAGGTGGGACCGGACGCCGACGGCGCCTCCGCAGTCGCCTCTCCACCCGGCGTCTGCAGACTCTGGTTGAGCCGCTTGACGCGTTCGATCAACCCCTGGAGCGCGCTCGAGACGCTGCCCAGGCTCCGGCCCAGGTCGGCCGCCAGGTACCGCGCCTCTCCGAGTCCGGCCGCGCCGGACGCCGCGTCCTTTGCGCCGATCTTGTTCTCGAGCGCCTGTTTCTCGCCCGCCGAGGCGTCCAGCTTCTTCTGCAGTTCGTCGGCCTTCGCCTTGTGGCGGGCGACCGCGGCCTCGAGATCGCCGATCCTCCCGTCCCTCTTGTCGAGTTCGACCGAGCCGGCCGCCGTGGTCGAGTGGGCGCTCTCAGAGGCCTTCTGGTACTCCTCCCGGAGCGAGCGGTAGCGCTGTTCGCCGTCCTGGACGATCTTCTCGAGCATCGAGATCCGCGACTGCGCGCGCTGGAGGTCGGCATTCTTCTGGTCGAGGAGGGCGTCGACCTTGCCTCCCCCCTGGACGCGGGCGGAGACCTCGACAAGCTGTTTCTCGACCGCGGAGGTCTTGGTGTGGAGTCCCTCGATCTCCTTCTCCTTGTTGGAGAGCGTGGTCTTGTACGCGTCCTGGGCCTTCTTGAGCTCCTCGCCCAGGCGGGCGATCGCCTCCTGCGACTCCTTGTGCTCGGCATCCTTTTCGCGGACGGCCGCCTCCGCGGCGGTCGCTGCGGCGCCCTTTGTCTCCCGGAGATTCTTCTCCAGTTCGCCGACTCGCGCCCGGCCCTCGGCCAGGCTCTTGTCGCGCGTTTGCGTCCCGCCCTTGGCGCCCTGCAGCTCGTGCTCAAGGGCTGCGATCCGCTCCTGGGCGTAGTGGAGCTCGGCGTCCTTCTCCTTCAATCCGGCGAGCCCGGCCTGCTGCGCCTTGAGCCGGGCTTCCTGGACCTCCTTCTCGAGGTTCTGCACCTTCGAGGCGTGGTCCTTCCCCTCGGCGTCCCGTTTCAGGAGCTCCGCCTTGAGCCGGACTCCCTCGGAAACCGCCTCCTCGCGGGTCTTCTGGGCGTTGGCGAGCCGGCCGGCCATCTCCTCGATCTCGCGGGCCTTCCCTTCCGCTGAGGCGCGTGCGGCCGCTCCGGCCTTCTCGAGCTCGGCGACCTTCGCCTCAAAATCCCTGATACGCGGGTCGGCCGTGGCGGGCGCCGCGGCCGCAGGTGCGGGACCGGAGGCCGCGCGCAGCGCGCCGCCGCACGAGGGACACTTGGTCGGGGCGGCGCTGGCGCCGTCCCGGACCCGGAACATCTTACCGCAGGAGCATTCGAGGAGCATGCTGTTCCCTCCGCGCCCATCAGTTTACCACGCACACGGGACGGTCAAAGCGATTTCCGAGGGGGCGGGCTACCGCTTGCGGCCCAAGGCCTTCCCGAGTTCTCGTTCCTGCCTCTTCCACAGGCGCGACCTCTCCGCCGGAGCGCGATCGTCGTACCCGAGGAGATGCAGGAGGCCGTGCGCCACGTACCTCAGGAGCTCCTCCTCGACCGGGATCGCGCGGGCCTTCGCCTCCGCGGCGGCGTACTCCGCCGAGATCACCAGCTCGCCGAAGAGGTCCGTTCCGAGGGGGAACGAGATCACATCGGTCGCGAAATCATGCTTCAGGAAGCTGCGATTGATCTTCCGGATGGCCGCGTTCGTGACGAACGCGATCGACACGCTCCGCGATCCCGCGATCTGCCGGGCCAGCCGTCGTACCGCCCCCGCCGGGATCGGCACCCGGGACTGCTCGTCCGTGATGTGGATCTACCCGTCCCGCCCTCTCCTGATTCCTGATTCGTGATTCGTGATTCGCCCCCCTAAACGGTTCGGCTCGGCTCCGGTTCTCCGGCTCTCTTCAAATACGCCTTGAGGAATTGCCCCGTATAGCTCGACGGATGGTTCGCCACCCGTTCGGGGGTCCCCGCCACGACGACCTGACCGCCCGCCTCGCCCCCCTCGGGCCCGAGGTCGATGATCCAGTCCGCCGTCTTGATCACGTGCATGTTGTGCTCGATCACCAGCACCGTGTTCCCCAGCTCCACCAGCCGCTGCAGCACCGCCATCAGCTTCTTGATGTCCGCGAAGTGGAGGCCCGTCGTCGGCTCGTCGAGGATGTAGAGCGTCCGGCCCGTCGAGGCCTTCCCGAGCTCGGCCGACAGCTTGACCCGCTGCGCTTCGCCGCCCGAGAGCGTGGTCGACGCCTGGCCGGTCTGCATGTAGCCCAGGCCCACGTCCTCCAGCGTCTGGAGCACGCGCTGGATCTTGGGGAAGTTCGCGAAGAACCGGAGGGCCTCCTCGATGGGCATCGCGAGGACCTCCGAGATCTCCTTCCCCTTGAACTTGATCTCGAGCGTCTCCGTGTTGTACCGGCGCCCCTTGCACTCCTCGCAGATCACGTAGACGTCCGGCAGGAAGTGCATCTCGATCAGCTTGGTGCCCTGTCCCTCGCACGCCTCGCAGCGGCCTCCCTTGACGTTGAAGCTGAACCGCCCCGGCTCGTAGCCGCGGGCCTTCGCCTCCTTCGCCATCGCGAAGAGCCTCCGGATCTCGTCGAACACGCCGGTGTACGTCGCCGGATTGGAGCGGGGAGTCCGCCCGATCGGCGACTGATCGATCTCGATGATCTTATCCAGGTGCGAGACGCCGAGCACCCTGTCGTGCGCGCCCGGTTTGTCCTTCGCACCCATGAGCTGCCGCGCCAGCACGCGGTGGAGGATATCGTCGACCAGCGTGCTCTTCCCCGAACCCGACACCCCCGTCACGGCCACGAAACATCCGAGCGGGATCCGCACGTCCACCCTCTTGAGGTTGTTCTCCCGCGCCCCCTTGATCTCGATCGCCGCGCCGTCGGGCTTGCGCCGGAACGAGGGCACCGGGATCTCGTCCTCGCCTGCGAAGAAGCGGCCCGTCACCGAGCGCTTCTCGGCGACGAGGTCCTCCAGCGTCCCCTGCGCCACGATCTCGCCCCCGTGGAGGCCGGCGCCCGGACCCACGTCCACCACGTGGTCGGCCGACCGGATCGTATCCTCGTCGTGCTCGACGACGATCACCGTGTTCCCGAGGTCGCGCAGCTTGAAGAGCGTCTCCAGCAGACGCTTGTTGTCCCGCTCGTGGAGGCCGATGGTGGGCTCGTCCAGGACGTAACAGACGCCCACCAGGCCGCTGCCGACCTGGGACGCCAGCCGGATCCGCTGCGCCTCCCCGCCGGAGAGGGTCGAGCTCTTCCGGTCGAGCGACAGGTAGGTGAGCCCCACGTCGGTCAAGAACTGGAGGCGGGCCCGGATCTCCTTGAGCACGAGCCGCGCGATCAGCTGCTCCTCCCGCTTGAGCGGGAGCTCCAGGAAGAACGTCCGGGCGGCCTCGATCGTCATCGCCGTCACGTCGTGGATGTTCCTCTCCCCGACCCGGACGGAGAGGGCCTCGGGCCTGAGACGTTTCCCCGCGCAGGCGGGGCACGGGGACTCGGCCATGTACCCCATGATCCGCTGCTTGATGAATTCGCTCTCGGTGTGTTTGAATCGGTGCATCAGGCTGGGGACGACCCCTTCGAACCAGGACTTCCACTTCCTCTCCTGCTCGGGCGTCGTCCCGTGGAGAAGGATCTGCCGCTTCTCCTCGTCCAGCTTCTCGACCGCGGCCCCGGGCTTCACCCCGAAGACCTCGCAGTACTCGCGTAGCCGACGGCTGTAGCGGATCGTCATCCGCTTGCCGAGCCGGCGCCACGGCTCGATGGCGCCGTCCTTGAGCGACTTCTTGGGGTCGGGCACGATCAGGTCATCGTCGAGCTCCAGGCGCGTCCCCAGGCCGTCGCACGTCACGCACGCCCCGTAGGGGGAGTTGAACGAGAAGAGGCGGGGTTGGAGTTCTCCGAACGAGACGCCGCAGAAGGCGCAGGCGTAGAGCGTGCTGTGCAGGGTGTCCCCGTCCTCCCCCGCGACGATGCAGAGCCCCTCGCCCAGCTTGAGCGCGGTCTCGACCGAGTCGGCGAGGCGGCGGCGGATCTGGGGCTTCTCGAGGACGATCCGATCGACCACCGCCTCGATTTCGTGCTTCTTGTTCTTGTCGAGGGTCAGGACGTCCTTCAGCTCATGGACTTCCCCGTCGACCCGGACGCGGACGTAGCCCTCGCGGCGGATCCGCTCGAATACGTCCTTGTGGTGCCCCTTCTTGCCGCGGACGAGCGGGGCGAGCAGCGCGAACTTGGTCCCTTCCGGCCTCTCGAGGATGTCCTCGATGACCTGCTCGGCGGTCTGCTGCGTGATCGGCCGCGAGCACTTGTAGCACTGGGGGTGGCCCACCCGCGCGAAGAGGAGGCGGACGTAGTCGTAGATCTCGGTGCTCGTCGCGACCGTCGAGCGCGGCGTGGCGTGGCCGGTCCGCTGCTCGATGGAAATCGTGGGCGGAAGGCCCTCGATGGACTCGACGTCCGGCTTCTGCATCTGCTCGAGGAACTGCCGCGCGTAGGCGGAGAGCGACTCCACGTACCGCCGCTGGCCCTCGGCATAGATCGTGTCGAAGGCGAGGGAGGACTTCCCCGACCCGGAAAGCCCGGTGATGACGATGAACCTGTCCCGGGGCAGGTCGATGTTGACGTTCTTGAGGTTGTGCTCGCGCGCGCCGCGGATGGAGATGCTCGTCAGCTTGCCCATGGGTCGAACCGCCGATTCTACCGCCGGCCCGAACCTTTTGCAACGTGCCCCGTTGGGACGTATAAATGACCGTCATGGAAAAGACCGTCCCCCCGTCCAACACCGTCGCCAAGACGTTCACCGCCTCCCGCCGGGTCAAAATCGCGGCCTCCCTCGCCCCGGTGCTCCTCCTCATGGTCGTGGTGAGCACCGCCTACGTGATCACCTGGCGCGGGAGGTACTCCCGGGTCGCCGCCGAGAAGAAGCGGCGGATGCTGGCGCTTTCCGGGCTGGAGTACGCCCGGGACACCCTCGACCAGGCCGAGCGGATGCGGCGGCTTCCCAACCCCGAGCACGCCGCCATCCTCGAGACCGCCAAAGTGGCCGCCGAGGCCGCGGAGGAGGTCCTCCGGAGCGCCCCGGAGATCGAGGAGGCCCAGCGGATCCACGGCCGGGCGCTCGAGGCGATGTACTCGTTCGAGGAGGCGCGCG
>CAZSCC010000530.1:0-15850 GCA_964604905.1 uncultured Planctomycetales bacterium
GGGGTGCCGGCGTACTGGATCTGGAGGCGGTGCGCGAAACCGTCCGTTGAATCCGTCGTGTAACTGGAGTGATAATGAGGTCCTGATGAAGACTCCTCCGGCCCCCCATCCCGGGGCGCAGCAAGAGCCCGCCCGCGCGAAGCTGAAGCTCTGGAAGAAAGTCCTCCTCATCTCGGGAGGCTCGCTCCTCGGGCTCGTGCTGATCGTCCTCCTGTTCGGCCCCTCCGTCATCGCGTCCATCGTGAAATCGAAGATCCGGGCGGCGGTCAAGGAGACGCTCGGGGCCGACGCGACCGTGGGGGACGTCTCGTTCGGCTGGTCGGGTCGCGTCACCCTGGACGGGGTCAAGCTGGTCCCTCCGGGGTTCACCCGCCCTCTCGTCGAGGTGAAGCGGATCGACGTGAAGATCGGCCTGGGCGCCGCCCTGGGCGGGCGGTACATCGTGCAGATCGAGGCGATCGACCCGAAAGTCGTGGTCGAGAAGGGCCCGAACGGGAAGTTCAACTACGAGTTCCAGAGGCCCGCCCCGGAGGAATCCGGGAAGGGCCGGAAGGATGGATCTTCGGGAGAGAAGCCGCACGTCGAGGCGGTCCTCAAGGTCCGCGGCGGAGAGCTGACGATCGAAGGGAAGAACCGGACCACCCGGTACCAGAATCTCTCCGTCGACGCCAAGGTCGACACCCTCGAGAAGCCGGTCGAATACTCCCTCTCGCTGGAGAGCCCCGAGAAGGACGCGCTTAAGGTGCACGGCTCGTTCGATCTGGAGAAGCAGTCGGGCCCTGCCACCGTGAAGCTCGAGCACTTCTCCCTCCGGAACCTGAGCGGCGCCGTCCGTGCCTACAGCGACATCCTGGAGTTGGGCGGCACCGTCGACGGCACGCTGGAGTACAGGCTCGAGGGCGCGCCCCACTTCGCCGGGAAGGGGCGGCTCGAGATCGCCGACTTCGTCCTCGGGATGAAGGACCGGACGATGAGGTTGGACCGCCTGTCGTTCACCCACGACGTGGCGCTCGACGCGAAGAAAGTGGCGAAGCACACGATCACGCTCAGGTCGGGGAAGGCGCTCGACGCGACGATCCTGGCCGAGGTGGAGGATCCGCTGGGCGCGCGGAAGGTCCGCAGCGAGCTCCGCGTCGAAAGCGACCTGCCGGAGCTGGCCCGGATCTTGCGGGGGCTCGAAGCGCTCCCGCCGGACCTGCAGCTGGCCGGGAAGATGTCGCTGAAGGGGAGGACGGAGTCCGAGGGGCCCAGCGACGTGGACCTGAAGGCCGGCCGGATGAAGATCCCGGCGAAGCTCGATTTCGAGCTCTCCGGGAAGGATCTCGTCGTCACGCTCAAGAAGGGCGAGGCGCCGATGAAGCTCGACGAGTTCTCGTTCCGCCATGCGGGCGCGCTCGACGAGAGGGGGAACGGCCTGCACCGGATCACCCTGGAGTCCGGGAAGGCGGTTGTTTCGACGGTCGTGGTCGACGTGAAGGACGCCTTCGGCACGCCGGAACTGAAGGCGGACGTGAAGGCCGACAGCGACCTGGCCGAGCTGGGGAAGGCGCTCCAGGGCCTGATCGGCCTCCAGCAGGACATGCGGCTCGAGGGGCGCGTGGCGGTCAAGGGATCGGTGGTCACGAAGGGGCCGAACCTCGAAGAAGTCAAGGCGGGGAAGAAGCCCGTCGTCGCGGCCGCGCTCGACCTCGATCTGGCCGCGTCGGACCTCATGGCGATCGATGCCGGCAAGAAGCGGCTGGAGATCGACACGCTGATTTCCTTGAAGCTCAAGGGGTCCTGGGACGGGAAGGCGAAGGGAGACCTGGAGACGCTCAAGCTCTCATCCTCGTTCGCCACGGCCGACGCGAAAGGCGGGGCCACGCTCAAGGGCGAGGACGTCGAGATCCGGCCGTCGTCGCTGCGGCTCGACGCCGACCTGGCGAAGCTCAACGCCAAGATCGGGAGCTTCATGAAGGACCCGCCGCGCCTCGCGGGGACGGTGGCGGTCGACGCGAAGTACGCGGGCGAGAAGGTCACCGTCGACGCCGCGCTCAAGGGCGTGAAGGCGGCCTTCAAGGACAAGGCGTACGGGCCGATCGACGTGGCGATCCGCGACGAGGGCACGATGGACAAGGAGGCGAACGGGCGCCACGTCATCCGTGTGGAATCAGGGAAAGCCCTGGTCCTCACGGTGACCGCCGACCTCAAGAACACGCTGAAGGAGACCCGCAGCGTCGTGACGGACGTGAAGCTCGACAGCGACCTGGGCGCGCTCCTCGCCCTCCTGCCTCCAGGCACGGTCGAACTGAAGCCCGAGACCGATCTCGCCGGCGCGGTGGCGTTGACCGCGCATGCCGAGGCGAAAGGGTCGAACTGGGCGAAGTTCGACGTGAGCCTGAACGCCTCGAATCTGGTCTCGATCGAGCGAAAGACGAAGAAGGCCTCGGAGATCGACAAGGCGATCACCCTGAAGGCCACGGGGACCTGGGACGGGGCGAAGAAGAGCATCGAGCTCCCCACCTTCACGCTGGCCTCCTCGTTCGCGTCCGCCGAGGCGAAGGGGGGCTTCGTGCTGACGGAGCCGATGTCGGTCCGCGAGTCGTCGCTGCAGGTGAGGGCCGACCTCGAAAAGCTGGGGGCCAAGCTCGGACTCTTCATGGCCGATCCGCCCGCGCTTTCCGGCACGGTCGGCATGAACGCCGCCTACGCCGGGGATAAGTACAGTCTCGACGCGCGGGTCGAGGGCGTGAAGGTGGCGACGAAGCAGACGGTCAAGGAGGGCGGGAAGGACGTCGTCAAGGCGTCAACGATCGGGCCGATCGACGTGTCGGTGGTCCAGAAGGGGACTCTTTCCCTTGCGCCGGACGGGGGACTCAAGATCGAGGCGTGCAAGATCGTCTCGAGCGCGCTGAACGCCGACGTGTCCGGCGAGATCCGGAAAGTCCGGAGCGAAAACCGCGAGGGCGAGATCAAGCTCGACGCCTCGGTCCGCCCCGTGGAGCTTTCGAAGTGGATGGCCGACCTGAACCTGGGCGGGCCGGAGATTCGGCTGGCGGCGACGGTCTCGATGAAGCCGAAGCTCGTCACGGCGACGGGGGGCACGAAGCTGGACGGCCTGACGCTGACGTCGAAGGACCCCGTGACGGGGAAGCCGGTGCTGAAGACGGCGAAGACGGGGCCGCTCGACTTTTCGGTCGTCCTGAAGGACAAGGACATCGTCGGGGGCGTGAAGGCGGCTCATTTCGAATGGATCGACGCGGGGTATTCGGCGAAGGGGGGGGTGGTCGCCGACGTGACCTACACCGAGAAGGGGAGCACGGGAACGACCCGGATCACCGCCCTCGAGATCGTCGACGACAAGAAGAACGTCGTGAAAGACCCGGGGGTGACCCTGGTCCACGACATCGCGATGACGCCGCTGTCGATGGAGATCCGGAAGGCGGAGCTCAGCTCGACCTTCATCCGGGGGACGCTGGCCGGCAAGGTTTTCGATCTCGACAAGCCCGACAAGCGGGTGCAGGGGCTGGTGCTCGACCTCAAGTACCACCCCGACCGCCTGAACGCCGTGCTCATCCCGTGGATGGACGGAAAGAAGCTGGAGGGGGCCGAGGAGAAGTCCCTCAAGGTCACGCTGGACGGCGTGATGAAGACCTCGGACATGCTGGCGATCCTGCGCGGCGCGACGGCGGGGGTCGACGTCGATCTGGCGAAGTTCTCGATGGACGGCTACACGGTCTCCGGGAAGACCCATCTGGGCCTGCAAGGAGGCGTGCTGAAGACCGACAACCCCATCGACGTGAACCAGGGACGCGCCGACCTGCGGGCCACCGCGGATTTCCGTCCCGAGGGGGCCGGCCCGAGGAGCGAGCTGGTCCTGGTCGCGAAGGACGTCCGCGCCAACGCGAAGATGAAGGTGCTGCAGGCGATCAACCCGATCTTCCATATCGACGAGAAGGGGGAGAGCACGGTGGACGGCCTGATCGGGGCGGATTTCAAGCTGACCTGGACGGGAAGGATCGACCCCGATTGGGGGAAGACGGATTGGGAGAGGGCTGCGGTGGGTTCGCTCAAGGGGACCGGCGTCTTCGCGATGAAGAACATGAAGATCGTGGGCTCGCCCACGATCACCGAGATCATGGTGTTGCTGGGCGAAGGCAACTCGATTCAGGGCGAGCTGGTGGCCAGCCAGATTGACGTGGGGAACCGCGTGCCCGGCTGGTGCCGCTACGATCAGATGGTCCTCCGTCTCGCGCGCTACGAGATCAAGTTCCGGGGCGGGGTGGCCTTCGCCGCCACGAAGCACCAGACCGAGCGCGCGATGGACCTCGAGGTCGAGATCCCGATGACGGAGCACATGATCAAGTCGCAGCCGGGTCTGGCGAAGTACCTGGGGCAGAGGTTCTGGATCCCGCTCAGGGGAACGGTGGAGCATCCCGTGCTGGACTACAAGAAGCTCTTCCTCGATCTGGCCAAGAACGCCGCGGGGGCGCTGATCCAGGACAAGGCCGAGGACCTGCTGAAGAAGCTGCTGGACGGAAAGAAGAAGAAAGACAAGTAGCGGAACCGAGAATCACGAATCAGAAGAACGGGGCGAATCCTTTTCCTTCTCCACTCCGCGGACCCCCCGTATACTCGCCTTCCGTGAGACGCGCCCTCTACGCCCCCCCGGGACAGAAGGCCGCGGAACTCTCCTCGGAGGGCGAGATCGCGCAGGCGATCCGGGAGGGGAAGGGCTGCCTCTGGCTGGATTTCGAATCCCCCACGGAGGACGACCGCCGGGCGCTTCAGGCGCTCTTCAGCTTCCACCGCCTGGCGATCGAGGACTGCTTCTCCCACACCCACCATCCACGGCTCCACGACTACGGCGAGTACGTCTATCTGGTCGTGCACGCCCTCTCTCGCCCGGCCCGGCTGGAGGAGATGGAGACGAAGCTCCGGCAGGGAGAGGAGGAGAGGGCCTCGCGGGTGTCGGTGGAGACGGCCGAAATCGACGCCTTCCTGGGGGCGCACTATCTGGTCACGTGGCACGACGGGGGCGCCCCCGCGATCGGCACGGTCCGGAAGCGGGCGCTCGAGGTGCCGTCCCTGATGGCGCGCGGCTCCGACCGCGTGCTGGCGGAGGTTCTCGACGAGATCGCGGAAGGATACGTCGACGTGGTCGAACGGCTGAACGGTTCGATCGACGGACTGGAGACCCGGCTCTTCCAGAAGAAGGGGGCGCTGGCGCTCCGCGAGATCTTCTCGATGAAGAAGGACGTGGTCCACATGCGCCGCGTCTGCGGTCCCCAGCGGGAGGTGGTCAACCGCCTGGCGCGCGGCGAATTCGCGGTCGTGTCGAAGGAGGAGGCGCTCTACTTCCGCGACATCTACGACCACGTCTACCGGACGACGGAGCTGCTGGAGTCGCTGCGGGACGTGCTGACGAGCGCGCTTGAGGTGTACTTGACGATCATGGCCAACCGCACGAACGAGATCATGAAGGTGCTGACGCTCTTCTCGATCGGGATCATGTCGGCCTCGCTGGTGGCGGGGATCTACGGGATGAATGTCAAGCTGCCCATGACTGGAGGGAAGGTCGATTTCTGGCTCATCCTGGCCGGGATGGGGGCGATCGCAGGCGTTTCGCTGGCCTGGTTCAGGAAGAGGCGATGGATCTAAAGACGCACAAGGAGCTCTTGAAGAAGCAGTTCGCCGCGCAGGCGCGGGCCCACTCGAAGACCGTCCAGTTTCGGCGCACCGAGAACGTGGCGCCGATGATCGATCTGGCGAAAACCGTGGGCTCGGACCGCGTGATCGACGTCGCGACGGGGTGGGGGTTCGTGCCCCTCGCGTTCGCGCCGCTCGTCGCGTCGGTCACCGGAGTGGACCTGACGCCCGAGATGGTCGCGCTCGCCCGCAAGGTGGCGTCCGACCGCGGGGTGCAGAACGTCGAGTATGTCGAGGGCGACGCGGAAGACCTCCGGTTCGGCCCCGGCTCCTTCGAGATCGCGACCTCGCGTTTCACGTTCCACCACTTCGGCGATCCGGAGAAGACGCTCTTCGAGATGAAGCGGGTGCTGACCCCCGACGGGCGGATCGTGCTCTACGACTACCTGGCCGCCTCGGACGAGAAGAAAGCCAAGCGGCACAACGAGATCGAGCTGGCGCGCGACCCGTCGCACGTCAAGATGTACTCCGACCGCGAATTCCATGGGTTCTTCAAGAAGGCCGGGCTCGAGGCGAAGGGGAAGATCGTCACCCTCATGAAGCGGCACTTCCACCACTGGATGGCGTTCGTCGACCCGAGCGACCTCGTGCTCAAGAAGACGCGGACGCTGATGGAGGACTCCGTCGAGGGCAACAAGGCGGGCCTCGGCATCCGCGAGCGCGACGGCGAACTCCACTTCACGCACACCTGCGTGGCGTGGCTGTTGACGGCAAAGTGAGGGCGGGGACCCCGCCCCGGCGTCCAATGGGTGGATGCTGGAATCGGACGGACTCCTGGAGGCCCTCGGCTGGACGGCCCGTTATCCCTGGGCCTGGCCGGGATGGCTCCTGGCGCTGACCGCCTCGGTGCTCGTGTGGCGCCGGGAGAGGAGGGAGGCGGCGGTCTATCTCCTCTTGGCAGGATGGCACGCCACGCTGTTGACGTCGGTGATCGCGTTCGCCGACGGCATCAACTGGATGACCTGAAGTTCGAACCCGAGGGAAGTTTTCCTCGTGTCGTGCGCCCTATGGATCCCGACGGGAGCGCTGACCGCCCCGATCGTCATGAAGGTCCGAGCGGCCCAGCTCCCCCGCCCTCTGAGGCGCGCCTGCCTGTCTACCGGACTGGCGATGGTGAACGCGTGCGCGGCGGTGCAGGGGACGATCCTGCTCCTCAACATGCCCTTTGCGACCGCGCGCCAGATCGGTGCCGCCCTCGGGCTGTCTCCCTGAGGTCGCTCACCTCGCCCCGGCGGTCGCCACCTCGGGGATCTCGGCGAGGATCTTCTCGATGATCGTGTCGGGGCGGATGCCCTCGGCCTCGGCCTCGAAGTTGAGGATCAGGCGGTGGCGGAGCGCCGGGTAGGCCGCCTCCTTGATGTCGTTGAACGCGACGTTATAGCGGCCCTTCATGAGCGCCAGGATCTTGCCCGCCCGGACCATGGCCTGTGCGCCGCGGGGGCTGGCGCCGTAGCGCAGGTATTTCTTGGCGACTGCGGTCCCCTCGCCCGGATGGGTCGCCAGCACGAGCCGCGCCACGAACTCCTTCACGTGCGAGGCGATCGGCACCTCGCGGGCGAGCGCGCGCATCTCCAGGATCTGCGCGCCCGTCAGGACCTGCTGGGGGACGGGCGTCTCCTTCCCGGTCGTGCGGTCGATCACCTCGACCAGCTCCTCGAGCTTCGACGCGGGGACCTCGACCTTGAAGAGGAAGCGGTCTACCTGCGCCTCGGGGAGCGGGTAGGTGCCCTCCATCTCGATGGGGTTCTGAGTGGCCAGCACGAAGAACGGCTCATCGAGCGGGTAGCGGGTCCCGCTCACGGTCACGTTCTTCTCCTGCATCGCCTCGAGCAGCGCCGACTGGGTCTTGGGGGTCGCGCGGTTGATCTCGTCGGCCAGCACGATGTTTCCGAAGATCGGGCCCTTCTGGAAGTCGAACCGTTTCCGCCCCTGGCCGTCCTCGACCACGATGTTCGTGCCCACGATGTCGGCGGGCATGAGGTCGGGGGTGAACTGGATGCGGGAGAAGCGGACGTTCAGGCACTGCGAGATCGTGCGGACGAGGAGCGTCTTCCCGATGCCGGGGACGCCTTCAAGGAGGCAATGGCCCTCGGCCAGGATGGCGACGATCGTCTGCCGCACCACGTCGGCGTGGCCGACGATGACCTTCCCGATCTCGCGCTGGAGCATCTCGGCGTTGTCGCGGAACTGCTTGGCTTGGTCCTCGATGGTCATGGCGAATCCCGAAAGAGAGGGGGAATGGGAAAGAACCTAGATATTAGACGGCATTGAGGGCGAATCAAGAATCACGAATCACGAATCAGGGCGGGACCCGGGGGAGGCCGTGATTCGTGATTCGATATTCGTGATCCCGCAGCTAATACTGTTTCCGCAGCCGAGAGCTGGGGATGCCCATCTCCTCGCGGTACTTGGCGATCGTGCGCCTCGCGGCAGTGACGCGGTGCTTGTCCTTGAGCTGGCGGACGATGTCGAGGTCCGAGAGCGGCTCTTTCTTGTTCTCGACGTCCAGGATCTCGCGGATCTTCTCCATGAGAGCCAGCCGCGTCTGCTCGTCCTGCGGATCGCCGCCGGGGCCCTTGCCGTCGGAGGATGGGAAGCTGAACGGGGTGAGCGCGCCGGGTTGCGGCTCCGCCTTGGGGGCCGCCGAGGCGAAGAAGAACTTGAGAGGGAAGATGCCGCGCGGGGTCTCCACCCACTTCTCCGAGATCGCCCGCGAGACGGTCGAGAGGTGGATGCCCAGCGCGTCGGCGACCTCCTGCATCTTGAGCGGCCGGAGATTCTCCACACCCTGCTCGAAGAAGTCGATCTGGCGCTTGAGGATCTCGCTGGTGATCCGGTAGATCGTGCCGCGGCGCTGCTCGATCGCGGTGATGAGCTTGCGGCCGGCGTCCATCTTCCGCTTCATGAAGTCCCGGTCGTCCTTGCTGAACGTCGGGTCCTTCGAGAGGTCGGCGACGAGCTTGAGCTCCTGCTCGGAGAGAGGGGCCTCGTTCTTGGCCATCTCGGCGAAGCGGACGCGGTCCCTCGGCATGATCCGCTTGCCGCGGCCGATCTCGGCGAATAGTTCGCGGTCGTCCTTCGGGAACTTCGCGTCCCGGGACATCGCCTGGACGAAGGCGCGCTCGGAGGCGGTGAGCTTCCGTTCCTTGAGCATCTCCTCGTAGTTGCGGTTGACGGAGATCGGCGGCAGCCAGCCGTCCTCGAGCATGATCTCGTACTTCCCATCGACCTGCTTGATGACGACCTCGGGGAAGACCTTGGGGACCTTGTCGGCCGAGTAGGTCGCGCCCGGCTTGGGGTTGAGCTTCGTGACCTGGGCGATCAGGGTCTTCACGTCCTCGAGGATCATGGCGGGGTCCGGTTCGCCCTTGATGCCCAGGTCCGCGAGCACCTCGGGGTCGACCATGAAGGCCTTCACGATCCGGGGGAGGCGGTTGGCCCCCACGTCCTCGAAGTGATTCTCGATGAGTTTTTGGAGGAGGGGATACTGGGGGTCGGCCAGATCGAGCTGGAGGAGGAGGCACTCCTTGATCGAGCGCGCCCCGACCCCGCGGGGCTCCATCTGCTGGATGATGGTGATCGCGTGCTCGACCTTCTTGAGGAGGACCTCGGGGGCCTCGTTCCGGAGCTCCTCGGGGAGCGAGCCCACCACGTCCTCGAGGCTGAACTTGAGGTATCCCTGGTCGTCGATGTTCTGGATGAGGTGCTCGCAGAAGGCGCGGTCCCCTTCGGGCAGTTCGAGGAGCGAGAGCTGGTTGATGAGGTGCTCGCGGAGCGATTCGGTCCCCTCGCTCGCGTTGTTGAGCATCTCCATGCGGCGCTCGGCATCCTCGGCGGAGTCGCTGCGCCGGGTGCGCCGCTCGCTGTCGGCCCACTGATCCTCGACGCTCTCGAGGATCTCGTTCCGGGCGGACTCCTCGGATGACTCGGCCTCGGTCTGCGGCTCGTCGGCGGGGGCCTCGGCCTCCTCGACGTCCTGCTTCTCCTCCAGGGTCGGGTTCTCCTCGAGCTCCTGGAGGATGAGGTCGCGGAGGTCCATGATGGGGAGTTGGAGGAGCTCCAGGTTCTGCAGCATCTGCTGGGACAGATGCATGCGCTGTTCCAGGCGCTGCTGCAGGTGGACTTCCATCCTCATGGCGCTAGAACTCCCTCCGCCCGGACAGCGCGTCCCCCACGACGGTGCGGTCGGAGTACTCGAGGGTGCTGCCGGCGGGGATGCCGCGGGCGATGCGGGTGACCTGGACGCCGGGGGCGGCGAGCGCCTTCTGGATGTAGAAGGCCGTGGCGTCCCCTTCGGTCGTCGGATTCGTCGCCAGGATCACCTCTCGGATCCCTCCCTTTTTCACCCGGTCCAGGAGCCTGGGGATCGTGAGGTTCTCGGGACCCACCCCGTCCAGCGGAGCCAGGCGCCCGTGCAGCACGTGGTAGGCGCCCCGGTAGGACCCCGATCGCTCGATCGCCCAGAGATCGCGCGTCTGCTCCACGACGCACACGATCGCGGGGTCCCTCTTCGGGTCGGAGCAGATTTCGCACGACTCCTGTTCCGAGATATTATAGCACGTCGTGCAGGATTTCACCTGCTCTTTGAGGTCGCGGATCGCGTTCGCCAGGAGCAGCGCCTCGCTCTTGGGCTGCGCAAGCAGGTGGAATGCCAGCCGCTCGGCCGTCTTCTCCCCGATGCCGGGGAGCTTGCCCAGCTCCTGGATCAGGCGGACGATCGGTTCGGCATGCCCCATACGGTCCTCAGTCCCCCGTCCGCAGTCCTCGGTCCGCAGTCCTCGGTCCCCGGTTCTCTGTCCTTAGTCCCAGGTAGGATTCCCCTTCCGAGCTCCCCCCGGGGGGAAGGGGGGTACGTCGACCGAGGACTGAGGACGGAGGGCAGAGGACTGCGGACCGAATCACATCAAGCCCGGAAGGACCATCCCGGTCACCTTGGCGAGCTCGGTCTCCCGCAGCTTCTTGGCCTTCTTCACGCCCTCGTTCACCGCGGCGAGGACCAGGTCCTCGAGCATCCCCTTGTCGTCGGGGTTGATGACGTCCTTCTCGATCTTGATGTTGACGATCTCCTCCGCCCCGTTGACCATCACCTTGACCATGCCGCCGCCGGAGGTGGCGTCAACCACGCGCTCGCGGAGCTCCTGCTCCACCTTCGCGAGTTTTTTCTGCATGTCCTCGAACTGCTTTCCGAACTTCCCCATGTTCATTCCGCCGGGAAACATGCGTGCCTCTTTTCTCTGTGGGTATCCCTATTCGATCCCGACCACGCGCGAACCGCCGAATGTCTCGAGGATCTTCTTCACTCCGGGATCGGCCGTCGCTTCCGTCTGTGGCAGGGCGGCCTTGACCGTCGGGCCGCCCGACTCGAGGGAGATCTTGACCGCGAGCTTCCGGCCGAAGACCGACTGCACCGCCTCATCCACCAGCTTCCGGTTTTTCGGGTCCTCCAGCCGGTCCACATGGAACCGGTTGAAACCGGCCGGAAGGGTGAGGACCAGATCGTCCCCCGCGAGCCGCGAGATGCGGGCATTCGCCAGGAGCGCCGACGCGACGGCGCTCTTGGCCTTCACCGCCGCCAGCACGCGCGGCCAGGCGGCCTGGCCCTCGTCGGAACCGGAGGGCGGGGCGAGAAAGGCTTCGGGGGGCGGGGCCGGCTCCTCTTCTTCCGGCGGAGGGGGCGCGGCGGCGCGCGCGAGAGGGGACGCCGCGGCCGCAGGAGCGGCGGCTGGGACACCGGCTCGGAGAGCCTCCGCGAGCGGCACCAGGTCCGCCGCCTTCGCCATCTTGACGAGCGAGACCTCCAGCACGATCCGCGGGTTGGCGCCCTCGCGGATGCGGCGCCGGGCCTCGAGCACGAGCTGCATGAAGTAGAGGAGCGCCTCGAGCGTGAAGCCGGCCGCCTGTTTCTCGCAGTCGGCGAGGTCGCCCTCGGGCAGGTCGATCACGTCGGGATTGCGCCCGCACGCCTTGATCGCGAGCAGCGCGCGGAAGCGTTCGAGGAGTTGGTCGGTGAAGGCGGCCGTGTCGATGCCGCCGGAGAAGATGGCCGCGAGCGAGGTGAAGACCTTCCCCGCGTCGCCCGAGCGGAGCGCCTCCATCAGCTCCGCCAGGTGCTTTCCACCCGCCTCACCCCGGATCGCCGACACGTCGTCCTCGGTCAGCCCCTTCTGCTTGAAGGAGACGATCTGGTCGAGGATGCTCTCCGCGTCGCGCATCGACCCGTGGGCCGCGCGGGCGACAGCGGCGAGGACCGGGTCGTCGACCTTCAGCTTCTCCCCCTCGATCACCTGCCGGAGCCGTTTGACGATGTCGGCCGTCGTGATGCGGCGGAAGTCGAAACGCTGGCAGCGGGAGACGATCGTGTCGGGGAGCTTGTGGACCTCGGTGGTGGCGAAGAAGAACTTCACGTGCGGGGGCGGCTCCTCCAGGGTCTTGAGCAGGGTGTTGAACGCCTCGCGCGTGAGCATGTGCGCTTCGTCGATGATGTAGACCTTCGAGCGGGCGCGGAGCGGCGCGTAGCGGACGCCTTCCCGGAGATCGCGGGCATCTTCGACGCTGCGGTTGGAAGCGGCGTCCATTTCGATGACGTCGGCGTCGGTCCCCTCGTGGACGGCGATGCAGATCTCGCAGGTCCCGCAGGGGTCGCCCGTGGGCCCCTTCACGCAATTGAGGGCCCGGGCGAGGAGCCGGGCCATGGTCGTCTTGCCCACGCCGCGGGGGCCGGTGAAAAGGTACGCGTGGCCCACGCGGTTCGTGGCGATCGCCTTCTTCAGGGTCGTCCAGACGTGCTCCTGGCCGACGACCTCCTCGAACGCGACGGGCCGGTACCGGCGCGCGAAGACGGTGTACGGTGCGTCCTTCGCCATCGATCGCGATTATATCCGTCCCCGAGTCGGGGTCAAACACTTACCCGAGACTCGGCGGACTTTTGCGTCCATACAGATATGCGCGCATCGGCGGCGTGGCTGGCGTTCCTGGCGGCCTGCTCCGGCGCGGGGTTCCTCGACGAGCCCGACGATCCGGCGGTGCTCGGGGCCCTGCTCGGGAGCGACCATCCCCTCAAGCGCGAGGAGGCGGCCCACCGGCTTTCCCTCCTGGGAAGGACGGTGCATGAGGCGGTCGCCGGGCGGCCGCAGGTCGAGGCGCTCGTGGACCAGGACACGGCCTCGATGCGCGCCGGCCTGGCGGGGGCGCTCGAGGAGCGCGACGCGGGACGGATCGTAAGGCAGGCCTACCACGCCCTGCGCGGGGGGTGTCTGGGTCGGGAGTGGAGCCGCGTCTCGGACGCCCTGGCCCGGCAGCGCTTCCGCTTGATCGAGATCTACGAGCCGCACGAGCGCGCGAAATTCGTGCGGTTCCTCGCGCAGGGGTCCGCCTACGTGAATGGAGCGGGGGACAAGCACGACCTCTTCTTCTGGGTCCAGTCGGGGCGCGCCGGCGACCGATGGGTGGTGCGCGAGGTGTACGTGGGCCTGCACGTGACCTTCGAGGCCGCATTCAAGCTGCTGGCGGCGCAGCAGCGCTACCCCCGGGGGAGCGTGCTGGCTCGATTCTTCGAGGCGCCGGCGGTCGCGAAGCTGGCGATCGTCTTCCCGGTGCTCGAGGAGATCGAGCTCACATACGGGTGGATCCGGGACAAGGAGTCGGAGATCGTGCCCGCGGGGTTCCACATCAATGCCGGCTTCGCGATGGCGGGGGAGGGGAAGGGGGGCGGCCGGGGGGTGTACTATACCGTCGAGAGCGGCCTCGATCCCCGGGCGACCCGCCGTGGTCGGCTGCTCTGGGACGGCTTCGTTCCCGACCCGACCCCGGGGCCGCTCGTGCTCCGGGGCAGCAGCTTCTGGGGAGCCGGGGGCCTGAAGCCCTCGGACGAGTGACAAGACAGACCGTCTGTCTTGTTACGCTCCTCGGATCCGTAACAAAACAGACGGTCTTTTTTGTTACGCCACGCCGGGGCCGTCGGGGCTTTAGCCAGGAAGCATGATGAACGCCGTCACAGCGATCCTCTTCCTGGCCGCCCAGGACCCCTACACCGTCCGGAAGGAGCACCCCCGGCTCCTCATCGAGGACGTGAAAGCCATGGCCCGCCGCTGCGAGGGGCCGCTGGCCGACGACTACAAGGTCGTCAAGGAGCGGGCCGACCGGGCCCTGCGGAACGGGGTGGAGTTCATCGGCAACAAGTGGGCCATCCCCGAGGACCTCCTGAACCTGGGGCTGTGCTACCTGGTCGAGCGCGAACGGGGAGGGGACGCCAAGCCCTATGCGGCGGCGGTCGTCAAGCAGTGGGGCGACGGGAAATCCCTCCAGGTCCGGGACGGGACCCATTTCGGATACCATCCGATCGCCTACGACTGGATCTACGACGCGCTCACCCCCGAGCAGCGCGTCCTCTACGGCGACGCGATTGGCACGTGGCTGCGCTGGTACACGAACAAGCCGGAGATCACGCTCCAGAGCGGACACTGGGAGTACAACCAGACCTAGGGCCCGGTCCACCTGAACGTCATGCACAGCCGGGACGCGCTGACCCAGAAGCTCTTCATCGCGCTCGCCCTGACGGGGTCGGGCTCGAAGCACGAGGCCGACGCGAAGTCGTTCCTGGACTCCTGGCACAAGCGGGTGCCCTCCGAGTGCCTCCCTGCCTTCGAGCGCATGGGCGGCGTCTGGTCCGAGTCGATGGGCCACGGCGGCTACGGACCGGTGACCGTGATCCCCTGGGCCTTCCACGCCTGGAAGACCGCGACGGGGATCGACCTCTTCAAGAAGCTGAAGCCCTGGGCGTTCCCCGTCGAGTCCGCCCGATGGACCGCCTACACGATGATGCCGCACAACGACCGGACCGCGTGGATCGACGACGGCGACGGCGGGCGGCCGGGGGCGTTCGTCAAGGCCGCGCCGATGATGCGGGACGGGCTTTCCCGGCACCTCGCCGACCAAGGGCGCGACTGGGTCCGCGAGCGCTGGCCCCGCGTCGCCGCCCTGGACCCCTCGATCAAGCCGGCGGGGCCGGAGACGCTGCCGCTCGGCTACCTCTTCCCGGGCGCGGGGCATCTCTACGCCCGGAGCGCCTGGGGCGACCCGAACGCGACGTGGGCGTTCTTCGGGGCGGGCCCCCAGTTCGCCGGACACTCGAGGGACGACGAGGGGCACTTCCTGATCTCGAAGCGGGGCGCGCTCGTCTCTCGGGCGGGCGGGCAGGGAGGCAACGACGACGACTATTACATCGGGGGCTCGATCGCCTACAACCTGGTCACGATCTTCGACCCGGGTGAGAAGTTCCGTCGCGACCGGGCCAACGAGAACGACGGGGGCCTCGTCCGGCACGTCTACGAGGACGGCCCGTGGCCCCGCGAGCGGGGGCACATCGCGGCCTTCGAGCACGGGAAGGACTTCACTTATGCGGCGGCCGACCTGACGAAAGGCTACAGCGCGCAGAAGGCGAAGGAGGTGACGCGGCAGTTCCTCTACCTGCGGGGGGCGAAGGAGTTCTTCATTGTGTTCGACCGCGTGGAGGCGGCGAAGCCCGAGTTCGCCCGCCACTGGTTCCTCCATGTCCCGACCGAGCCCGCCGTCGAGGGGCGGCGGCTGACCTGGCTCAGCCTGCCCGAGGCGGACGGGGACAAGACGGTGCTCTCCCAGGGCCGGTCCCGGGCCTTTCTCCAGACGATCCTTCCTGCGGACGGCGGGATCGTCCTCCGGGGGGGGCCGGGCAAGGAGGCGTGGGGCCATCCGCTTGAGCCGAAGGCGCAGTACAACCACGACTCTCCCGGGCGCAAGCGGCCGCCGATCTGCCCCTGGCGGATCGAGGTGGCCGATCCCGGGAAGGGGGCGCGCACGCTCTTCCTCCACGTCCTCGAGATCGCGGACGAGGGCGCGACCCAGCCGACCGCGGTGACCTTCGTGGCACCGGCCGGAGTGGACCTCGGCGACGGTCGCCGGGTGCGCTTCAACGCGGAGGGCCCGCTTGGGGGGACGCTCAACGGGGCGCCCCTCTCGACGTCCGTCCGGACGGAGGGGCAGTACAAGTAGCTAGTTCCTGTTGCTTAGCCGGGTGAAGTGCTCGTAAAACGCATCTATTTGGCAATTCGGACGCGATTCTTGAATGAGGCCCTCCCTCGCAGCGGTTCTTAAGTGTGAGAGCACAAGAACTGTGGAGGGAGGGCCG
>CAZSCC010000531.1:0-3609 GCA_964604905.1 uncultured Planctomycetales bacterium
TCAATCCGAGGAAAGCCGAAAACCGCGTATAACGCGCGTGCGGGCCATTTGGAGGCATTCTGAGCACATCGGAGCACGCATGACGCATAACCCATGGGACGGTTGCCAACGCGACCAAGGGCGTTGAGGCGGGACGGTCCAAGGAAAGTCGAAAACGGGCTTAAAGGTTTCTAGGGCCATTTGGCACAAACTCGATTGCCATCACTTCGGCTCGCCAAAAGTCCCGTCTGGGCGGCAGGAACTACATAAATCACTACACATACCATTTCAAAGACTCTGGACTCAGTAGGGCTTAAACTCTCGTGGTGGACTCAGACTTCATTCGGGTACTTCAGAGGTATTGGCCCTACTTACTCGTGGCCGTCGACGTTCTCGTGGCCTCGGCGGCATCCGTTCATGTGGTCATGAACAAGCGTGACACCAGGTCCGCCGTGTCCTGGGTCGGGCTTGTTTGGTTGTCCCCGTTCGTCGGATCCTTGCTCTACCTGCTCTTCGGCATCAACCGCATTGAGCGCAAAGCGGTCAGCCTCCGAAGGCGTCGACGGAGGATCGAACACGTGGATCCCCACCTGATCTGCACGGCGGAAGAACTGGCGGAGCGGCTGGGCGCCGGGTTCGATCACTTGGTGACCCTATCCAAGGTTGGGGAGACGATCTACAGCCGGCCGTTGCTTGAAGGAAATGCGGTGAAGGCTCTTCTCAACGGTGAACAGGCTTATCCCGCAATGCTGCAAGCGATTGACTCGGCGACGAAGTCGGTCGCGCTCCTGACATACATCTTCGAGAAGGATGAGGTCGGAGATCGGTTCATCGAGACACTTGCGCGGGCGGCCAAAAGAGGAGTGGACGCACGAGTCCTGATCGATGGCGTTGGCGGAGGGTCAACGCTGCGAGCCTCCATTCGGGCGCTGCGGGCATCTGGGGTAAAGGCTGAAGTGTTCCAGCCGCTCCTGCTTCCCTTGCGATCGCACTACATGAACCTTCGGAATCACAGGAAGATCCTGGTGGTCGACGGCACGATGGGCTTTACGGGAGGCATGAACATCCGACGCTCGCACTGCGTGGAGTCGGACGGGCCCCACCTCGAGCAAGACGTCCATTTTCAGATCCAGGGCCCCGTGGTCGAACAGCTTCAGGAAGCCTTTGTGGATGATTGGGCCTTCGTGACGACGGAAGTTCTGCTGGGCAGGGAGTGGCTTCCCGGCGAGAAGAAGTCCACGGGCACGGTGAACGCGCGAGGAATCCCCTTCGACCCGGGGGAGAACCTGGATTCCCTCAGCCAGGTCCTTGCCGCGGCGATGGCCTCGGCAAGGAAGTCCATCCGCATCGTGAACCCGTACTTCCTGCCGGAGCCCGCGATGATCATGGCGCTGAATGTCGCCGCTCTACGGGGAGTCGAGGTCGAGATCCTCATACCTGAGAAGAACGACTTGCTCCTCGTCCAGTGGGCGATCGATGCCCAACTGTGGCAGGTACTTCAGGGGGGTTGCCGTGTCTGGAAAACAAAGGGGCCCTTCGAGCACACCAAGTTGATGGTCGTAGACGGCGCTTGGACCTTCCTGGGGTCTGCCAACTTCGACCCAAGAAGCCTTCGTCTTAATTTCGAGTTTAACGTCGAGTGCTATGATGTCGCACTCGGAGCTCAGGTGGAGGCCATCGTGGAGGAAAAGCGACGGAGAGCGACTCCGGTGAAACTCGACGATTTCCGGCGCCTACCCTTTTGGATTCGGTTGCGAAACTCGGTCGCCAGGCTATTCTCGCCTTACCTCTAAACCCAGATTCTCGCGACCGGGCGAACTCGGCCTGGACCGCTTGCGCGCGTACATCGCTTGGTCCGCTCGTGAAATGATGGCCTCCGCGTCGTCGTCGCTCCTCGATTGAGTCTTTCCGACCGAAACCGTGACGCCATACTCTCGGAGTCCATCCTCCACGGCGCTTCGGACTCGCTGGAGAATCTCCCCGGCCGCCGGACCCGCCGCGTCGTTCAAGAGCAGCGCGAATTCATCCCCGCCGATCCGGTAGCAGACGTCTTCCTTCCCTCGCAGACCGCCTGAGAGCAGGCGCGCCGCTTGCCTCAAGACGTCATCACCCTTGAGATGACCGAATCGATCATTGACCGCCTTGAAGCCGTCCAGATCCGCGACCCCCAGCGTGAACGAAATCCCCGAGCGCCGGGCACTCGACAGAGCGGCCGCCAGCTCGGAGGAGAAGCGCCTCTTGTTGGGAAGGCCGGTGAGGGGATCCAGTTCCGCCAGACTCCTCATGCGGTCCCGGTCCTTGTACAGCAGCCAAACGCACGTGCCGACCAAGAGCCCCAGAGTGAGTTCCGTCACGTACTCTCGCGGATACGCGGGCAAGTGTCCCGTATCGATCCAATCCGTCAGGAAGGGCACGCCGACGAGAGCGTAAGCCCAGCGCCGCCTCAGCACGCTCAGGACGGCGGCGGATCTATTCACGGAGTACGCGCTCCGAACGGCTGTCAAGCCTCTCCTCCAGGCGCCTCACGGCTTCGACCAGCCGGTCGAGACGGTCGTCCGGTTCCTTGTGCTCGGACTGCATGTTGTTCACGCCCTGTTGGAAGGAGGCGCTCGACGTCCAGGCGTGAGCCCGATCGCGCAGGTTCATCGGCTTTCCCTCACGAGCGCCTTGCCTGGCCGAGAAGGTACGCCAGCACCAGGAAGACTTGGACGGCCGAGGCGACGTAGGTCAGGGCCGCGGCGTCGAGCACCCGCTTGGCGACGGGCAGCTCGTCCGCGGACAGGATGCCCTGGTCCGACAACGCCGCCATGGCCCGGCGGGAGGCGTCGAACTCGACCGGCAGGGTGATCAGGGTAAAGAGGAAGGCCAGCGCGTACCCCCCGATCCCGAGCCACAGGAGCGTCTGTCCCCAGGGCGAATTCGTCCCGAGGGCGAAGAGCGCTCCCACAAGGATCGCGGCCTGGCCGATCCAGTTTCCCGCCACGCAGGCGGGCACGAGCAGGCTTCGCACCTGGAGGGGCCAGTAGCCCCTCGCATGCTGCAGCGCGTGTCCGGCTTCGTGCGCCGCGATGCCCGCGGCCGCAAGGGTCGTTCCCGAGTGGACCGCTTCCGAAAGCGCGAGCAGCCTCTTGAGCGGGTGATAGTGGTCGGTCAGCACGCCGGCGGTCGGCCCCACCCGCACTCCGCGAACGCCCTCGTGGCGGAGTATAGCTTCGGCCACTTCCGCTCCCGTGTATCCGCGACGGCTCGGAAGTCGCGAGGCTTCCTCGAAGGCCCGACGGACCCGGCGCTGCGCCCAGAACGCGAGCGCCATCCCCGGCAGGAGGACCATCCAGACGTATCCCAGATCAAAGGACATGGCGGCTCCTCCTTCAGTTGCGCTAATTCCGAGATTCCTGCCGGAGCGCCCGCCGGCGCTCCTGGACGCGCTTCCAGAGCGCGTCCACCATCCCGTCGATGCGCCCGTCGGCGTCTCTCATCTTGGCGAACAGTGCCTTGCTCGCTTGCCCGGCTTCCTTGAGCTCCTGGTCGTAGGTCCGCGTGAGCTCGACCAGGGAGACCAGGGCGTCCACCAGTTCTCTCGTATGCATCGGGATCCTCACGCCGAGCGAGCTTGTCGTCGCCGCGTTC
>CAZSCC010000532.1:0-7157 GCA_964604905.1 uncultured Planctomycetales bacterium
TGCTCGGGGTTCCACGGCCTGGTCTGCTCGGGGACGACCTCCAAGCAGATCTCCCGCGAGAGCCACTGCCGCCCCGTCGGCTACGGCGCCATGCTCCTCGAAGGCTTCGTCGCGCTCATCGCGCTGGCCACGGTGATGATCGTCGCCAAGCCCTCGGGCGGCCCGGGCGTCATCTACGGCGAAGGCATGGGGAAGTTCCTGACGGTGATCATCGGGAAGGATCATTACGCCTTCGCCAAGGTCTTCGGCTCGATGGTCTTCTCCACGTTCGTTTTCGACACGCTCGACGTGGCGACCCGCCTGGGGCGGTACATCCTGCAGGAGCTCTTCAACCTTCCGGGGAAGGCGGCCGCGGCGGTCGCGACGGCGGCGACGGCGGGGGTCCCGCTGCTCCTCGTGCTCGCCTCGGCGCCGGACTCGTGGAAGGTCTACTGGACGCTCTTCGGGACCTCCAACCAGCTGCTGGCGGCGCTCACGCTGCTGGCCATCACCGTGTGGCTCCGCGCGCTCAAGAAGCCCTACTGGTTCACCCTCTTCCCGATGCTCTTCGTGATGACGATCACCGTCTGGTCGCTCGGGCTGCAGGCGATCCACGCCTTCCGGAAGGACCTCGGCTTCAATCCCGTCACGATCAACGGCGTGGTGGCCGTGCTCCTCGCGGCGTTGAGCGCGTTCCTGGTGGTCGAGGCGGTCCGGGCGGTCCGCCGCCCCGCGCCCGCCGCGAGTGCCTGACATGGACACCCCGCTGGTGATCTTCCTGATCGCGATCGCCGCGATCACCGCGCTCCCCGCGTGGCTCACGGGCTCGATCCTGAAGAAGCGCTCGCGGGAGGAGGCGGGGGGCGGGACCGACTGGGTGCCGCTCGGCTACATCGTCTACGGGCTCAAGGAGTTCAAGCACCCGAAGAAGGTCGCGATCGTCTGGGGCTACGTCTTCTCGAACCTGCTGTCGTGGGGGGCGATCGTGGCGCTGCTGGTGATGTACCTGCAACAGAAGACTTAGGGAGATCCGGAGATGACCGGAGATCGGGAGATAAGAATACTCCCTACATGGTGAAGATCGAACATAGGATCGCTCGGGCAGTCAGTGAAGGCGATCAACCGAACTTCATCACCCCGTACCGGCGAACCGGTCATTGGGGAGCTTGATTGAAGACCTCCTGAACGACCTGAGCACCCGCTCTCTGGAAGGACACACATGTTCCCCCGGATGTTTCTGCTTTTAGGCGGTCTTCTCTGTGGCTGCCTTTGCATTGCGAGTGTAGTCAACGCGATGAAATCGCGCGGCCGGGAAGCCAAGCGTGGATGGTTTGCGTTCGCCATCAGTGGCATTTTCGGGATGCTGATAACACTTCTGCAGTTCTTTGACGTGATCAGAGGAGTATTCGGGGGTTTGCCTTTCATACTGTCGACTGTGCCAGCGATGTGGGGTAGCAGGCGGACAAGAACAGAAAGGTGATGGTCTGAGGAGGTAACTTCTTCCCTCTCCAAATCCCCCCTCATCTCCGGATCTCCCTTCGTCAGATCCTGCGGAACTTCCTCCCCTCCTTGGTGTCCTCGACGCTCCAGCCGAGCGCCTTGATCCGGTCGCGGATCTCGTCGGCCTTCTTGAAGTCCTTCGCCTTCCTCGCCTCGTCGCGCGCCGTCGCGAGCGCCGCGACCTCGGCGGGCGGCCCGTCCGCGGCGGTCGCGGGGGCATCGCCGCCCAGGAGCCCGAACACCGTGTCGACCTTCTCGAGCAGCTCGAGCGACTTCCGCGCGCCCTCCCCCGCCAGGCCCTGGTCGATCGCGCGGTTTCCCTCGCGGGCGAACGTGTGGAGCACGCCCAGGGCGCCCGCCACGTCCAGGTTGTCGTCCATCCGCTCCTCGAAGTCGCGGCGGACGCGCTCAAAGTCGGGCGCCGTCCCGGCGGCCGGCTTCGCGGCGGCTTCCTTCAGGCGGCTCCGGAACTCGAGGAGCCGCCCGACAGCCAGCTTCGCGTCATCGAAGAGCTTCCACATGAAGTTGGCCCGCTGGCTGTAGCGCGTGGAGACGAGGCCGTAGCGGATCTCCCCCGGCGTGTAGCCCTTGTCGAGCAGGTCCTGGATGAGGACCACGTTGCCCAGCGACTTCGAGATCTTCTGCTCGTTCCACATCAGGTGGCGCGCGTGGATCCAGAAGCGGACGAACTTCTTCCCGGTCGCGGCCTCGCTCTGGGCGATCTCGCACTCGTGGTGCGGGAAGATGTTGTCCTCGCCCCCCGTGTGGATGTCGAAGCTCTCGCCCAGGTACTTCATGGACATCGCGGAGCACTCGATGTGCCAGCCCGGGAAGCCGCGCCCCCACGGCGCGTCCCACTGCATCAGGTGCTTCTCGTCGGTCTTCCAGAGCGCGAAATCGGCCTGGTTGCGCTTCTCGTTGTTCTTCTCGATCCGGGCGTTCTCCTTGATCGCCTCCAGCGAGTTCCCCGAGAGCTTCCCGTAGTCGGCGAACTTCGTGACGTCGTAATAGACGTTCCCGCCCACCCGGTAGGCGACGCCCTTGTCGAGCAGCGTCCGGATGAGGGCGACCATCTCGCCGATGTGCTCGGTGGCGCGGGTGAACCGCGAGGGCTCGCGGAAGAGGAGCGTCTTCCGGTCGCGGATGAACCGCTCCATGAAGTGCTCCGCCACCTGGAATGGCGTCCATCCCATCTCGCGGGCCTTGGCCGCGATCTTATCCTCGCCCGAATCGAGGTCGTCCTGCGTGAGGTGGCCCACGTCGGTGATGTTGACGATCTGGGTGACCTTCAAGCCCTTGTATTCGAGGTAGCGCCGGAGCGTGTCGGCGAACGCGAACGTCCGATAGTTGCCGACGTGCTGGTCGCCGTAGACGGTCGGCCCGCAGTTGTACATGCGGACGTGGCCGGGCTCGAGGGGCGCGAACTCCTCGATCTGGTGGGACAGGGTGTTGTAGAGCTTCATAACCCCTTCAACTGGGCGACAGCATAGCATGCGATCGCCTCTTTGTTGCCGATGTACCCGAGCCCCTCGTTGGTCTTGGCCTTGATCGAGATGCGGGGGCAGCCGATCAGGGCGGAGACCCTCGCGCGGATCGCCTCGTTGTGGGGCGCCAGCTTCGGCGCCTCGGCGACCACGGTCACGTCGACGTTCTCCACCTCCCAGCGACCCTGAAGGAGGCTCATGACCTTCTCGATCATCTTGGCGCTCGGGATGCCCTTGATCGAAGGGTCGGTGTCGGGGAAGAGGCGGCCGATGTCGCCGAGACCCGCCGCGCCGAGGAGCGCGTCGATCACCGCGTGGAGGAGGACATCGCCGTCCGAGTGGCCGAGGAGCCCGGACGCGTGGGGAATCTCGACGCCGCCCAGGAGGAGCTTCCGCCCCGGCACCAGGCGATGGATGTCGTATCCGAAACCGACCGCCATATAAGGGCGCCAGTATACCGAAAGGGTCCGCGGGGCGCGAGGATCAGGCGAAGAGCGCGAGGAGGAGCGCGGCGCAGAGGCCCAGGACCGTGAAGGCCGCCACGGCGAGGAACGGGATGTAGACCAGGATCCACATCATGACGAGGAGCGCCGAGGTGCCCGATGGGGCGCGCCCCGCCCCCCTCTGGACGCGGCGGGCCTCGTCGAGGAAATACCAATTGAGGATCGCGCCCGGCACCCACATCAGCGCGTAGGCGGCGAGGGTGAGGCACGCGGGGATCACGAACGAGCGGGCCGGAGGCGCCGCGGGAGCGGGAGCGGCTTCCATCACGCGCCGGGCCTGCTCCTCCACCCAGGCGTGGCAATGGCGGCACTTCTTCGCCTCGGGGCGCATTTCGCCGCCGCACTTGAGGCAGAATTTCTTCGCGCGGGCCTCCACCTCCTGGTCGAGGAAGAGGATGGGCGGCGTCTCGGGCCGCGCGGGCGCGACCGTCGCGGTCGTGGCGTAGCGAGACACGTCGTCGTAGAAGAGGACCTCGATCGTCCTGGCGCAGCGTCGGCAGGCGAACCGCTCGCCCGCCCAGCCGCCCGGGATCGACTGCGCCGCGCCGCACTCGGCGCACTCGGCGCGGTACTCGCCGGGAGAAAGCTCGAAGCGGCAGATGCGGCGGTACTCCGCCAGCGCCGCCGCCCCGTCGGCGAAACGCGCCTCGGGCCGTTCCTCCAGGCACTTGAAGAGGAAGTCGTCCCACTTCGTGCCCAGGGCGCGGAACTTGAGGCTGACGGGCTTGATGACGAACGGCTGCTCCCCCGTGATCAGCCGGTAGAGGAGCTTGCCGAACGAGAAGATGTCCGACGGCTTTCCGCAGCCCTCCATCGGGGCGCTCTTGAAGCGCTCGGGCGCCGAGTAGAGCGGAGAGGCCACGCCCGAAGGGGCGTCCTCGGCGCTGGTCGAGACCGCGATGTCGGCTGCGTCCTCGAAGAGCGCGCCGTACCCCACGTCGATCAGCCGGACCGAGCGGTCGGGCGCGACCAGGACGTTCCGGGGCGAGAGGTCGCCGTGGACGAAGTCGTGCGCGTGGACGACGGCGAGGGCTTCGAGCACCCTCTCACCGATCCCGAGCCGATCCTCGAGCGAGAGCACCGGGCTGGCGAGCAGGTCCTCCAGCGGGGACCCCTCGATCAGTTCCATCCGCATGTAGGGGGGCTCGGCGTCGAGGTCCACGTGGTCGACGCGCGGGAACCACCGGGCCTCCTCGCCTTCGAGTCGCCCGAGGGCGTACTGCGCGAAAAGCTCGCGCCGGAGCTGGGCGGGACGGCGTCCGCGGTTGAAGACCTTGAGGGCGACCGGGTGGCCCATGTACTCGGCGTGCCAGACCTCGCCGTAGGCGCCCTCGCCGATCTTCTCGACGAGCTTGTGGCCGTGAATGACCCGACCGTCGGCGACGTCCCGCATGACCACCCCTTGAGCGCTCTTAACTATACCACCCATTAGACGCGCGGGCAACCCGCGCCATGACACGATACCGCCGGACCGGCCCTCGGGTTTCCCCGCGCGCACGTTCTCCCCGAGATTCCCCGAAAAAAACAAATGGTTGCATCTCCCGCCCGGGCGGGGTATAAAATCGACTCGCTTCGGGCCGGCGGAGCGCCGTTGATGGCCACCTCGAGGATGCGCCGGCCGTCGGGTCGAAGTCGGGGGAGGATTCCGCCGCGGCGGGGTCGACGTATCCCCTTGGCCGTGCAAGTCTTGCGGCTGTTCGCGTAAGGTCAGTAAACCGGGGATACTATCGGCGCGGCCGACGGCCGCGCGAGCCGTATGGGCCACGTGGCGTTCTGGGACGTCGATACGCAGAAGGATTTCATGCTTCCCACCGGGAAGATGTACCTGAAAGGGGCGGAGAAGATCCGCCCGGCGCTCCGCACGCTCTACGCCTTCGCCAAGAAGGCGCGGATTCCGGTGGTCGCCTCCGCCGACGCGTACTCGCCGTCGGACGCGAAGATGAAGGACTGGCCCGAGCACTGCCTTCGCGGGACCGAGGGCCAGGAGAAACTCCCCGAGACCCTCCTCGGCAGCCCCCTCGTCCTCCGAGCCGACCGCGGGGCGGACGCGCCGCAGCTCCGGCCCGGAATGCAGGTGATCCTCGAAAAGGGCCAGCACGACGGCTTCTCGAACCCCGCCGCGCGCGAGCTGGTCGGGAAGAGCGGCGCCGGCCGCTGGGCCGTCTTCGGCATCGCGACCGAGTTCGGCGTCCGCCTGGCGGCGCTCGGCCTCCTCAAGCTCGGCAAGGAGGTCACGGTCGTCTCGGACGCGGTCCACTCGCTCTCCGAGGAGGGCGCCCGGCAGGCCGAGATGGAGCTCCAGGCCGCGGGGGTGGAATTCAAGACGGCCGCGGCGGTGATCCGGGCCTTCCAGCCGTCCAGGAAACCAAAGACCCGCTCTAGATAAGGACGAATCATGAAGATCGCAGCCGCGCAGATCAACCCCACGGTCGGCGACATCGCCGGCAACGTCGCGAAGATCCTGCAGTACACCGGCCGCGCCAAGGAGCTGGGCGCCCAGCTCGTGGTCTTCCCCGAGCTCTCGCTCACGGGATACCCGCCGCGCGACCTGCTGGAGCGCTCCAGCTTCATCGAGCAGAGCAACAACGCGCTCAACGACCTGGCCACCAAGGTGAAGGACATCTCCGTGCTCGTCGGCTTCGTCGAGAAAAACCAGTCCGGCGAGGGGAAGCCGCTCTACAACGCGGCGGCCCTGCTGGAGAACGGCGACATCGCCTACGTCAGCTTCAAGACCCTCCTGCCCACCTACGACGTCTTCGACGAGGCGCGCTACTTCGAGCCCGCTGCCGGCGCCTCGCCCCTGAAGGTCAAGCTGGGCGACAAGGACCACAAGGTCGCCCTCACGATCTGCGAGGACATCTGGACCGACGCGATGTGCGGCCCGCGCAAGTACGCCAAGGACCCGCTGGCCGAGATGGCCAAGAAGAAGTTCCAGCTCATCATCAACATGTCCGCCTCGCCCTGGTCGATCGGAAAGGACGCCCTCCGCAACGACCTCATGAAGGCCCAGGCCAAGCAGTACAACGTCCCCGTCATCTGCGTCAATCAGGTCGGAGGCAACGACGAGCTCATCTTCGACGGCAACTCGATCGCGGTCGACCCCGCCGGGAACGTCATCGCCCAGGCCAAGCCGTTCGAGGAGGACATCATCCTCATCGACCTCGACTACGGCGCGGGCGACCAGCACGGCGTCAAGCTCTCCGAGGCGGAGGCCGTCTACCGGGCGCTCGTCCTGGGGACGCGCGACTACGCCCACAAGTGCGGGTTCAAGAAAGCGGTGGTCGGCCTCTCCGGGGGAGTCGACTCGGCGCTCGTCGCCGCGATCGCGAGCGAGGCGCTCGGTCACGACAACGTGCTCGGCGTCTCCCTCCCCAGCATGTACTCCACCGACCACTCCAAGAGCGACGCCGAGGCGCTGGCGCGCAACCTCGGGATCGAATACAAGTCGATCTCCATCCAGCCCATCTTCGACAAGTACATGGACGACTTCGCCAAGCTCTTCGTCGGCCTGCCCGCCGACACGACCGAGCAGAACATCCAGGCGCGCATCCGCGGGAACATCCTCATGGCGATCTCGAACAAGATGAAGCACCTCCTCCTCTCCACGGGGAACAAGAGCGAGATCGCGACCGGGTACAACACCCTGTACGGCGACATGTGCGGCGGCCTCGCGGTGATCAGCGACATCCCC
>CAZSCC010000533.1:0-24627 GCA_964604905.1 uncultured Planctomycetales bacterium
GAGGCGATCGAGGAGGCGCTCGGTCGGCGAGTCCCGGTCCTCGAGAAGACGGACGTTCGCGCGCCCGGGCAGCTCGAATCGCACTACGCGCCGCGAGCCGAGGTGGTGGTGACGAAGGCGGAAGAGATCGAGTCCCGCGCCGCGGAGCTCCGGAAGCGCGGTCTCAAGGTGGAGGTGCTCGCGCGGCCCGAGGCCCGCGGGCTCTACGCGGCGCTGCGCGAGGCGGACGGTCGGGGCGCCGACGTGGTGGTGGTGGGCCGGCCGGCGGAGGAGGGGATCGGGCTCGCGGTGGCGGACCGTCTACGGAAGGCCGCGGGGCCGCGCCGTTGAAACGACCTCCGATGCAGCGACGTTGCAAGAAGGGAACCTCATAAGGGGATGGATGCCATGCTCGAAATCCTGATCGCCGCCGTGCTCTTCGCCCAGGACCCGAAGCCGCTGAGCGAGGCCGATCTTTACAAGCTCGGGCCCGACTCGCAGGTGCAGGAGGGCGTGCCGAAGGGGACGGTCACGAAGCATCGCTGGGTGAGCCAGGTCTTCGCGAAGACCGAGCGCGACTACTGGGTCTACGTGCCGGCGCAGTACGACAAGGAGAAGCCGATTGCGGTCATGGTCTTCCAGGACGGCGGCAGCTACATGAACGACAAGGGGCAGTTCCGCACGACCGTCGTCTTCGACAACCTGATCCACAAGAAGGAGATTCCGCCGATGGCGGGGATCTTCATCAATCCCGGCACGTTCCCGCCCGAGAAGGAGGGTGGCAAGGGGGTCTCGAACCGCAGCTTCGAGTACGACTCGCTGGGCTACCAGTACGCGCGCTTCCTTCTCGAGGAGATCCTCCCCGAGGTGGGGAAGACGGTGAATCTCTCGAAGGACCCGAAGGACCGCGCGATCGGCGGGATCAGCTCGGGGGGCATCTGCGCGTACACGGTGGCGTGGGAGCGGCCGAACGAGTTCTCCAAGGTGCTCTCCCATGTGGGGAGCTTCACGAACATCCGCGGCGGCCACAACTGCGAGGCGCTGATCCGGAAGACGCCGCTGAAGCCGATCCGGGTTTTCCTGCAGGACGGCTCGAACGATCTCGACAACGAGCACGGCAGCTGGCCGCTGGCGAACCAGTCGATGGCGGCGTCGCTCAAGTTTAAGAAGTACGACTACAAGTTCGTCTACGGCGAGGGGAAGCACTCCGGCGTGCACGGCGGGGCGGTCCTGCCCGACTCGCTGCGCTGGCTCTGGAGGCCGTAGCTACGGCTTCTTGTAGGAGCTGAACTTCCTCGGCGGGGGCGGCGTGGCCGCGCAGCGGCAGGGCGACGCGTGGCAGCGGTCGCAGTCGTCGTCATCATCGCCATCCAGGCAGGCCAGGATACGGCGGGCACTCGTGGGAGGAGCAGGGGGCGGTCGATGGAGCGGCTGCGCCGCCGGTCCTTCGAATGGGTGCTGCCCGGCCACGGGGTGCTCCACCACGCTCCTGCGGCGGCTCCTTTCCGGACTGCTGACCCGGATGCTCTAGAGTTCCTTGACTCGAAGGTTGCGGAACTCCACCCGGGCGCCGTGGCCGAGGAAGCCGATGTGGCCCTTGGCGTTCTTCACGCCGGGGTGCTTCTTCAGCTTGGCTTCGTCCTTGATGTCGGCCAGGTCGGCGTCGACGATCACCGTCCCGTTCAGGGTCACCTTGATCTTCGACCCCTTCGCCCAGATCTCCTGCTCGTTCCACTCGCCCACCGGCTTCTGCGAGCCGCGCTTGCAGGCGACCAGGTCGTAGACCGAGCCGTGGTACTGCTCGGGGCGGAGCTTCGCGTAGGCCGGCCCGCCGTCGTCGAGCACCTGGATCTCCATGCCGGCGTAGGCCGCGTCGCCCTCGAGGGGGGCGCGGATCCCGATGCCGTTGTTGGCGTTCACGGTGAGCTTGAACTCGAACTTGAAGCTGAAGTCGCCGTACTCCTTCTCGGTGTAGAGGTTTCCGCCGTCCTTGACGGTGCAGAAGAGGGCGCCGTTCTCGATGGCATAGCCGGCGCCCGATTTGTTCTCGCCCTTCCCGGTCTTGCCGTAGACCCAGCCGGAGAGATCCTTGCCGTTGAAGAGGGAGGTGTAGCCTTCCTCGACTTTCTGGTCCTGCGCGCCGGCGATCAGGGGCAGCAGGGCCGCGAAGGCGACCACGAGCATCTTCCGCATGTTCTTCCTCCGTTGAATTCGGCGGTCAGCATACTTTCTACGACGCCGGGGGGCCAACGGTTTCGCCGGGGGAGAGCATCCAGCACTGCGGGTGGCGGGTGAATCCGACGTGGGGGTAGTACGCCTCGGCGGCCGGGGCGGCCAGGAGGATCACCTTCGTCTTAGGCCCGCCCGCCGCCTGCGTGCGCCGCATGAGCTCCTTCCCGATCCCCTGCTTCTGGTGCGATGCCCGTACTCCGAGATCGGACAGGTAGGTGACGAAGCTGAAGTCGCTGAGCGCCCGCGAGAGCCCGACCAGGAGCCCGCCGTCCCAGGCGCTTACCACCAGGTTCGCGTTCCGGAGCATCGCGGCCATGCGGTCGCGGTCGTCGACCGGCCGCCGCTCGCCGAGCGTCGACGCGCGGTAGAGCTCGATCGTGCGGTCCAGGTCGATGTCGTTGCCCAGGCGGTACGTGATCACGGCTTCACCTCACGTGGTAATACCCGTCCTCGAGGTCGAGGCGGACCGGCATGCGGTAGAGCTCCGACAGGTTCGCGGCGCTGAGGATCTCCTTCTTCGGGCCGTCCTTGAAGACGCGGCCCTCGCGGAGGAGGATCACGCGCGAGACCTCGGGAATCACCTCCTCGAGCGCGTGGGTGACGAGGATCAGGCTCGTGCCGGCGCGGACGAGCTTCCGGAGCGTCGTCCGGAACTCGCGGAGCGCGCGGAGGTCTAGGCTGTTGGTCGGCTCGTCGAGCACCAGCGCCTCGGGGTCGTGGATCAGCGCGCGGCCGATCAGCATCCGCCGCGCCTCGCCCGTCGACATCGCGGTCATCAGGCGGTCGGCGAGCGGCGCGATCTCGAGCCGCTCGAGGACCGCCCAGGCCTTCTTCTCCATCGCCTTCGTCAGGCGGTGGCACGACCAGAGGCCCACCGAGCTGAAGAAGCCCGACGCCACCGCCTCCCACCCCGAGCACTCGCGCGCGAAGTCGGACTGCAGGTCGGTGGAGACGATCCCCAGGTGGCGGCGCAGCTCGAAGAGGTCCCACGACTCGCGGCCCAGGATGCGCATCCGGTACGGGTGCTCGTTCGCGACGGGGTAGAGTTCGCGCGTGAGGAGCTTGAGGAGCGACGACTTGCCCGAGCCGTTGGGGCCGAGGATCGCGACATTCTCGCCGACGGCGATCCTGAAGGTGAGTCCGTCCAGGACGCGCGCGCCGCCGCGCATCATCGTCACGTCCTCAAGATCGAGGAGAGGGAGGCGTCGGGCCATCTCGCGCTACCGGCTCTCGGCCGCCGGATCCTTGCAAAACTTCTCGACCTGGGCGAGACCGTCGGGAGTCGGCGTGCAGTGGACCCACCAGCGGGACTTGGTGCGGGTGAGGATCCCCGCGCGCTCCAGGTGGGCCACGTGGTGCGAGACGGCGGGCTGCTTCATCCCGGTCTCGCGGCAGATCTGCTCGATCGACAGGCCCTTCTTCGAGCGCCGCGCGGCCTTGCAGACCGCCTGGAAGACCTGGAGCCGGTTCGGATTGGACAGCGCCTTGAAGACGGCTGTGATCCCCGGCATGCCTTGCGCCCACCCCCGGCGATCGCCGGCCACACGGCCGGTCCGATCATATTACAGTATTTCAATCTGAAGGCGGGGGCGTCAAGGAAAAGGGTCATTCGGTCCGGGGCGCGCGGCGGTCCCTTGCGGGATCTCCGGGGAGCTCCACTTCTCCGGATCTTCTTATCTCCGGATCTCCCTATCTCCGGATCTCCTTATCTCCGGATCTCCCGGTATCTCCTAATCTCCATACATGGCCGCGATCTGCGCCTCGTACTTCTTCTCGACGACGCGGCGGCGGACCTTCATGGTCGGCGTGAGCTCGCCGCTCTCCACCGTGAAGTCCTTCTCGACGAGGACGAACTTCTTGAGCTGCTCGTGGTGGGCGAGCGACTGGTTCACGTGCTCGAGGGCCTGCTCGATCTGCTCCCGCGTGGCGCCGGGGGCGGGGACGATCAGCGCGGCGGGGAACTTCTGGCGGTCGCCGATCACGATCGCGTTCACCACGAAGGGGCTGAGCTTGAGGGCGTTCTCGATCGGCTGGGGCGCGACGTACTTTCCGCCGGACGTCTTCAGCAGGTCCTTCTTCCGGTCGGTGATCTTGAGGTAGCCCTCGGGATCGAGCTCGCCGATGTCGCCCGTCGCGAACCAGCCGTCCTTGATGACCTCGGCCGTCTCCTGGGGCTTGTTGTAGTAGCCCTTCATGATGTTGGGCCCGCGCGCCAGGATCTCGCCGTCGGGCGCGATCTTGAGCTCCACGCCGGGGATCGCCTTCCCGACCGTGCCCAGCCGGACGGCGCCCGGGGAGTTGATCGTGAGGACGGGCGAGGTCTCGGTCAGCCCGTACCCTTCCAGGATCATCAGGTTGACGGAGTGGAAGAACTCGGCGATGTCGCGCGAGAGCGGGCCGCCGCCCGAGACGAAATAGCGGATCCGGCCCCCGACGCGGGCGGCCATCTTCCGGAAGACGAGACGGTCGGCCACCCAGTGCTTGAGGCGCAGCCCGAGGGGCGCCTTCTCCCCGCGCCGCCGGAATTCGGCCATGACCGCGCCGGTCCGCCGCGCCCAGTCGAACTTCTCCCGCCTCCCGGGGGGCAAGTCCCGTATCGACTTCATGATCTTCGCGTAGACCTTCTCGTAGAAGCGCGGCACCGCCCCCATGATGGTCGGCCTCACCTCCTGCAGGTTCTCGACCACCTTGTCCACGTGCTCGGCGTACGCGATCGACGCGCCGCCGTGGAACATCGCGTAGTCGAGCAGGCGTTCGAAGCTGTGCGAGAGGGGGAGGAACGAGAGCGCGGTGTCCGCCGGCGTCGGGCGCAGCAGGGCGCAGGAGGCGATTACGTTCGAGACGAGGTTCCGGTGGGTGAGCATCACCCCTTTGGGGACGCCCGTGGTGCCCGACGTGTAGAGGAGGGTCGCCAGGTCGTCGGGCCCGACCGCCGCGGGCTTCACGTCCTTGACGCGCTTGAGGAACTCCTCGAACGAATGGGCGCCCGGCGCCCTTTCGAAACTGATGGCGTGCGCGACCCGCCCCTGCACCTTCACGAACTGCTCGGCGTTCTCGACGAACGCTGCATTCGCCCCCGAGTCCTGGAGGATGTAGGCGACCTGGTCGGCCGGGAGCGTCGAGTAGATCGGGACATCCACCGCGCCGAGCAGCTGGCAGGCGAAGTCGGCGATCGCCCACTCCACGCGGTTGTAGGAGAGGATCGCCACCCGGTCGCCCCGGGAGACGCCGAGCGCGGCCAGCGCCCCCGCGCAGGCGCGGACCTTCCGGTCGAACTCGTCCGTTGGGATCGCCTGGTAGACGCCATCGATCTTCTGGAGGAAGCGGTCGACGCGCGGATGGCGCTCGATGCCCTGGAGGTAGAGGTCGATCAGCGTGCCTGGATCGGACATGTGTCGGGTGTAACAGAAAGGATTGCGGCGTTCAAGCATTCGCCATACGATGAAACCGATGAGGCGGATCGCGGTCGGGATGCTCCTCGCGGCGGGCTGCGGGAGCGGTCCGTCCAGCACGACGATCGCCATCCCGGAGCACCTCCGGGAGATCACGCGGGTCGTCCCCGGCGTCCCGGACCGCTACCCCTATGGCGACGTCGCGGAGGCGAAGGTGGGGCAGTGGGTCCGTTATCGCGAGGGCGAGCGGACGTTCACCCTGGCGGCCGTCGCCCGGGAGGGCGAGGACACCTGGATCGAGATGGTCGAGGAGGGCGAGGTCCGCCAGGCGAGCGCGCGCCTCGTGGCTTCCGGCGGCTCGGTGAAGAAGGCGTTCTACGGCGAGATCTCCGCCGACGGGCCGTCGAAGACGGTGGCGCAGGCCCTCGAGCAGGCGCCGCCCCGGCGGGCGAAGGCGCCGGAAGGGACGCGCGAGACGGGCGAGGAGAAGGTCAAGGTCGGCGACCGCGAACTCGCGGCCCGGCGGGTGCGGGTCCGGTCCGAGGACCTGGAGGGCCGCCTCACCGAGGAGGTCACGCTCTGGCACCCCGACGTCCCGACGCTCTATGCGGGGACGGCGGACGGGGGCCTCGTCCGGCGCGCCTCGGGGGCCGCCCTCCTTCTGCTCGAGGCGTTCGGCTCGGACGCCCGGCCGGTCGTGGCAATTCCTCCTGCGCGCTGAACCTCGGGCGGCGTCTCACGTTATAGACCCATGATGAGGCGTGCCCTGGGCATCCCGTTCTTCCTCTCGGCGACGGTCACCGCCGCGGTCTCCCTCTGGGTCCTCATCGCGGTCGACGGCCGCCCGCTCGCGGCCGCCCCCGCCGCGCGCTCGCGGACCGCCCAGGCCCCGTACCTCGATTCCCGGCGCGACGTCGCCCATCCCGGCAGCGTGGCCGCGCGCGCGACCGCGGCAGCCCTGCAGTGGCTCCAGCGCCACCAGTACGCCGAGGGCATGTGGAGCGCCCGTTCCTTCACCCAGATGTGCGAGGGGAAGGTATGCCTGGGGCGCGGCGGCGACGAGTACGACGTGGGCGTGACGGCGCTCGCGGCGCTGGCGATCCTGGAGAGCGGCCAGGCGCGTCCGAAGTACGAGGAGAGCGTGCGGCGGGCGCTCGCGTGGCTCGCCTCGCGCCAGGACGAGACGGGCTGCTTCGGCCCGCGGATGGGGAAGTACATGTACGGCCACGCGATCAGCACGCTCGCCTTCGCGCGCGCCTACCCGCTGATGGGCGAGGCGATCTACAAACACCACGCGGCGCGCGGGGTCCGGTTCCTCGAGATGGCGCGCAACCCCGGACTCGCGTGGCGCTACGGCGTGCGCGACGGCGAGAGCGATACGAGCGTCACCGCCTGGGCGGGCGCGGCGCTCCTCGCGTCCGCCTCGCCCGAGGTCGAGATCACGGTCGACCGGTACGCGCTGGACGGCATCCGCCGCTGGCTGGCCGAGGTGACGGGCGACCGGTCGCACGAGGCGTCGTACCTGAGGCGGGGCGCCGGGGGCGCGGCGGTGCGCGGCTTCGACCGGAACGAGGGCCTGACGGCGTCGGCGCTCTGGCTGCGCCTGCGGATGGGCCAGGACCGCCGGGCGCCGGAGGTCTCGGAGGCGGCCAAGCGACTCGTCTGGAACCTGCCCATCTGGAACGAGGAGGGCTCGAGCGTCGACTACGCGGCCTGGTTCTCGGGGACGCGGGCGCTGGCGGCGTACGGCGACGCGGAGCTCTGGGGCGTCTGGAGCGCGCGGGCGCTCCGCGCGCTCGTGCCGCACCAGCGCCGCTTCAACGAGGGCTGTCTCTCCGGCAGCTGGGACCCGGTCGACAAGTGGGGAGGAGAGGGCGGCCGCGTCTACGCGACCTCGATGAACCTCCTCACGCTGGGGATACTCGACAAAATGCAGAACCCGGACGTATCAAAGACAGCCAAATGATTGCATCGGCCCGAAAGGGCCGTGCGGGCTCCCAGAGGCCCCAGAGAAGGGCCGTCCTGCAAAGGGCGGCCTTTTTCGTTATCCAATGGTTTCGCGGATTCCCTCGTAGGGGGTGGAAATCCGCGAAACCCCATGTAAAGAAGAAGAGAAGAACAATCCTATGGAGGCAGAAGACCTCGGGGGAAGGTCGAAAGGGGCCCCGACGCGGCGAGACGGGGAAGGGGTTCTGAAGTTTATTTTCTTTTCGCCTCGAAAAGAAAATAAGGGCCTCACTTACACCCGCACTCCCCCGTCTGCAGCCCGTGCAGCCTCCATGCCCTCCCCTCCTTGACGAAGCAGTAGCTCCGGCCCTTCATCGCCACGGTCCAGTGGCCCGGCGTCGAGGCGCAGGGGACGGCCTGGATGGGGGTCGGGTCGGACGGGACCTTGTAGGCGGCGAGGAACTGATCGGGGGTCATCTCGCGGCCGTCCCAGCTGAGTTTGGAGACGAGCAGGCGCAGCGCTTTCTCCCGCGGGCCGCGGAGGAGCGCGGTGTGGATCTGGGTGAACGACCCGGCGACCGCGTGCTCGGGCTGGCTCCACCAGATCGAGGCGAAGAGCCCGAGGCCCGAGCCGACGACGAAGATCGCGATGATCCAGATCTTCCCGGCGGCGGAGGACGAGGGCGGGGGAGGGCCGGGCGGATTCTCGGGCATGGAGGGGACGACTATCCCTCGATGATCGGCTCTTTGACCGAGTCTTCCTCGGACACCGTGCGGCCGGTGACGATCGTGATGTCGTCGTGCTGGGGCGCTTCGCCCTGGTGCTCCTCGATCTCGTTCACGAGGAGGGAGAGGAACTCGCTGGAACTCTTGTCGGCGAGTTGCTTGGTGCGCAGGTAGAAGCGGTTCTGTCCATACTGCTCGTGCTTCAGGTTCATCGACTCGATCACGCCGTCGGTGTAGAGCACGAAGCGGTCGCCCTTGAAGAGCTGGATCTTCTGCTCCTTGAGGGTCTTCTCGAAGAGCGGGCCCTTGTCGATGCCGAGCGCGAGGCCGTTCGGGTTGACCAGGTGGCAGGTGTTCGAGGCCTTCCGCCAGAGCACCATCGGGTTGTGGCCCGCGGAGACGCAGGAGAGGATCGCCTTCTGGAGCGACAGGATCATGTAGAAGACGGTGACGAACATGCCGCGCTTGATGTCGTTGTAGAGGACGCGGTTGACGCGGATCAGCGTCTCGGCGGGCGAGAGCGTGCGGACCGCCTCGCTCTTCACGAGCGCGCGGGTTTCGGTCATCACGATCGAGCCCGGGATGCCCTTGCCCGAGACGTCGGCCACCAGGATGCCCAGGTGGTCGGCGTCGATCTCGATGAAGTCGTAGTAGTCGCCGCCCACCTCCTGGGAGGGACGGTAGTAGGCCGAGACGTCGTAGCCGGGGATCTGGGGGACCTTGCGGGGAAGCAGGTTGGCCTGGAGTTCCTCCGCGATGGCCAGTTCGTGCGCCATCATCTGGCGTTCGACCTCGGAGAACTCCTCGCCGGAGGACTTGTGCTTGAGGAGGCCCATGCGCTGGCGGAGCGCCATGCGCTTCTGGGCCTTGAGGCGCAGGAGGGAAACCGACGACTGGCTCGTCCCGATGGCGGGCATGGGGCCGGGCGTGTGGGCCGGCCTGCGGGAATCGTCACGGCCGAAGCGCCGGGGCGGCCGGTTGCGCGGGGGAAGCGGCATAGGTCGTCGACGATTATAGGGCGATCCGGAGGGGACGGTCAATCACAATGTGAACGCATCCTCCTGTTGACGGTCCTCGCGGGTCCGGGTACCGTGGGAGGCCGTGATCACCCGGGACTTCCTGAAGTCGGTCGAGATTTTCGCGGCGCTCTCGCCGGAGGACGCCGAGGCGCTGGCGGCGGTCGGCCGGGAGGAAGTCTACAAGAAAGGGCAGGCCGTCTTCCGCGAGCGCGAGGCGGCCGAGAAGCTCTACGTCGTGGTCTCCGGGGTGGTCGAGGTCACCAAGGCGGCCCCAGGCGACGCGCGGGTCCACCGGCTGGCGCGCCTGGAGCGCGGGGAGGTCCTGGGCGAGATCTCCACTTTCGACCGCGGCCCGCGCTCGGCCACCGCGTCGGCCGCGCTGGTCCCCGAGACGCGCCTGGTCTCCTGGACGATCGCCGACTTCCAGGCCTTTCTCTCGAAGCACCCCCAGGCCGCGGCGACGATCATGACCGCGCTCCTCCGCAAGATGGGGCAGCGGCTCCGCCAGGCCTCGGAGGGGATCCACACGCTCCTCCGCGCGCTGGAGGGGTCGGCCTCCTGAGCGAATAAACCTCCCTTCCGCCCTGTTATGGAATCGTGGTGACGGAGTTCGAGGAGCTCGTGCGGCCGCACGCGGATGCGCTCTACCGGACCGCGCTGCGGATGACGGGCGACGCCCCTGCGGCGGAGGACCTGGTGCAGGAGGCCTTCCTCAAGGCGTGGAAGAACCTCCACCGGTTCGAGCGGGGGACGAACTTCAAGGCCTGGATCTTCACGATCCTGACGAACGCGTACATCAACGACTACCGCCGGGCCGCGCGCGCCCCGGAGGTCGTGACCGATTTCTCGGAGGTCGAGCCCGAGGGCCCCGTGGAGACCCCGCACCTCTCCGCGGAGGACGTGGCGCGGCTGGGGGACCGCCTGGGGGACGCGGCTCGGAAGGCGCTCGAGAAGGTGCCCGACGAGTTCCGGCTCGTCTTCCTCCTCGCGACGCTCGAGGACCTGAGCTACAAGGAGATCGCGGCGATGATGGGGATCCCGATCGGGACGGTGATGAGCCGGCTTTTCCGCGCGCGGACGATGCTGCGCGAGGAGCTGGCGGAATTCGCGAGGCAGGAGGGTTTCCTTCGCGGGAGGTCGGACGCATGAAATGCCACGAAGCCAAGCACCGCGTCGATCCCTTCATGGACGGCGAGCTCTCGGTGCCGGAGAACCTGCAGGTGCTGGAGCACCTGAACCTCTGCCGCGCCTGCGCGGCGGTCTACGAGGGGGAGAAGGCGCTCCGCGCCGCCCTCAAGGCGCAGCTCGGATCGGAGAAGGCCCCCCGGTCGGTGCACGATCGCCTCTCGCGCGTCTCCGGCCCCGCCGCGGAGCCCGCCCGCCGGCGCTGGGGCGTCCTTGCGGCCGCCGTCTTCTTCGTGACGCTCGCCGCGGCGCTCCTCTTCACCCCTCCGGCCGAGATCCCGCGCCTGCTGGCCGCCGAGGTCTCCGCGAAGCACGACGAGACGCGCGACGGCTTCTGCGGCCGCAGCGGCCCCGACCGGCTCTGCGTCTGCCCGGGCTGCTGTCCCGACCGCGACCGTCCGATGGAGAAGTTCTTCAAGCGGCACGTCCCCTACGACGTCTGCGCGCACGATCTGGCGAAGCTGGGCTACGCCTTCGCCGGCGCGGCGGTCTGGGAGCACCGCGGGTCGAAAGTCTGCTGGACGATCCAGCAGGACGGGAAGGGCCACACGGTCACGCACGCGCTGGTCGCGACCCCGCTCGCCCGCCCGGCCGCTCCGATCGTCTTCCGGGACGGGCCCCATCCGGTCGTCATGAAGCCCGCCGGCGCGCCGGGCATGACCTGCGTCTTCATCTTCGACGACGCCGGTGAGGCCGACCGCTTCCTCGTGGCGATGGGGATGAAGTAGGCTCCTCCTCCTTCTTACTCCTTCTTATCTCCCCATCTCCGTCATCTCCCTATCTCCAAAAAAGAAAAGGCCCCGGTTTTCACCGGGGCCCTTGTGGGTCCTCGTTGGATCGCCGGATTTCCTACGGGTCTTCGGGACTCACCGTCTCCCGCTCGATCCGGCGGAACTTCGCGAGCTCCAGGCGCTGCGGGTTGGTCAGCACCGCGTTGCCCAGCGCCTCGCCGCAGGTGAACTCGATGTCGTAGTCGCCGTCCTTCGTGTTCTTCATGAGGGCGTCGAAGACCTCCTTCGAGGGCGTCGTGCCGGTCTGCTTGAAGATCTGAGAGAGCGCCTTGGCGCACGCGAGGCGCACGCCCTTCTGGCGCGTGGCTTTGTCGGCGTCGGCGTCCTTCTCGGAGAGCACCTTGGTCAGCGCGTCGATCGCCCTCTGGTCGCCGAAGTGGCCCAGCGCCCCCGCGGCGGGGATGCGGATCGAGTCCTCGCGGATCAGCTCCACGTTGTCCACTTTCGATCCGCCGACCGTCGTGATCAGCGCCTGGACCGAGTCGCGGAACGGGTAGAGCGTGTTGGTCGGGTCGATCTTGGCCAGCGTCTCGGCCGAGGCGCGGGCGATCTCGTCGGCCCGCTCCTTGGAGTCCTTCCGGGCCTCCTCGGTGTCGAACGCCTTCTCGAAGAGCGCCTTGAGGTCGAGCCGGTGGACGCCCTTGCCCACCGAGTCCAGGGCCGTGCCCTTCTCGACGTATTCCTTCTTCGCGGCGTCCACCTCGCCCTGCGTGTCGCCCAGCACGATCTTGGGGATGTTCTTCGTGCGGACGTCGTTGACCAGGGTGTCGAAGACCGATTCCACGACCCCCTTCTTGGTGTCCGTCTCCTTGAAGTAGACCTGGCTGCAGATTTTCTTCTGGATGATGATGATGTCCTCGTTGGGGAACTGCTTGGCCTTCACGATGCCCTCGCCGCCCGAGGTGACGATCACGGGGAAGACGTTGACGCTGGCCAGCGTCTTCCGGAACCCGTTGATGAAGTTCCGGTCGTTGTCGTCCTGCACGTCGTAGATCACGAGCGCCACGCGGACGCCCTGCTCGCCGAGCGCGTCGATCAGGTTGGGGATCACGAGTTCCATGCCCAGCTTGCGGCGCTGGGGGTTGAGCGTGACCATCGCCTTGGCGGCGGCGTACCGCACGCGCTTGTCCTCGTTGGCCAGGGCCTCGACCAGCGCGTGGCCGAGCGTCCCGCTCGCCTGGGCGGAGGCGGCGCCCGTGCCGGCCACCTGTTCGGCGGGCGCGTTGGCCGCGTCGGGGGGCAGCGGCGGGGCGGGGAGGTCCTCCGGCCGGCCCATCTCCTCGATCGTCTCGATGGCCGCCTTGGCGACCAGGTAGTTGCCGTCCACCAGCGACCGCGCGAGCGCCTCGTAGATGTACTTCTTGCCGGGCAGCTGTGCGACCACGTTGGCGCGGAGGACCTTGGCCTTCTTGAGGAGGTAGGCGGAGACGACCTTGTTGACGTCGGCCCAGCCGCCGGCGCTCGTGATCTCGCCGCCGATGGCGGCGGTCACGCTGGCGTCGCTCATCCCCTCGGTCTCCTTGATCAGGCGGATGAGGCCGGGCTTGTCGAGCTCGTCGACCTTGAGCGCCTCGAGCGCGGCGCGGATCGCGGCCTGGGCCTCGATCGCCTCGGCGAACTGGACGCAGGCGAGGAGGCTCCACGCGGAGTAGCCGTCCTTCGCGTAGTTCGGGTCGAGCGAGAGCAGGTCGAAGAGCGCCTCCTCGGCCAGCTGCTCGTTGAAGGCGAACCGGGCGACCTTGCGCTCGGTGATCGCGTCCTTCTCCGTGTCCCACTTCCAGATCAGGTACGAGCGCTGGAAGGAGTAGATCACGTTCGAGTGGCTGTAGTAGTACTTCATCGCCAGCTCGTAGTAGTAGTCCGTGGCCTTCTTCCACTGGGCCGCGTCCTTCGAGCGGATGATCTTCATGAGGGATTCCTGGGCGAACTTCTTCACCTCCTGCTTCTCGTTGGCGTCCTCGGTGACGCGCCGGAGGGCCGGGATGGCGCGCTCGTCCTTGATGTTGCCGAGCGTGATCGCCGCCTGCTGGCGGACGAAGTCGTTCTTGGAGTCCAGCGCCTCGACCACCGCGAGCGAGCCCTCGACGCCCATCTCGGTGAGGAGGAGGATGACCCGCGAGCGGAAGCGGTCCTGCTGGGCGTCGGCGAGCACGGGGATGAGCCAGCGCACGCAGTAGGGCCCGATGTTCTTCAGGTGCCAGAAGGCCACGCGCGAGCGCTCGAAGTCGTCGACGTTCTTGAGGTCCTCGATGTACTTGAGGACGACCGCCTTGCCCTCGCGGACCGGCTCGCCGGGCTTGGCGAGCTCGTAGATGCGCCGGCCGAGGTCCTGGATCTTGCGGTCGGGATGGTTCATCATCCCGGCGATGACGTTGTCGCCCTCGCGCTTGATGTAGGCGTAGACCTGGTCGCTGTTGGGCTTGAGCTGGAACGCCTCCTCGAACTTGGAGAGCGCCTCGGTGTACTTCCCGCGCTTGTAGAGGTCGGTGCCTTCGCCCAGGAGTTTCCGGACGTTGTCGCCGAACGAATCGTCCTGCGCGAGGACCGGGATCCCCAGCGCGGCCACGAGCGACACCAGGAGCAGGCGCTTCAGCATGGCAGTTCTCCCCGTGAGTCCAAAACCCCTCTGATTCTCGCCGCGCGAGAATCTATGTCAACGAAAAAGATACGAGCTTTTCGTTCCGGAGCAGGTGGTCCATCGACTCCCGTTCCGTCACGACCTTCGCTTCCTTCCCCCCCACCATCACCTCGCACGGACGCGGGTGCGAGTTGTAGTTCGAGGCCATCGCGTACCCGTACGCCCCCGCCGAGAAGACGCACACCAGGTCGCCCCGCTTGAGGGGCGGTATCCGGCGCTCCTTAGCGAAGAAGTCGCCGCTCTCGCAGATCGGCCCCACGATGTCTGCGACGATCGAGGGCCCGGCCCAGTGATCCTCGTCGGGCACCTCTCCCGAGTGCCCCGGATCGGTCCTCACCGGCCAGATCCGGTGGTACGCGCTATACAATGTAGGACGGATCAGGTCGTTCATTCCCGCGTCGCAAATGACGAATTTCTTCTCCCCGGACTCCTTCACGTAGAGCACCCGGGTGATCAGCACCCCGGCGTTCCCGACGATGAAGCGGCCGGGCTCGAGGAGCACCTTGCAGCCCGTCTTCTGGAGCATGGGGAGGATCGCCTGGGCGATCTCCTTGGCCGGCCGCGCCAGCTTGTCCTTGTACCAGATGCCGAAGCCGCCGCCGATGTCCAGCCACTCGATCTTCGCGCCGACCTGCTCGCACTCGGGGAGGAAGGCGGCGATCCGCTTCATCGTCTCGACGTAGGGCTCGACCTTGGTGATCTGGCTCCCGATGTGGACGTGGAGGCCGTTGACCGCGACGTTCTTGAGCTCGTGCGCCGAGGCGAGGATCTTCTTCGCGCGCGTCAGGTCCACGCCGAACTTCGTCTCCTTCTTGCCCGTGGCGATGTAGGTGTGGGTCTGCGGATCGACGTCGGGGTTGACGCGGAGCGCGACCGGCGCCTTCTTCCCGAGCGTCCCGGCGATCCGGTCGATGTTGGCCAGCTCCTCCTCGCTCTCGACGTTGAAGAGGAGGATGCCCTTCTCGAGGGCGTAGGTGATCTCCTCGTCGGCCTTGCCCACGCCGGCGAAGACGATCTTCTTCGGGTCGGCGCCGACCTTGAGCGCGCTGTGGAGTTCGCCGCCCGAGACCACGTCGAAGCCGCTCCCCTCGTCCTTCATCAGTTTCAGGATCGAGAGGTTGGAGTTGGCCTTCACCGAGTAGCAGATGAGGGGCGGGTTGGCGACGTCGCCCGCTCCCGCGAAGGCGTCGCGCAGCTTGCGGTAGTGCTCGAGGATGGTGCGCGCCGAGTAGATGTACGTCGGCGTCCCGTGCTCTTCGGCGATCTTCGCGACCGACACGTCCTCGCACACGAGGTCGCCGCGGAGGTAGTTGAAGTAGTCCATAGGGAGATCCGGCGATACTCTTCTCCAGCACCCTCGCCCCGGTCCGATCCCGCCGCTCCGCCGGCAACCTGGCCTTTGGAGATCGGGTGAGGAAAACCCATCCCCGGGGGCTCCGGGGAGGGGTGATTATAGGCCCGGGCTTCCGGCGAATTCAACACATTGGTTGCGGGAGCTAGGGAGGGTCCGTAGAATTGCGCGGATACCCGGGGAGGTCCGATGGCCGAAGAGCGCAAGCCCAATCTCAAGGTCGGGGTCAACTGGATCCCGACCGAGATCGTCTCCGAGCCGTTCGTGGTGATGTCCATCCGGGGGTACGCCCCGGTGGTCGACGTGAAGGCCCCGGAGGGGGACTTCATCCTCTACATATCGTCCAAGTCGATCTCGGAGGGCCTCGACCCCCTGGTCCAGGCCAACGGCGGCAAGTTCGCGGGCCTCAAAGTCCGCCTCCGCAAGGAGTCGGAAGACCGCATGGCCGCCTATATAGTGGAGAAGGCCTAACTGTTAACGAAATCGCGCCGCGTCTTCGCTAACACTTTGGGGGTGAGCCTTGAGAGTCCTCCTTCTGTCCCTCCTGCTGCCCCCCCTGGCCGCCCCGGCCCAGGAGCCCAAGAGCCCGCCTGACCTGTGGCTCTATTCGCCCATCAACCTCCAGGTGGATGAGAACGTCGGCAGAATACGCGAACTCTGGGGCCGCGCCGCCCGGGCGGGCTATACCAAGATCCTCCTCGCCGACTCCAAGATGGCCAAGCTGGGCGACCTGGGAGGGGCCGAGAAGCGGTATTTCAGGAACACCGAGCAGGTCAAGAAGATCGCCGAAGAGCTCAAGCTCGAGGTCGTCCCCGCCCTCTTCCACATCGGCTACTCCAACAGCATGCTCTGGCACGACCCGAACCTGGCCGAGGGCCTCCCCGTCAAGGACGCCCTCTTCGTCGTCAAGGGCGGCGAGGCGCGCCTCGAACCCGACCCCGCCGTCGCCTTCGCCAAGCCGGGGTTCGTCGACGAGACCGTGACGATGGAAGCCGGCGTCGCGACGGTGAAGGACCATGCGGGGAACGCCCGCTTCAATTTTCCGCTCAAGGTCCCCCCCTACCGCTGCTACCACGTCTCCGTCAAGATCAAGACCGAGAACTACAGCGGCCAGCCCCAGATCGCCGCGCTCGCCGACGGCCGCTCCCTCCAGTATGAGTACCTCGGCGTCAAGAAAACCCAGGACTGGACCGAGCACCACGTCGTCTTCAACTCCCTCGAGCACGAGAAGGCGACCGTCTACTTCGGCGTCTGGGGGGGCGGGAAGGGGACGCTCCAGTGGAAGGAGTGGAAGATCGAGGAGGCGGGCCTCGTCAACGTCCTCCGCCGCCCGGGCGCGCCCTTCACGGTGCAGGGCTACACCGAGGGAAAGGACTACGAGCCCGTCGCCGACCCGCTGCTGGGGAACAAGCCGTACAAGGGCGTCTACGCCGCGTGGCACGAGCCGCTGCCGATCCGGACGAAGCTTCCCGACGGCACGAAGCTCCGCGTCTCCTGGTACCACCCGGCGATCATCCACGACGGCCAGGTCTCGGCCTGCATCTCCGAGCCCCGGACGATGGAACTCCTGCGCGACGAGGCCCGGCGCGTGCGGGAACTCTGGGGGACGAAGGGCTACATGATGTCCCACGACGAGTTCCGCACGATGAACCAGGACGACGCCTGCCGGAAGCGAAACCTCGAGGCCGGCCCGCTCCTCGCCGACAACGCCCGCGAATGCGTCAAGCTGCTCGCCGGCTCGACCGCCTACGTCTGGAACGACATGTTCGACCCCTTCCACAACGCGGTCGACAAGTACTACCTCGTCCGCGGCGATTTCAAGGGCTCCTGGGAGGGGCTCGACAAGGACGTCGTGATCGTCAACTGGCACTTCGGCGCGCGCGAAAAATCGCTCCCCTTCTTCGCCGACCGCGGCCACCGTCAGGTGCTGGCCGGCTACTACGACGGCCCGGTCGGGCAGGTCAAGGAGTGGCTGAAGAGCGGCGCGAAGGTGAAGGGCGTGGTCGGCGTCATGTACACGACGTGGCAGAACGACTACACCCAGCTGGAGGCGTTCGCGAAGGCGGCGCGGGAGTAACCCCCGGGTCAGGGTCTCCCGTTGTCGCGCAGCTCTCCATTCGGGTCGATCTTCGCCACCTCCCGGCGAATCCATAGACCGGCGAGGAGGAGAGTCAAGGCGACTGCTGCGACAATCAGGATGATGATGCCGGTGTCGACATCGATGGAGATGGGTTCCAGGGTGTAGACCCTCTTGTGATCCAGCATGTCTAGTTCCCGCACAGCTTGAGCGTCAGGAGCGCCATCGCCGTCCCATAGCTCCTTCCGAGTTCGTGCGAATCCACCCAGCACCCGTCGATCTCGGGGATCGCCAGCACGATCTCCTTCTGCCGGGCGAGCGAGGCCGCATCGCCGATCGCCGACGCCGCCAGCGCGCGGCCGAGCTGGTCGTACCAGAAGAAGAAGCCGCCGTTGTGGTACGCGTCGGCGTGGTCGTCGTACTTGCGGACCTTCTCGAGCAGCGCGTGGTGCTTGAACGACGCCGCCAGCGAGGCCGCCACCGCCTCCTTCTTCGACTGGCCCGAGAGGTGGAGCGCGAACTCGCAGAAGGGCGCGCGGCCCGCCGCGCCTTCCGGAGCCCCGCCCTGGCCGGGATACTCGTAGGCGAACATGCCCTGCCGGTCGCGCGTCGACTTGAGCGCCGCCGTGCCCCGCTTGAGCGTCGCGTCGGGCACGTCCGCGCCCGCCTTCTTCGCCTCGTGGAGCGCGTGGAGCGCCGTCGCGGTCACGAACGGATTGTCGTACTCGTGGTACCACGTGCCCGTCGCCTTCTGGAGCACGCAGAGCATCCGGACCAGCGTCGCGACGGTCTTCTTGTCCTCCGTCTTCGCGAAGTAGAGGAGCCGGTAGGCGTACGCCCAGGCGATCTCGTCCGTGTCCTTCGCGGCGACCTTCGTCTCGTCCCTCATGTACGCCTCGGCCTTCGCGAGGGCGGTCTTGACCTCGTCGGCCGGGCCCCATTCCCGGAGCGCCATCGCGACGAGCGCCGTGCCGGCCATGTGGACGTTCGGGAGCGAGTCGTCGCCGCCGAAGTTGTAGTTCGAGTCGTCCCACGAGCCGTTCGCCCGCTGGGTCTGGAGCAGGAAGCGGATCGCCCGCGCGACGTCCGCCTTCTTAGCGGGAAGGGTGGTGTTCGAAGGCAGCCCCTCCAGCGCCTCCGCGGACAGCTTCTCGTAGGTCTCGAAGCCGCGGACGAACGGACCGTCGCGCGCGAGCTCGGCCGCCGCCTTCCACGCCCAGCGGCCGTCCTTGACCTTCCTCCACTCCGCGCGGCCCTCTTCGTCGCGGCCGACGAGGTGGAGCGCCGCCCCATGGAAGTAGCGCGCCTCGGGGCCGTCCAGCGTCTCGAAGAGCGACGGGTCGGGCTTCCCCTCGCGGATCGACCGGCGCGCCGCGTCGAGCACGGGCGGCTTCTCCTCGACCTCGACGCCGGACTTCTTCAGCACGCCGCGGAGAAGTTGGACGAACCACTCCTCGGAGAAGGTCGAGAGGCGGTCGACTTTGTGGATCAGCTTGCCCTCGCCGTCCAGGAAGACGAGGCCCGGCTCGATGAACTCGAGGAGCTCAACGCCGTACCTCTTATGGAATCCCGGGTCGCCCGCCAGGCGGAGCGGGACGAAGCGGTCGCGGAGGAGCTCGACCACGCCCGGCATCATGAAGGGGCCCGCCAGCATGTACTTCTCGAGGACGAGCGTGCGGTCCATGGGCGTCCCCTCGAGCGTGGGGACCCACCAGGCGATCGGCCGCTTCGTCGCCCGGGCCTTGACCGTGGCGTCGGTCATGGAGCTGAGCCAGGGGATCTCGGTCCCGCACTTCGCGGCGGGACCCTGCAGCGGCTTGTCGGGGGTCTTCCTGTCCTGGGCGGCCAGGACGAGCAGGACGAGGGCGAGGGAGCTCATCGGGGGATTCTATCAGATCTGGAGGAGCGTCGCGACGACCGTCCAGCGGGAGCCCACGGGGGCGAGCGCCGGGATGGGGCCCCCTGCCCCGGCGACGCTGAAGGCCGCCCCGACGGCGAGGGAGATGAAGGGGTGGGGCCAGACCTTGTGGGCCCAGAAGGAGTCGAACCCCCGCAGGGCGGCGAGCCGCCGGGCCAGAGGGGCGTCGCGCGGGCGGGGGGTCTCCTCGTATCGCTTGCGGAGGCCGTCGAAATCGGTCATGATCCCTCGCCGTCCCAGTATAGATACGCTGGCCGGCGGGAGGAACATCGAACGGAGGGGGGAGAGGGGACTTTCTTTCGCCAACACTTGATCTTGTAGATCGTACTTGTTATTGAATTTCCCCATGACCGACTCACCCCCGATGATCGAGGCCCGCGGCCTCACCCAGCGGTACGGCGAGTTCGTCGCCCTGAGCGACGTCTCGTTCTCCATCCCGGCCGGCCAGATCGTGGCCTTCCTCGGCCCCAACGGCGCGGGGAAGACCACCACGATGAAGATCCTGACCGGATTCCTCGCGCCCACCGAGGGCTCCGCGAGCATCGCCGGGTTCGACGTGGCGACCCATCGGCTGCAGGCGGCCGAGCGGCTCGGCTACCTCCCGGAGAACGGGCCGCTCTACCACGACATGACTCCCCTGGGGCTCCTCCGCTTCTTCGGCGAGGTGCGCGGGATGGAGACGGGCCGGCTGACCCAACGCATCGAGGCGGTCACCCAACTCTGCGCGATCGGCCCCGTCCTCGAGAAGCCCATCTACAAGCTGTCGAAGGGCTACCGCCAGCGCTGCGGGATGGCCCAGGCGCTGCTCCACGAGCCCGACGTCCTCATCATGGACGAGCCGACCAGCGGGCTCGACCCCAACCAGATCCGTGACGTGCGCCGCACGATCCGCGAACTCGGAAAGGCCAGGACGATCCTTCTCTCCACCCACATCCTGCAGGAGGTGGAGGCCGTGGCCGACCGCGTGCTCTTCATCCACGCGGGCAAGCTCGTCTTCGACGGGACGCCGAAGGAGATGCGCGCGAAGGGCGCGTCGCTCGACGAGGTCTACCACCAGCTGACCGGGGCGGTGACGGCATGATCCGCAAACACGTCGTCTCGGCCGTCTTCCGGCGCAACTTCAGCTCCTACTTCCGCTCGCCCACGGGCTACGTCTTCATCTCCGTCTTCGTCCTCCTGGCGGCGGCGCTGGCCTTCTGGCGGGACGTCTTCTGGGTCAACAACCTGAACAACCTCGACGTCCTCAACCAGTACTTCCCGTTCCTCCTCCTCTTCTTCGTCCCCGCGGTCGCGATGAGCACGTGGGCCGAGGAGCGCAAGCAGGGGACCGACGAGCTCCTCTTCACGCTCCCCGTGCGCGACGAGGAGCTGGTCCTGGGGAAATACCTGGCGGCGCTGGGGATCTACGCGGCCTCGCTCCTCTTCTCCCTCATGTACGTCTTCGTCCTCATCTACCTGGGCTCGCCCGACTACGGAGTGGTCCTGGGGACCTTCCTCGGCTACCTCTTCCTGGGCGGGGCGCTCCTGGCGGTGGCGATGGTCGCGTCGCTCCTCACGACCAGCACGACGGTCGCCTTCATCCTGGGCGCGCTCTTCTGCGCCGTCCCGGTCTTCCTGGACAGCGCCGGGTCGCTGATCCCCTGGCGGAAGCCCGCGGGTTGGCTCGAGAGCCTGGGCGTCGACGACCCGTTCCGGGAGTTCAGCTCCGGGGTCGTCTCGCTCCAGTCGCTCCTCTACTTCGGCTCGCTCGCGGGCCTCATGCTGTACTTCAACCTGGTCCTGCTGGCGCGCCGTCACACGCGCAGCGTAGAGCCGTGGTTCCACCGCTCGGCGCGCGCCGTCTCCATCCTGGTCGTCGCGATCAGCCTGGGCGTCCTCCTCGGCCGGCTCGGGTGGCGGGTCGACGTCACCCAGGAGCGGCTCCACTCGCTCGCCCCGGCCACGAAGGAGATCCTCAAGCGGATCGACTCCTCGAGGCCCGTCTACATCCAGGCCTACGTCAGCCCCGAGGTGCCCACCGAGTACGTCGAGACCCGGACGACGCTGCTGTCGCTCCTCCGCGACGTCGCGGCGATGGGGGGCGACCGCATCCAGCTGCGCCTCGTCGACACCGAGCGCCACTCCGCCGAGGCGCGCGAGGCGGACGAGCGGTTCGGCATCAAGCCCGGCCGCGCCAGCCAGAACGAGGAGGGCGAGCAGGGGAGCGAGGAGATCTTCATGGGGGTCGCCTTCATCTGCGGCGGAGAAGAGGTCGTCATCCCGTTCGTCCACCGCGGCGTCCCCGTCGAGTACGAGATCACCCGCTCGATCGGCACCGTCTCGGGCGCGAAGCGCCGCCGGGTCGGCGTGGCCGCCACCGACGCGAAGATGTTCGGCAGCTTCGACTTCCAGAGCGGGAACTCGCAGGGCGAGTGGATGATCCTCTCGGAGCTCAAGAAGCAGTACGACGTCACCCAGGTGTCGCTCGACCAGCCGATCGGCGACAAGTTCGACTGCCTTCTCGTGGGCATGCCCTCCTCGCTCACCCAGCCGCAGATGGACAACCTGCTGGCCTACATCCGCGCGGGCAACCCGGCGCTCCTCTGCGACGACCCGATGCCCTCCTGGGTCAATCCCGCCCTGAGCCCCGACCAGCCCAAGCCCAGCCCCGGCGGCCGCAACCCGATGTTCGGCGGCCAGCCCCCGGGCGAGCCCAAGGGGGACCTCCACCGCTTCATGGACCAGATCGGCCTCAAGTGGCCCTCCGACCTGTTCGTGGGCCAGAACTGGAACCCCCATCCGCGCTTCAAGAACCTCCCGCCCGAGTTCGTCTTCGTCGGGGAGGGGAGCGGCAACAAGGAGTGCTTCAACCCCGCCGACGTGATCAGCTCGAAGCTGCAGGAGATGGTGCTCGTCTTCCCCGGCACCGTCGATCCCCGCAACGACCTGCCGACGCTCAAGTTCACGAAGCTCCTCTCGACGAGCGGGGCCAGCAGCGCGTCGCTCCACCGCTCGCTCGTCCTCCAGCGCAACCCCTTCATGGGAGTCCAGTTCAACCCGCGGCGGATCTACGCGCCCGCGGGCCAGGATCTCGTCCTCGCCGCGCGCGTCGAGGGGACGATCCCCGGCGCCCCGCCCGGCCCGGGCCCCGACGGGAAGCCGTTTGACTCCAAGCCCGCGACGATCAAGCTCGTCTTCGTCGCCGACCTCGACTTCATCCACGACAACTTCTTCGACATCCGCCGCCAGCGCTACGGAGGCCTCGAGTTCGACAACATCACGTTCGTCCTCAACTGCGTCGACGCCCTGGCCGGCGACGAGTCCTACGTCGAGCTCCGCAAGCGCCGGCCCAAGCACCGCACCCACACGACCGTCGAGGCACGCACCCAGGCCCACATCAAGAAGGAGGCCGAGGAGAGCAAGAAGGCGGAGGAGGGCGCGAAGAAGGATCTTGAGGAGGCGAAGAAGAAGGTTAGCGACACCATCGCCGAGCTCGAGAAGCGGACCGACATGGACATGAACACCAAGGCCCAGATGCTCCGGGGCCTCACGGACGTCGAGAACCGGCGGCTCGAGATGAAGGAGAAGGAGATCAACGACAAGAAGGAGACCGCGATCGAGCGGAGCCGCACGGAGAAGGAGCAGGCGATCAAGGCCATCCGCAAGCAGATCAAGTTCATGGCCGTCCTGGTCCCCTCGATCCCGGCGGTGCTCATCATGCTCTTCGTCTTCGTCCAGAGGATGGGTTCCCCCCGGAGGGCCGCATGAACGAACTCAACAAGACGCTCTCTTTCGCCGGGGCCGCCGTCCTCCTGGCGCTCCTCGCGTGGGTCACCGCGCCGAGCCGCCCCGAGGCCGCCGCGTTCGCCGACCAGGGGCGCGCGTTCTACCCCGAGTTCAAGGACCCGCAGAAGGCCGCCTCCCTCGAGGTGGGCGAGTACAACGACAAGCTGGCGCGTATCCAGCGCTTCAAGGTCGCCCTCGCGGGCGGGAAGTGGTCCATCCCCTCGCACCACGGCTACCCGGCCGACGCGAAGGACCGCCTGGGCAAGGTCGCCGCGTCGGTGGTCGACCTCCGGAAGGAGACGCTCCGCTCCGAGCGCCCGCAGGACCACGAGGCCCTGGGCGTGATCGACCCGCTCGACGAGAACGCCGGCGCCGCCGGGCGCGGCCGCCGCGTGACGCTCAAGGACGCGGGCGGCGCCGTGCTCGCCGACTTCATCTTCGGAAAGGAGACGAAGGAAGGCTCCGGGACGCGCTACCTCCGCGTCCCCGGCGAGAAGAAGACCTACGCGATCAAGACGAAGATCGAGGTCTCGACCAAGTTCGAGGACTGGATCGAGACCGACCTCCTCCTGGTCTCGCAGGCGGCGATCCGGAAGATCACGATCGACAACTACTCGATCGAAGAGAAGGGGATCAAGAACCGGGCGACCTACTTCCTGTCGCGCGACGACGGCGCGGCGGCCTGGAAGGTGACCGGGATCAAGGAGACCGAGGAGCCCAACGCCGAGAACATCAGCGCGATGCTCGGCGCGGTCGACGACCTGAAGATCGTGGGCATCCGCGCGAAGCCGGGGTTCCTGATCAAGGACATCCGCCAGTCGGGCGACTTCAAGATCCAGAGCCGGTCGATCACCCAGGAGCAGTACGCCTCGCTCCAGGCGCTGCAGTCCAAGGGCTACCATATGGTCCCGATCGGCGACGAGATCCAGATGCTCTCCAACGAGGGCGAGCTGCAGATCTCGTGCGACGACGGGATCGTCTACTCGCTCCGCTTCGGCGGCCTGGTCGTGGGCGAGGGCGAGGCGCTCACCGCCGGCGACGACGAGGCGCCGAAGGACCCCAAGAAGGCCCCCGAGAAGGGCGGCACGGAGGGGCGCTATCTCTTCGTGACCGCGAAGTTCGACGACGCGCTGCTCGCCGCGCCCGGCGCCGAGCCGGTCGCCCCTCCCGGCGCCAAGCCCGAGGAGAAGAAGGAAGAGAAGAAGGAAGAGAAGAAAGAAGACAAGAAAGACGAGAAGAAACAGGATTCCCCCGAGGTCGAGAAGTACAAGAAGGACAAGGCGGAGCACGACCGGAAGAAGACCGAGCGGGAGAAGAAGGTCGCCGACGGGAAGAAGCGCGCCCAGGAGCTGACCGACCGCTTTGCCGACTGGTACTACGTGATCTCCGCCGACTACTTCAAGAAGCTCCGGAAGGACCAAAAGGACCTCGTCAAGGCGAAGGAGGTCCCCAAGGAGGAGAAGAAGCCGGACGAGCCGAAGAAGCCCGAGGAGAAGAAGCCAGACGAGAAGAAGCCGGACGAGAAGAAGCCGGACGAGAAGAAGCCGGACGAGAAGAAGCCGGCCGAGAAGAAGCCGGACGCGACGAAGCCGGACGAGAAGCAGCCG
>CAZSCC010000534.1:0-4336 GCA_964604905.1 uncultured Planctomycetales bacterium
AGCGTGCGCGGGGGCATCGCCCCCCAGTTCACCGTCTGATAGAACCCCCAGAAAGGCTTTTGGGCGCTCCGGGCCGCGGAGGAGATGATCTCCAGGTTCGTGAAGACGTGCGGTTCCAGTTTTCCGAAGCATGTTGGATAGTTGTCGAAGGAGATGAAAGGGGGCTGGACGATTTTCACGAACTGATCGACATAGTCTTTGTAGTCCTTCGCCCCGAGATGCTGGCTGCCGGCGTAGACGGGGTGCAGGTTGATGTAGCAGGGATGCGCCGCATCGATCTCCTGGATCGACTTCTGCCACGCCGCGAGCCCTGCGAACGCGGCCGCGGAGGGCTCGTCCTGCAGGTGGTACCCGGCGAGGGCCGGGTGGTTCATCAGCGTACGGACCGTCCCGGCGGGATCGCGCTTCAACTCGGGGCAGGTGATGAAGAGGGTCACTCCAGATCCTTTGGCCGCGTCCAGCGCCTTGAGGGCCTGCGTCACATTGGAGAATCCCGTGAGGCTGGTCGTGAAGCCCGCTTCAGCGAGCTCGCGGTACCGGGCCGGCGTGCTTTCCCCCGGCGGGACGCTGATGCAGGCGTAGATGGGGATCGTCTCGGCGGCGGGGGACGCCGCCGCTTCCTGGCCGGCGAAGGCGAGGAGGAGGATCGGGAGACAGATCATCGGCCTTCTCCTTTCGGGGCCACCCGGTTCAGCACGCGCAGCGCGCCCTCGAGGAGCTTCTGCCCTCCGTCGGGCGAAAGCTTGCTCGTCGGCGCCGTCCGGGTCTCGTAGCCGCCGCCCAGGAACGCCTGCGCGGTGGGCACGTACCCAATGTACTCGTTGGCCACCCCCACGAACCAGGTGAATGCGTGAGGGGACGCCTGTTTGATCCGGAGTCCGTACTCGGCGAAGTAGCCCGCCCCGTTGGTGGCGATGCCGAGCGGGCCGATGCGGAGGCCCTGGACCTCGCAGTCCAGCACCGGCGACCTCCTCCGCTCCTCGGCGACCCGCTTCCGCTCGACGGCAAAGACCTCCTCGGGTCCGCTCCCCAGGCCGAACGCGGGCCGCTCGGCCGCGGCGTCGGGCTCGGGCCGGATCTTCACGGGGACCGTCTCGGTGGTCGCGGCGATCGAGAGCGTCTTCATCCAGGTCACGCTCTTGAGGGTGCGGAGTGCCTCGCTGGCCAGCTTGGCGCCCATCAGGTCGGCCCTCGCGGGACCGAAGTCGTTCGAGGTCGCCCGGTTGTCCACCTGGGTGATGTCGCCGAGCGCGCCGTTCAGGAAGACCACCTGTGCCGCCTCGCCGTAGACCGCCTTGAGGTGTTTCCGAAGCGCGCCGACGTAATCGGCCGAGAAGGAGTCGCCGCCCACCACCGTGTTGTGGCAGGCGAAGGTGACGACCACGCCGGTGATCGTTCCGCCGGAATTCCGGACGGCGAGGACGCCGACGTCCGGGTCGACCGGCCCCGCGGGGCGGACGATCTCGGCATGATGGGGCGTCCCGGGTTTCCCCGGGTGGGTGATCTCCTTCCCGTCCTTCATCAGGAAGCGACGGTTGAACGAGATCGAGCCCTCCCTCCCGATCCCGATGCCGACCTCGCAGGGCTGGAGCGCGGCCCACGCGTCCTCCACCGCCTTCGCGATCGCGTTCGCGACCCGCTCCTGGTAGGCCGGGTCGGCCTCGACGCCGTGGCAGAGGAGGATCGGTCCGCCCGTCTGGGTGTGGCTCGCGGCGATGAGCACGTTCGCACCCGGGATCCTCGTGTTCTTCGCGATGCGCTCGCGCGCCTGCTTCACCGTCTGCTTCCCGATGAAGATGCTGTCGACCCCGACGAGCGCCACCGGCGTGGTCCCATCGCTGACGACGCACGCCACGGCAAAGAGCGGATCGAGGACTCCCTTGGCCGGGGTGGTCCGCCATCGGCCGGGAAGCGCCGCGCCGACCTCGGGGGTGATGTCGACCACGCCGAAGCCAGCCTTCAGCTCGCCTTGAGTCTGGAGAAGGGCCCAGCAGAAGAAGACCAGCATCGCCCTATTCCCCGCACTCGTGCAGCGCCAGCAGCGCGAAGGCCGTCCCCACATGGGACAGGTAGTGCTTGCTGTCCGTGCTGAGCGATCGCGTGAACCAGCGGCCGCTCTCGCGCTGGTGGGTCTTGAGCCACGCGACGCCCTTCCGCAGGCGCTCGTCCGAGGCGGGAATCCCCGCGAGCCGCGCCTGGAAGATCACGAAGCCCGTCCCGTACCCGTCGCTCGTTTCCAGGTCCTGCTCCTTCCCGTCGGTCCGCTTCCACTGCCCCAGCGTCGACGCGGCCCAGCCGCCGTCGGGGCGCTGGAGCGCCAGGAGCTCCGCGATGGTCTTCACCCGCTCCGCCTCCGTCATGAGGCCGTCGGTGTACTTCGAGAGCCACAGGAGCATCGCCCGGTGGTGCAGCATCGTCGGGGGAGTGTTCGTCAGGTAGGCGCGGGCCTTCTTAAGCCCCTCCACCGCCGCGGGCGTCGCGGCGTAGCCCTCGGGGGCGCGGACCGCCGCCAGGATCGCCACCGTCACGCCGTAATGGTCGTCCGATTCCAGCGGGGCCCAGTCGCACTTCTCCCAGTTCCACCCGCCGTCCGGCCGCTGCACGGTCCACATCCGGTCGAGCGCCTTCCGCGTCAGGGGATGGAGCTTCCCGGTCGTCTCGGCATCGCTGATCGCGAGGCCCTGCGCGGCGATCACGACGTCCGCGTGGTAGCGCGGGCCTTTGGACTGCTCCCACCGGATGCTGACCGTCTCCTCGGCGAACTTCCGGACCTCCGCGAACGCGGGCCGCTTCGATCCGTAGCCCGCCCCCGTTGAGAGATAGGCGACGTTGGTGTGGCAGGTCAGGCACTTCTTCTCCTTCTGCCACCAGAGGGCTGCGGTGTCGAGGAACTCACGGCCCTTCTCGAGCGAGAACTCTTTCGCCATCGGCTCCTTTGGACTGTTCAGCCCGGGCCCCTTGGGCTCCTGCGCCTGCAGGACCGCGAGCATCGTGAACAAGGCCGTCACGCATCCGATCATCGTCGTATCTCCTTCATCGTTCTCCGACTCGGCCGCTCCTATTTTCCGTCGGGCTTGTGGACTTTGTGGCAGGCCTTGCAGTCGGCGGCCGCCTTCAGCTTGTCCAGGGCGCCGGGCTTCTTGTCCGCCACTTCCTTCGCCGCGGCCGCAAGCGCGGTGGCCTTTTCCTTCCAGCTCTTCATGTCCCCCTTGGGTGGCTTGAGCCCGGGGAGCGCCTGGTAGAGGTCGGAGAGCTTCTTCGCCTCCTCCGCCGTCCCCTTCCCCCCGATCACCCGCTCGTACAGGGAGTTCTTGCCCTCGTTCGCCGTCTCCATGATGTCGTGCACCGACCCGGTCTGGGTCGCCAGCACGGCCAGGACCGCCCACGCCACCGTCTTCATCCTTCCACCTCCTATTTCGATGCCACCCGTTTGAGCGCCCGGAGCGCGCCCTCGAGGAGCTTCTGCCCGCCCTCGGGCGCCAGGAAGCTCGTCTCGGCCGTCCGGGGCTCGTAGCCGCCCGCCACGAACGCCTGCGCCGTGCAGACGTACCCGATGTATTCGTTCGCGAGCTCCACGAACCAGGTGTATTTGTGGGGCGAGGCCTCCTTGATGCGAAGGCCGTACTCGACGAAATACTCCGCGCCGTTGGTGGCGATGCCGAGCGGGCCGATGCGGAGGCCCTGGACTTCGCAGTCCACGACCGGCGCCTTCTCGCGCCGCTCGGCGACCTTCTTGCGCTCGGCCGCGAAGAGGTCCTCCGGACCGGATCCGAGGCCGAAGGCCGGCCGCTCGGCCGCGACGTCGGGCTCGGGCCGTATCCTCACGGGGACCGTCTCCGTGGCGACGGCGGTCGAGAGCGTCTTCATCCAGCTCATGCGGCCGATCGTGCGGACCGCCTCCGCGGCCAGCCTGGAGCCCATCCGGTCGGCGCATGCGGGACCGAAGTCGTTGGTGCGGGACAAGTTGTCCACCTGGGTGATATCGCCGAACGCGCCGTTCAGGAAGACCACGTGCGCAGAGTCGCCGTAGACCGCCTTGAGATGTCTGCGAAGAGCACCGACATAGTCCGCCGAGAAGGAGTCGCCACCCACCACCGTGTTGTGGCAGGCGAAGTTCACGACCACGCCCGTCACCCCGGCGCCGGGCTTCCGGACGGCGAGGACCCCCACGTCCGGGTCGATCGGCCCGGCGGGGCGGACGATCTTGGAATGATGGGGCGTCCCGGGTTTCCCGGGGTGCGTGATCTCCTTGCCGTCCTTCATGAGGAAACGGCGGTTTAACGAGATCGTCTCCTCCCGCCCGATCCCGACGCCGACCTCGCAGGGCTGGAGCGCG
>CAZSCC010000535.1:0-3285 GCA_964604905.1 uncultured Planctomycetales bacterium
CACGCTCTTCGCGTTCCTGATCGGCTCCCTCAGCGTGATCGGTCTCCCGCCGTTCGGGGGCTCGTGGAGCAAGTTCTACCTCGCGCTCGGCGCGGCGGAGGTCGACCAGCTCTTCTTCGTGGCCGTCTTCATGGTCAGCTCGCTCCTGAACGTCGCCTACCTGATCCCGGTGGTGGCGCGGGGCTACTTCCGCGCCCCGGCGGACGACTCCCACGGCGAGGGGATCCACGAGGCGCCGGCCTTCTGCCTCGTGCCGATCTGCATCACCGCCGCCGGATGCCTGGCGATGTTCTTCCTGGCAGACGGCGTCTACCATCTGCTGCAACCCATCGCGGCCGGGAGGACGGGGCCATGAACGACGAGAAGAAGCGCTGGCTCGACGATCCGCGCAACGTGACCAGGATCTTCTGGGCGCTGGGCGCGATCTGCGCGGGGCTCATTCTGGCCGACTTCCTCTACGCCAAGCACGCGCATTTTCCCGCGGAAGGCTGGTTCGGCTTCTACGGGTTGTTCGGGTTCGTGGCCTGCGTCCTGCTCGTGCTGACGGCCAAGTACCTGTTGAGGCCGACCGTCAAGCGGGACGAGGACTACTATGATCGGTAGGCTCCCGCCCGGTTCCGTCCTGATCCTGGGGGCGCTGCTCGTGCCGCTCCTGCGCGGGCGGTTGCGCCAGGCGTGCCTGCTGGCCCTCCCGATCCTGAGCTTCGCCCACCTCCTGGCGCTCCCTTCGGACCCCGGGCTGGGCGTTTCCATGTTCGATTACACGCTCACGCTGGTCCGCGTGGACCGGCTGAGCCTGGTCTTCGGCTATATCTTCCACCTCGCGGCGTTCCTCGGCGTGATCTACGCCCTCCAGGTCAAGGAGGCCGGCGAGCACGCGGCCGCGCTCGTCTACATGGGGAGCGCGATCGGCGGGGTCTTCGCGGGCGACCTGGTCACCCTCTTCGTGTACTGGGAGCTGACGGCCATCGCGTCCGTCTTCCTCATCTGGAGCCGCCGGACCCCCCAGGCCCTCCGTGCGGGCCTCCGGTACCTCGTGGTCCAAGTGGGCTCGGGCGTGATCCTCCTGGCGGGAGTCGTCCTTCACGTCAAGAAGACCGGATCGATCGCCTTCGTCGACTTCGGCTGCCGGCAGGGGATCCCGGACTTGGGGACCGGGCTGATCCTTCTCGCCTTCGGCATCAAGTGCGCCTTCCCGCTCCTGCACAACTGGGTGCAGGACGCCTATCCCGAGGCGACCGTGACGGGCACGGTCTTCCTGAGCGCCTTCACCACGAAGCTGGCCGTGTACGCCCTCGCGCGGGGTTTCCCCGGGACGGACCTCCTGGTCCCCATCGGCACGGCGATGGCCGTCTTCCCGATCTTCTACGCGGTGATCGAGAACGACCTGCGCCGCGTCCTGGCGTACAGCCTCAACAACCAGCTGGGGTTCATGGTCGTGGGGATCGGGCTTGCGGACATCAGCACCCCCGTGGGACAAATGGCGCTGAACGGGGCGGTGGCCCACGCGGTCTGCGACATCCTGTTCAAGGCGGTGTTGTTCATGGCGATGGGCGCGGTGCTCCTCCGGGCGGGGACGGTCAAGGGGTCCGAGCTCGGCGGCCTGTACAAATCGATGCCGTGGACGACGGCCTTTTGCATCGTGGGCGCCGCCTCCATCTCCGCCTTCCCTCTCTTCAGCGCGTTCGTCAGCAAGTCGCTCGTCATGGCGGCCGCGGCGGACCAGTCCCGCGCCCTGACCTGGTTCGCGCTCCTGTTCGCGTCCGCGGGGGTGTTCCACCATGCGGGGATCAAGATCCCCTTCTTCGCGTTCTTCGGCCACGACTCGGGGATCCGCTGCAAGGAGGCGCCGCTCCACATGCTGATCGCGATGGGGCTGGCGGCGGCCCTGTGCGTCGGGATCGGCGTCTACCCGGGGCCGCTGTACGGTCTCCTGCCGTACCCCGTCACGTACCGGCCCTACACGACGGGCCACGTGATCTCGCAACTCCAGCTGCTGTGCCTTTCGGCGCTGGCGTTCGCGATCCTGAAGCGCACGGGGATCTACCCGCCGGAGCTCCGGTCCACGAACCTGGACACCGACTGGTTCTACCGGCGGCTGCCGAAGTTCGCGTGGGCGGTCGTGGGCGCGCCCATCCTGCGGTTCCTGGCCTGGACCGAGCAGGGGATCGTCGAGCGCCTGCCGCAGCTGCTCCGGGGGAAGACGGGCCCCGGCGAGGCGATCGGTCGCCTCCCGAAGGCGTGGACGGTGAGCCGGGTGATGGTCCTGATCATGCTCACGCTGGCGGGGTATCTGCTCGTGGTCTTCTCGCGGGGCAGGTCCTAGCCGCCCTGATTCAGGCTCTTGCACCGAGAACGGCCTTTTGTTTCGGTGGGGCGGAACTCCAAAATCCAAAAACCCGATCCCTTCATCCCCTCTCATCGCCCCATCCCCCTCATCTCCTGATCCCTCCTATCGCCTTATCTCCTTCTGTTGACAATCCCCCTTCCGGCCAGTTTAATACCGCCCAATTGACCGGAACTCCGTCCCTTCGACCCAGCTCATCATGAGGAGGCGTTCGTGAGACGCAGGTTCGGCCTTCCGCACCCGGCCCGATTCCTCGCCCTCTCGACCCTGGTCCTCGGCGCCCTCCTCCTGCTGGAGGCGCCGGCCTGGGCGCAGGACGTCTCCGACTACGCGAGCCTTTCCTTCAGCGGTCCCAACGCGAAGATCGCCCTCCTGTGGCTCCTCACCCCGATCGGCGCGGTCATCGCCCTCATCTTCGCCTATGTCTTCCACATGCAGATGAAGAAGGCGGACCCCGGCAACGAGCGGATGCAGAAGATCGCCGCCGCGGTGCGCAAGGGGGCGATGGCCTACCTCTTCCAGCAGTACAAGGTGGTGGGGATCGTCTTCCTGGTCCTGGTCGGCATCCTGTCCGTCATGGCCTTCGGATTCGGCATCCAGCACTGGCTGGTCCCCTTCGCCTTCCTGACCGGCGGCCTCTTCAGCGGCATCTGCGGGTTCCTGGGGATGAACACCGCCACCCAGGCCTCCAGCCGCACCGCCCAGGCGGCCGGCGAAAGCCTCAACAAGGGACTCCTGGTCGCCTTCCGCTCCGGCGCGGTGATGGGCTTCGTGGTGGTCGGCTTCGGCCTCCTCGACATCGCGATCTGGTTCTACGTCTGCAACAACATCCTCCACATGCCCCTGAACGAGGTGGTCGTCACGATGCTCGCCTTCGGCATGGGCGCCTCCACCCAGGCGCTCTTCGCCCGCGTGGGCGGCGGCATCTTCACGAAGGC
>CAZSCC010000536.1:0-5997 GCA_964604905.1 uncultured Planctomycetales bacterium
GTACGCTTGGCCATGGAGGGCCTCCTTTCTTTCTCAGGTCCGATCGTATCGGACCGGAGGCCCCTCCTTCAAAATCTAACGGGCTTCAGGACAACCTCTGCGAGGCCTCTATGCGCGTGATGATCTCTAAGATCTTGGGTATTAACTCAGATTTGCCCATCTGGTCACAGAGCTGAAAATACCAAGAAGCAACCGCTTGGGCAGCCTGAGGGTTATCAAAGCACGCGTACATCATGTGATTCTACTCTGCAGGTAGCGTTTACCCGCCCATAGCTGCATTGTTTACGTCTACCCGGACAGGAGCCGGCTCATACTTTCTTGGGAGGGCCTTTTCTTGGACATCCGGAGGCCCGACCTGTAATTTAACCCGGGAAGGCGACCCGGGGACGTGCCGTTTTGCATCATCCCTCGCGACATGGATGCGCCATGCAGGGTGCACCCGAACCCGCCCCGAGGGATGCGGCCGAGTATGGCGAATAAGGCCGACCACGTCCCCGTGACGCCTTTCCCGACGGCCCCAGGGCGCGGCTCTTCCGACAACACCGTTGAGTTGCATCCGTGAATTAGAAGGAGACTCGCGTGTCCCACTTCGGCGATCGGGTCAAGAAGTTGCGGAAAGAAAAAGGTCTGACGTTGGACGTGGTGGCGAAGAAGATCGGATCCCACAAGGGCTACGTGTCCGGGATCGAGAACGACAAGGTGAATCCCCCCTCGGTGAAGATCGTCAAGAAGTTCGCCAAGCTCTTCGGGCAAGACGCGAGGACGCTGGCGCGTATGGCGTGGGTGGACAAGGCGCCGGCGATCCTCCGGGAGGATGCGGAGAAGTTCCTGGAGTGGTGCCAAACGGGAAGCCACTCCTCGTGAGTGCCGCGTGGTTTCCCAAGGAAGCGAGGAGTAAGTGCTAAATGTCTCGAGCGGATGACCCGGCCTGGTTACGCACAAAGCAGACGATCCGGAAGCTCCTCCTGAATACAGGCAAGGATGCGCTCGTCTACGCGAAAGCGGCCCTGGAAAACGAGGCGAGCGCACCGGAGAGGCTGAGCGTATTCTGGGAGAACGCTCGGAAGTTCTTCGAAGAGTCCGACGCCAGAGCGTGAATACGGTCGCTTCGAAGTCCTATCTCTTTTCCTCCTTCTCCTGGCACTTGACGCAGAGGCGGGCATAGGAGATGGCCCTCAGGCGTTCCTTCGGGATCCCGCCCAGGCAGTTCTCGCATGAACCGAAGGAGCCATCCTTGATGCGTTCCAGGGCGTCCTTGATCTCTTTCAACTCTTCGGACTGGCTTTCCATTCGGCCGTAGGACAGGTCCTTCTCGGAAGCATCGCTCGCCAGTTCAGCCATGTGTCCTGGCACGCTGGACTGGTCCCCCGCCCGATCAGCACCGCTGCCTCTCGTTTCGCACTCCAGACCGTCGAGATCCCCCCCTACCCGCTTGCTCCGCTGGTGAAGGAGCGTCTGGAACTCCTTGAGTTCGCTCTTGCTCATGCACTTACGTATCACTCGTCATCCTCCGGACAGGGTTGGGAGTCATTCGACATCATCCATCGACCCGCTCCCACTCCTATGGCCCCTCTGCCTCTTTGCAAGGCGAGGGAGGGAACCGGGTCGCGAGGACACCCAGGGATAACGCCCTGGAGGGGCGATTCACGCCCGGTCGAACGAATAATGAAATCCGAAATGAAAAGGCGCCCCGTCACCCATGGAGAGCCTCATGAGTTCCACGCGCTCCACCGGGTACGCCGCAATGGAGGATCACGACCTCGACGTATGCCTTCCTTCTACGCGCGCAGCGCGGCCAACCGCCTCGCCTTCGCGTCCTCGGTCTTCAAGAACTCGACTGCGATGCCGAAGGCGCCGCCGCGGGGTGAGAACCGCACTGGGTGGCCGAGGATCTCCACGTCCTTGAGAGGCCCGTCTGGAACCCGTATCCCGAGGGTGTGAGGTACGGCGGGCAGGCTTCTTTGAGGCAGGAGGATCGCAGTCAGCCTGGCGCCTGAGAGCGATACTTCTTGAAGGAGCGCGGTCCCACGGTCATAGAGTGCCCCACCCTCGAGGTAGATGGAGAGTTCGATCGGGAGAGCGACCTCCCGCCTGGGATGAAGCCGGCGATGCTGGTGCTTGAGGCGTCCGAAATCGAAGCCGAGCCGGCGGGCGACCTTGAAGACCTTCTTGATGGTTACCCGCTTGAAGACCGGGCCAATCCGCCTGTTCAGGATCTTGTTGACGGTCGAGACGTCGAGTCCGACGCGCCGGGCGATCTCGACCTGGGTTACCGCCATGAAATACCCCTCCTTCATTGGCACCCCCGGCGGCATGCCCCCACCCCATTTTGAGACTCGTTCAATATACATGGGTGCTCGCCCAAGTACAAAAGAGAACTCTTGGGGAGGCGTGTTGGCGCCGGTGTAAAAGTGCACCAGCTTGGCCGGAATGGAATGCACCAGTGGTTCTACTTCCCGCCCAGATCTTACCAGTTGAATGTACTTTCACCGCGCCAGCGTGGTCCGCCTGGAGAACCTTCGCAGCGCTACCTGCATTCAAGCTCCATGAGGGCGTACCCTCAACTTCCGTGCGGGTGCTTGGCCAGAGATGCGACGTCTTTGAGGGCGGCCTTAGCGAGTGAATAGCCGGGGTCCAACTCGATCGCCCTGAGGAAACACCTCTGTGCTTGCCTGTACTTTCCCTTCGCACGAAGAATGTAGCCTAGGTTCAGATGCGCCTCATCGATGGCTCCATCCCGGAGCGTGGTCGCCTTCCGATGACAGGCTTGGGCCTCGTCGAGACGGCCACGCCTGGCGAGAAAGGCTCCCAAGCGGATCCAGGGGCCGGCGTTCCGGGGCCTGGCCCGCACCGCACAGCGGTAGGAGCGTTCGGCGGCTCTGAAGCGACCTTGTGCTTCCAGCATTTCTGCAAAGGCGCTCCAGACGAGCGCCTGCTTCTCGCCTTTGGAAAGTCGAAGGGCCTTTCGGAACGCCTTGAGCGTAACCACGAGTGCACCTCCTTAGCCTTCCCTGGAACACGACGCCGGCTCGTTTGAGTCCGGCACGCAGTCCTCATGGACTGGACGTCCGACGCTCGAACGACGGCCGCGGCCGTCCAAATGGACGGCCTCCTCGGCGCCGACGACCATATGGCACTCCGAGCAGAAGAAGATCCGAGGGTCTTCTTCCTCTTCGAAGGGGGAGCCTCGCTCCCCGCAGCCTGGAAGGAGCTGTTGGCGGGGCCCGGCCGGCTCGGAGGCCGCCGGTGTTTGAGACGGGATCTTGATCTCCCGGAGCTTCTCCACTTCCCAATCGGCGTCATCCTTCACTCGGTAGATGGCCATCGGTTTGGCCTCGAAGTAGGAGACCTTCTTGAGACTGGGAAGACATCCGCGGATCATTCCCCACGCGTTCGAGAAGATCGGGACGGTGGACGAGAGAAAGCGGCCGAGGCCTACCTTCCGGGCGTCGAAGATGGCGAGCGGGCGCTCGTTCGACCTCCAGAAGTAGAGGGAACGCCACGTGGGTTCCATCCACAGGCAGGCGAAGTCGGCGCGGGGTTGGGTGAAGCGCACGACCTCCTCGATCGAATCGAGAAGGTCCTTCTCGGTGTGGCCGGCCTTGCGGCCGATGGCGCGGAAGAAGACCTCGCTGTCGACGGGTCGATCCTTGACCCCGAACTTCAGAGCGAGGCGCTCCTTCCCTCCCACCATGCCGTTGTGCGCGGCGATCGCGATGCCGTGGGGCGTCGAGACCGTGAAGGGATGGGCGTTCCGGTCGTTGACCGCTCCCGCCGTGGCGTAGCGGTTGTGACCGATGGCGAGGGGATACTTGTGGGTGAAGAGCACCTGCGACCAGCCGGCTCTGACGAACTCCGAGCCGGAGAGGGCCTTCTTCACGACGTGGGGACTGAGACGACGGCTTCCCTCCTCGCGCGCGGCGATCGCGAGTCCCGTGGAGTGCTTCCCCCGGGTTTCATCGGCGATCGCGAGCGCTTGAAGAAGGCTCGCCGCCCGGTAACTCTGGGGCCCGGCGAATCCGAAGATTCCGCACATCAGGCCACCTCATGAGGCTCCGCCTGGGCCACTTGAGCCGAGACGGAAAGGAGATTGAAACGATCGGTCAGGTAGCGGTGGGCCTTCTGGATGACCGAAGTGCCGGTCGAGAGACCGATCGCCTCGGCGATCCCGGGCCAGGTCTCTGGGACCGTGCCCGGATCCAAGCCCGCGCGTGCCGCCGCCGTGACCAGAAGCACGAAGATCACCCAGCTCGTGACTTTGTCCGCGTTGAACGTGCCGGAGTGAAGCCGGAACTCGAAGGTTCCGTGACGGGCGAAGGCGGAAAGGTTGAGGTTCCAGTAGCGGTCGAGACGGCCCAACTGGCTGATCGACCGCATCCGGTTCACCCGCTCGACGAGCTCCGCTGTCACGGGTTTGCAGTAGGTGTTGCGCCGCCTTGAGGGCGGAACGAGATTAAGGACGACCGGCTGGATCCGGAGCCAGAGGGCGATCAGCTTCCGGGCATCGCGGATCGTGCAGTTCCAGGCGTCCACGTGGACATGGAGACCGCACGACGCGTTGACAGCGCCGTGGTTCTGGCCGACGACCTGGGTGAGCGTCCGGAGCTTCAGAAAGCCGTCGGCTCCGAAAAGCTTGGGCGTCACCACCTCGAAGGGGTAAGCCCCCTGGACCGATCCGTCCGTGACCACCTTGAAGTGGCCGCGGGTCTCGTGGTTGTAGCCTTCCGCGGTGGTGGGAATCCCCGCATCGGTGAGGAGCGTAGCCAGCCGATCGCGCGGAATCCCCTCCCCCTCGAATTCCACGCCGAAGGCGTTGATCGGGAGGAGGGTGATCCGGTTCTGGCGGGACAGCCGTTCCTCGAACTCGACGTAAGGCACTCCCTGTTTCTCGAGAAGGCCGTGGATGGCGTGATACGCCTGGTGGTTGCTGAGTCTCTCGTGGGCGTCGACCGAGAAGGCTCGGAGGATGAGCTTCTGCCAGTCCGTGGGCGGGTTCGGGGCCCGGTACCGTCCGGAAGCGGTCGCGGCCAGGAGCTCGGGGAGCGCCTGACGGACGTGCTTGCAGACGGCGGCCTTCCGCCCCCCATGGAGGTCGACTTCCGCGAGGTCGCGGGAGCCCAGGAAAGCGAGACATGAGCACGCGAAGGTGCCGTCCCCAAGGACGGACAGCTCGTACGTGCCGTTCTGATTCTCTGACTCGCAGGTCCGAAGGACCTGCCTGGAAGGCGGCTCGGGCCGGCGGTGCCTCTCCTCGAAGAGCGAGAGGATCCGCGCGACCTCGGCACGGGAGGCATGGCGGCAAAGCGAGGCTCGGCCGGCCAGGACCTCCTGGGCGTTCAGGTAACCGCAGGTGCGGCAGTGAACGCCCGAGCGCGTCACGGTGATCTCGGGATTGATCTGCATCTGGTCCTCGAGTCGCAGGGGGAAAGGCGCGAGGCCCTTCCCCCTGCATGAGGTCTTAGAGTGATGGGACTACCGCGGACGGTTGCTCTGGCGCTTCCGCTCCCTTCCGAAGAAGAAGGAGATCAGGAGTCCCGCTTCCGTCTTGGTCAGTTCCCCGAAGCGCTTCCCCTTGTAGGGCGTGAGGAAGTCGCGCTCGAGGTCCTCAACCGATCGCTCGCGGTCGTCGATGACTTTGGAGAGCAGCCCGCGCTGTCCCTCCGTGAGGGTGTCGGGCGGAAGGAGCCCCGCTCCGCGGACCGTGATCTCGATCGCGGTGACCTGTCCGCTCACATCGAGGGTAAGTCGGACCTGGTCGCCGGGCCGGGCATCGGCGCGGGCGCACGAAGGGGCGTAGCGGTAGAAGCCGCTATCCAGCTTCAGTCCGCTCGGATAGGCGGTCTGCACCGTTCCTTCGGTCTGGTTCTGTAGCGTCGGAGGCATAGTGCTCCTCTAGGTCGCTGGCCGGCAGGGCCGACCCAGCAGCGTGTGGAGATGAAAAGACCGGAGCAGGGCCCGAGGGCCCTGCTCCGGAGTGAGGATGGGCGGAGCCGCTAC
>CAZSCC010000537.1:0-1752 GCA_964604905.1 uncultured Planctomycetales bacterium
CTCGGGCGACATGTAATAGGGCGTCCCGACCATGACGCTCGACCCCGTGAGCCCCTTCCCATCGGCCAGCGATTTCGCCAGGCCGAAGTCGAGGATGCGAACGCGGCCCTGCTTGTCGATCAGGACGTTCGCGGGCTTGACGTCGCGGTGGATGATCTTGTGTTCGTGGGCGAACTTGAGGGCCCGCGCGATGAAGTGGGCGATCTTGAGCGCGCTCTCGGGGTCGAGCTTCTTCTCGGCCATGACCTGCTTGAGAGAGCGCCCCTCGACGTACTCCATGACGATGTAGTGGAGCTTCCCCTCGGTGCCGAGGTCGTGGATCTGGACGATGTTGGGATGGACGAGCTTCGCGGCGACACGGGCCTCGCGCTGGAAGCGCTGGAGGAAGTCCTCGCTCGCCTGTTCGCCGGCCAGCAGCGTCTTGATGGCCACGTGGCGGTTGAGGTCGGGCTGGAAGGCCTTGAAGACCTCCCCCATCCCGCCCTTCCCGATCGGGCCGACAATGAGATATTTACCGAGAGTCCTGGGGATCGGGGCCATAAGCCAGCTATTATACCCGGGAGGCGTCGGGTAGGGGCCGGGCTACTTTCCCGGCCGTGCTGAACTCGGGGCCTCCGACAACGTCTATAATACAGAGATGAAAGCCTCGGCGTGGCGCGTGGTCCCGGCGCTGGCGATCCTCCTCCTCCCCCAGGGGTTCGCCCAGGAGAAACTCTCCTCCGCCGCCCGGGCGACCGATCAGGACCGCTCGCGGGCGGCCCAGCGCGGGCTCCAGTGGCTTCTCAAGGCCCAGAACCGTGACGGCTCGTGGGGGCTCGACGTGGGGCGCGAGGGGTGCATCAGCTGCACCGTCGTCGCCGCGCTCGCCGTCATGGCCAACGGCAACACCGAGCGCGGCGGGCCCGATCCCAACGGCGTGCTGGCGATCCGGAAGGCCCTCGACTTCATCCTGCGCCACGCTCAGCGCATGAAAGGGGACATCTGGAAGGGCGAGGCGACGCTGGTCCAGAACAAGCTCGGGCAGAGCATTCACTCGATCTTCGCGACCGTCTTCCTCACGCAGATCTACGGCCAGCGGGGCGGGGGGATCTCGGAGGACCGTCACCAGGAGCTGCGCGACGTGATCTCCCAGCTCGCCCAGCTGATCGTCAAGGCCCAGGGGCCCGACGGCAGCTGGCACAAGGAGACGTTCGGGAGCCTGAAGGCGACCTGCATGGCGTGGCTCGCGCTCCGCTCGGCCGCGTCGGCCGGAGTCGACGTCGAGGACGCGTCGGTGAAAAAGACGCTCGCGTTCCTGAAGTCGCAGTGGAACCCGGGATCCAAGCTCTTCGACAAGACCACCGGCAACGGAAACTACCAGACGATCTACGCCACCGCCAGCTGCCTCCGCGTCCTCTACGCGATGGGCGACGGCAACTCGCTGGAGGCGCGGGGCGCGACCGAGACGTTCATGAAGTTCGTCCAGACCGGCCAGATGGGCGCGGCGTTCCTCACGGTCGAGGGCGAGGACTACCTCTCCGCGATGATGATGTCCCACTCGCTGATCCACGAAGAGGGCGAGCGGTGGCGGAAGTGGTTCTCGTACATCCGCGAGGAGCTCATCAAGCGCCAGAACGGCGACGGCAGCTGGACCAGCACGGCGTGCATCAACGGACGGACGTTTCCGACTTCATGCTCGTTGCTGACTCTGGAGACGCCTTACCGACTGCTTCCGCTCCAGGATCACTAACTACTCTTTCTTCAACGCCGCCT
>CAZSCC010000538.1:0-1663 GCA_964604905.1 uncultured Planctomycetales bacterium
TGGGCCACGGCGGCGGCGGTCGCATGAGCGCCGATCTCCTGCGCAACGTCTTCCTCCCCGCCTACGGCAACAAGGTCCTGGCCCAGCTCGAGGACCAGGCGACGCTCGACTGGGAGGGCGGACGGCTCGCCTTCACCACCGACGCGTTCGTCGTAAAACCGATCTTCTTCCCGGGCGGCGACATCGGCAAGCTCGCGGTGAACGGCACCGTGAACGACCTCGCCGTGGGCGGCGCGCGGCCGCTCTTCCTCTCGGCCGCGTTCATCCTGGAAGAAGGGCTCCCGATCACCGACCTCGAGCGGATCGTCGCCTCCATGAGGGACGCCTGCCGCGCGGCGCGCGTGACGCTGGTCACGGGCGACACGAAAGTGGTCGACCAGGGGAAGGGAGACAAGGTCTTCATCGCGACGTCGGGGATCGGCGTGGTCCCGGACGGGGTCACGCTCTCGATCAAGGCCGCCCGGCCGGGAGACCGGATCGTCCTCTCGGGCACGATCGGCGACCACGGGATGGCGATTCTCTCGCTGCGGGAGGGGATCGAGCTCGAGAGCGCGCTCGAGAGCGACACCGCCCCGCTTGCGGACCTCGCGCAGATGGCGCTCCGGGCGTGTCCGTCGATCCGCCTGATGCGCGACCCGACCCGCGGCGGCCTCGCGAGCACGCTAAACGAGATGGCCCAGGCCTCGGGCGTCGGCGTGCGGATCGAGGAGGAGCGGATCCCGCTCAGGCCCGAGGTGAGGGGCGCGTGCGAGATCCTGGGGCTCGACCCCATGTATGTCGCCAACGAAGGAAAGCTCGTGGCCGTCCTGCCCGCCGCCGATGCGGATCGGCTCATGGATACGCTCCGCGAGCATCCGCTCGGCCGGAACGCCGCCGTGATCGGCGAAGTCCTCGCGGACGGCCCCGGGATCGTCCGCCTGAAGTCGCGCGTGGGAGGCGAGCGGATCGTGAGCCTGCTCGCGGGGGAACCGCTGCCAAGGATCTGTTGAGGGGCACCATGACGGAACCCATCAAGGAACTCGACATCCTCTGGATCACCGCGGGCCTGAGCTGCGACGGGGACACGATCTCCATGACCGCCGCGACCCAGCCGAGCCTGGAGGACATCGTGATGGGGATCATCCCGGGGATCCCGAAGGTCACGCTCCACAACCCCGTCCTGGCCTACGGGGTCGGGGAGGATTTCCTGAAGCCCTTCCGCCGCGCGGAAGAGGGAAAGCTCGGGCCGTACATCCTGGTCATCGAGGGCTCTATCCCGAACGAGAAGATCAACAAGGAAGGCTACTGGGCCGCGTTCGGGGAGGACGGGACGACGGGCCAGCCGCGGAAGACCGTCGACTGGATCGACGGCCTGGTCCCGCACGCCTGGGCCGTCGTCGCCGCCGGGACCTGCGCGACCTACGGCGGGATCCACGCGATGGCGGGAAACCCCACGGGCGCGATGGGGCTCCGCGACTACCTGGGCAAGGACTGGACGTCGAAGGCCGGCCTCCCGATCGTCAACGTCCCCGGCTGCCCCGTCCAGCCGGACAACTTCATGGAGACGCTCCTCTACCTCCTCTACCAGGCGGCGGGCAAGGCGCCGATGATCCCGCTCGACGAGGAGCTTCGGCCGAAGTGGCTCTTCGGGGCGACGACGCACGAGGGGTGCGACCGGGGCGGC
>CAZSCC010000539.1:0-7340 GCA_964604905.1 uncultured Planctomycetales bacterium
CAGATCGGGAACGCCATCGTCGAGAAGCGGGTGCTCGACACGATCCTCCAGGCGCGCGACCGCGGGCTCTACACGGGGATCACCGACTGCGGCGCCGGGGGGCTCTCGAGCGCGGTGGGCGAGATGGGCGAGGAGCTGGGCGCCGAGGTCGACCTGGAGAAAGTGCCACTCAAGTACGACGGGCTCTCCTACACGGAGATCTGGATCAGCGAAGCCCAGGAGCGCATGGTGATCTCGGTGCCTCCCGAGAAGATCGACGAACTGCTCGGCGTCTTCCGCGCCGAGGACGTGGAGGCGACCGTGATCGGCCAGTTCCCGGGGCACGGCCGGCTGGTCCTCCGGTACCAGGGGCAGGTCGTGGGCGACCTCGACATGAAGTTCCTGCACGACGGGATCCCGCGCTTCGAGCGGACGGCGACGTACACGCCGCCGAAGGTCCAGGAGCTGAAGCTTCCCGAGAAGAAGAGCTACGGGGACGACCTCAAGAAGATACTGGGGAGTTGGAACGTCTGCTCCAAGGAGTGGATCATCCGGCAATACGACCATGAGGTGCAAGGCGGGAGCGTGGTCAAGCCCCTGACGGGCGTGGCCAACGACGGCCCGAGCGACGCTGCGGTCGTCCGTCCGATCCTTTCGCACTACAAAGGGATCGCGATTGGCTGCGGCATGAACCCGCGGTACGGCGATCTCTCCGCGTATGACATGGCGGCGAACGCGATCGACGAGGCGATCCGGAACGTCGTCGCGGTCGGCGGCGATCCCGAGCGGACGGCGATCCTCGATAACTTCTCGTGGGGAAATCCCGAGAACCCGGAGAATCTCGGCGCCCTGGTTCGGGCCGCTCAGGCGTGCCACGACGTGGCGATCGCCTATGGAACGCCCTTCATTTCGGGCAAGGATAGTTTGAACAACGAGTTCCGCGTCGGGGGGAAGACGATCGTCATCCCCCACTCGCTCCTCATCTCCGCGATCTCGATCGTCCAGGATGTGCGGAAGTGCGTGACGATGGACGCCAAGACGCCGGCGAGCCAGATCTATATCGTCGGCGAGACCCGGAACGAGCTCGGCGGCTCCCACTACGCCTGGGTGAACGGCGCCTCCGGCGGTCGGGTACCGAAGGTCGACCCCAAGACGGGCCTCAAGGTGTTCCGATTCATGGCTTGCGCCATCCGCGAGGGGCTGGTCCTGGCGTGCCACGACTTGTCCGAAGGAGGACTCGCGGTGGCGGCCGCGGAAATGGCCTTCGCGGGAGGCATGGCGATGACCGTTGATGTCCATAACATGGGGCCCGACGTGCTGCCCGACGTCGTGGCGCTCTTTTCGGAGTCCCCGTCGCGGTTTCTGGTCCAAGTGGACGATTGCCAGTCGGATGCATTCGAGAACCTTATGCACGCCGGGGAGGTGTTCGGTTCGGTGATCGGCGAGACCCATCCGGGCGACGAATTCCTCGTGGAAGGCAGGGACGGCGGTGAACTGGTTCGGGAATCCCTCGCCGACCTTAAGGAAGCCTGGCAGAGGCCGCTTCGATGGTAAGAAGTCTCGCTCTTCTGCTGCTCGTCGGGTGCGGGGCGGCGCCGGCCCGCCGGGAGCTGCCCGTCGTCGCGACGTTTTCCATCGTAGCGTACGATCCTGAGACCCAGGAGCTGGGGATCGCCGTCCAGTCGAAGTTCATCGCCGTCGGATCCGTGGTGCCCTGGGCGAAGGCCGGCGTGGGAGCGATCGCGACCCAGTCCTACGCCAACACGACCTTCGGCCCCAGGGGGCTGGAGATGCTCGAGAAGGGCGACAGTCCCGACGAGGTCCTCAAGAAGCTCCTCGAGGCCGACCAGGGCCGCGAGGTGCGGCAGGTCGGGATCGTGAGCGCGAAAGGAAAGTCGGCCACGTTCAGCGGGGGGAAGTGCAACGCGTGGGCGGGCGGGACGGCGGGCGAGAACTTCTGCTGCCAGGGGAACATCCTGGCGGGCGAGGACGTGGTGAAGGGGATGGCGAAGGCCTACAAGGGCGCGGCGGGGGATCTGGGCGATCGCCTGATCGCGGCCCTCCAGGCGGGGCAGGACGCCGGGGGCGACGTCCGGGGGATGCAGTCGGCGGCGCTCCTCATCGTCCGCGAAGGCTGGGGCTACGGCGGGTTCAACGACCGGTATCGCGACCTCCGCGTGGACGACCATGCGGAGCCCATCCAGGAGTTGAGGCGGGTCTACGATCTCCATCGGAAGATCTTTCCCTCGCCCAAGCTCAAATGACGACGACGCCGCGAGCCCTCGTCCTCCGCGCCGCGGGCATCAACTGCGACCAGGAATCGAAGTCCGCCTGCGAAAAGGCGGGGTTCCGGACGGACGTCATCCACGTCAACCGCATCCTCGAGAACAAGGGCCTGTTGAAGGACTTCCACTTTTTGGTCGTGCCGGGGGGGTTCTCGTTCGGAGACGACCTCGGCGCGGGAAAGGTGCTGGCGAATGAACTGAAGGCGAAGCTGATGCCTGAGTTGCGCGAGTTCGTCCGGGACGGGAAGCTGGTGATGGGGATCTGCAACGGATTCCAGATCCTGGTCAAGGCCGGGATCCTCCCCGATCCCATGGACGGCTCCTCTTCACGACTCACGCTGGCGAACAACGACTCCGGAAAGTTCGAAGACCGCTGGATTCGCCTCAAGGTTTCGTCCATAAAATCCGAATTCTTAAAGGTGGAGGAGGTCATCGATCTTCCCATCGCCCATGGCGAGGGGAAGTTCCTCCCGAGCGACGCACAATCGCTGGCCAGGTGGGAGCAGGGGGGGCAGCTGGTCCTCAAGTACGTGGATCTTGAGGGCCGGGAAGCCGGATACCCCTGGAATCCCAACGGTTCGGCGGCGGGCGTCGCGGGGATCTGCGATCCCACCGGGAGGGTGCTGGGCCTCATGCCGCACCCGGAACGGTTCCAGGACGCGGTGAACCATCCGCAGTGGACGAGGAGAGGCAAGGACCTGCAGCCCGACGGTCTCAAGTTCTTTCGGAACGCCTGTGAGTATGTGAAGAGGAATCTGTAATGAACCCTTCCCGGGGGCCCTCCGCCGAATCCGTCGTCGTCCTCCGCTCCGGCGCGCTCGCCGCCCTCTCGCTCCTGATCCTGGGATGCGGAGGCGGATCGTCCACCGCCGCGCCCCCGACTCCCGCCCCGGTCGCCGTTTCCGTGCGCGCCGAGCAGGAAGCCACCCCCTCGAAGAAACAAGTGGACGAGGATGTGGACGAACTCCTGAAACGCGCGGAGGCGCTGGCCGTGAAGGCGCCCAAGCCGCCCGCCCGCGCGGCGAACGAAGTCTATACTCCCCGGCGCCTGGTCGAGGTGCCGGTCGATCGCGCCAGACTCGTCGGCAAGAAGAGCGCCGAACTCTGGATGACCTCCGACGCCGGGAGGACGTGGATCAACCAGGGCGAGATCGATTCCGGCAAGGTCGCCGCGGGATTCCTGGCGCCGCGGGACGGGCGGTACGGGTTCATGATCGTCCCGCTCTCCGCCGCGGGGGTTCGGGAGACCACTCCGAAGCCCGGCGACGCCCCGGACAAGACGGTCGTGGTCGACACCGTTGCGCCCGTGGTCGAAGTCCGCGCGCCCAACGGGGGCGAGATGTTCGGCGTGGGACGGTCCACCGTCGTCCAATGGATCGCCGACGACGCGAACCTGCATCCGGAAGGGCTCCTGGTCGAGGCGTCCGCGGATTCGGGTGCCACCTGGGTGACCGTCCAGAAGGGGCTACCCAACTCGGGGTCGTACCATTGGGACATCCATTTCGCCTCGAGCGCCCGCTGCAGGGTGCGCGTCAAGGCGGTGGATCTCGCGGGGAACGTGGGGTCGGACACCTCCGACCGGGATTTCGGGGTGGACGGTCAGCCGCCCGATCTCAAGATCACCGGTCCTTCGACCGCGCGCGAGGTGCCGGTGCTCGTGGACTGGACCGGGGGAGATCCGGGCGGCTCGGGACTCAAGCGAGTGACCCTCTACGTGACGCGCGACCGGGGCCAGACCTGGGCGCCCTCCGGAGAGGACCCCGGCCTCGCGTCGCCGTTCTCCTTCAAGGACCTGGACGGCGTGTACGGTCTCATGCTCGTCGGCGAGGACCGGATGGGCAACGCCCCGCGCGCGCCGGTCGCCGGGACGCCGGCTCCCTTTACGATGATCCTGGACCGCACCCGGCCGGAGGTGAAGCTGCACTCGCCGCAGGGCGGGGGAGTCTTCGGCGGCGTGGCGGTCGACATCCGCTGGACGGCCAAGGACAATCTCGACATGCCCCGGAACGGGGTCGCGCTGCTCCACTCGCCCGACGACGGGAAGACCTGGGTCGAGATCAAGCGCGCCCTTCCCAACGAGGGGCTCCACACGTGGATTCCTCCCAGGACGGCGGGCAAGGATTCGCGGATCAAGGCCGTCGCGACCGACTCCGCGGGCAACGAGGGAGTCGCCGTGAGCGACCGCTTCGGGATCGACCTCAATGTGCCCGAGGCGCGGGCGACCGGCCCCGACCGCTCCCGCTCCCACTCGGTCCAGGTCGCCTACGAGATCCAGAACCGCGGGAGCGCGCCGATCCGGAAAGTTTCGCTCTACTACCGGCCGGAACACGTCAAGGAATGGCTGCACGCCGGGGACGACAGTGACAACGAGTCGCCGATCCTATTCGCCAAGGCGGACGGGCGGTATGGCCTCTATGTGATCTGCTCGACCGACGCCGGGGGACGGAGCGAATTCCACCAGAAGCCCCCGGGCGAGGGCGTCGAGCCCCAGGTGTGGCTCACGATCGATGCCACCCCTCCGCAACTCTCGCTCGAGAGTTTCAACGGCGGCGGCTATCTCATGGCCGGCGCGTCGATGGAGATTACCTGGAAGATGGTCGAGCCCAACCCGGATCCGCGCGGCATGGAGATCCACCATTCCCCCGACGGCGGGACGAACTGGAATGTCGTGGCCCAGGGCGTCGACCCCACGAAGGGGAGCCATCGATGGGTCGTGCCGAACTCGCACGGCGCCCGCCACAAGATCCGCCTCACCTGCGCGGACCGGTTCGGGAACGCGAACCGGGTCGAGTCGGAGAAGCCGTTCACGGTCGACAACGACCTGCCGGTCATGACGATCCTGGAGCGGCCGGCGGCCGTCGTCCGGTCGAGCCGCCTCTCCGCCCGGTACAAGGCCACGGATCACACGTCGGGCATCGAGCGGGTGGTCCTCTACGGGAAAAAGCTGGGCACGAAGGATCCGTACAAGGAACTCTCGCAGAACCGGCAGCCCGAGGGGACGATCGAATGCGACATGCCCGGGGAGGGGACCTGGGCGTGCCTCGTCGTGGCGTACGACGCGGCGGGCCACGCGTCGGCCGATCCGGCGCGGGATTCCAAGGCCGACTTCGTGGCGGGATTCGACGTGACGAAGCCGGTCGTCGAGATCAAGTACACGACGCTCCCCCAGGGGACCCGGACCTGCCTGAACGGGAACTGGGAGATCGAGTGGACCGCCAAGGACAACGCGTCTCCGGCCGACAAGATCGGGATCAGGATCGAACACTCGTCGGACGGCGGGAAGACCTGGTTCGTGGCGGTGGCGCGGCATCCGAACACGGGCAAGGCGGACATGCGGGCCTACTTCGTCGCGGGGAAGAAGTACCGAGTCCGCCTGGTGGCGACGGACGAGGCGGGGAACGAGGCGGAGGAGCAGTCGGCGGACATCGACTCCGGGGACGTGCCGCTGCCCAGCCTCGCCCTCCGCGGCGTTGAGGAGGGTCGGGCCTACATGGCCGGGAGCACCGTCAATGTGATGTGGAGCACCCCCGACCGGTCGGTCCGCGAAGCGGTGATCGAGATCTCGAAGGACGGCGGCCGCACGTGGTCGCTTCTCGCCCAGATGAGCACGACGTCGATGAAGATCACGCTCCCCGAGAAGGCAGGGCGGTACCATCTCAGGGCCCTGGCGCGCGATTCGGTGAACCGTCCGGTCAGTTCGAACTACATCCGCTTCGACACGATCGAAGGGGTCGAGCCCGTGCGGATCGTCACCAACGCCACCGTTGCTCCCGCGAAGCTCCTCCGGGTCCTCGTGGAACCCCAATCGATCGTCCGGACCGCCAAGGAGCTTCGGCTGGAGATCTCCGACGACGCGATGCAATGGCGGAAGGTTGCCGATGTGCGGACCACGGACCTCAGCTTCCTCGCCCCCGCGGTGGCGGGGGAGTACGTGCTCCGGGTCGCGGTCAAGGCGCCCGACGGGCGGGAGTACGACTCGAACCATGTCCGCTTCAAGGTGACCGGGAAGGAGGCCTCGCAGGGCCTGCAGCTGCAGACGTTCCGCGGCGGCGACGTGTACGCCGGCGACCGGGGCCGGATCATCGTCCTCAAGACGGCGGTGAACCTGAAGGAAGTGACGGTTGAGTTCTCCGACGCGGGCGGCCGGGATGGGACGTGGAAGGAAGTGAGCCGGGAATTCCTGGAGCCGGTCCATGGAGGACTCCACTGGAAGCGGCTGCCCGGGATCACGAAGACGACCTGCCGCCTGCGCGTCACCTACAAGGACGCCGGGGGGGCGGTGCTGAAGGACGAGTCGGAGAAGGATTTCTCGATCGATTCGACCCGGCCGGTGGCGCGGGTGCTCGGTCCGGCGGTCGAAACGCCGATCCCGGTGCTCCTCGCCGTGCAGATCGACGCCTCGATATCACCCGTGAGACAGGTGACGCTCTACGTCCGGAAGGGGACGTCCTGGGAAGTGCACGACACATTCGCCCAGCCCGGGGCGATCCGGCTCTCTCTTCCGGAGTCGGGCGACTACGGCGTGTACCTGGTGGCGCGCAGCGAGGCGGGGCTGGCGGGTGAACCGCCGGTCGCGGGCACCCAGCCCCAGATGATCCTCAAGGCGAGGGGCAAAGGGGACGCTCCGCCGGTGTCGACCGATCCTCTGGCGCTTCAGACGGAGATCAAGGAAGTCATCAAAGGCGGGGCGCCTCTCGATCTTGCCTGGTCGGGACAGGGGGAAGGGCGGGTGCGCCTATCGCTCGTGATTGATGGAAAACCGACCTTGATCAAGGACGAACTCCCCGTCAGCGGCACGTATCGCTGGGCGGTGCCGAAGTCGGAGGCGCGGAACTGCCGGATCCTCCTGGAGCTGGGAGATAGGAAGGCGTCATCGAAGGTGTTCTCCATCAAGAGCCGCCCGCCGGAGATCAAGGACGCCGAAATCGAACTCCCGAACCGATGATATAATGGGCCGCCGATGACGCGGCCCATCTTCATCCTCGGACAGACCTCCTCGGGAAAGCACGAGGCGGCGGAACTCGTCGCCGACCGGCTCCGGGCGACCCTCATCTCCATCGACTCGATGAAGGTCTA
>CAZSCC010000540.1:0-6887 GCA_964604905.1 uncultured Planctomycetales bacterium
GGGAGGGCGAGTGGGTCTACGGGCAGGTCCTCCTGACCGTGGGGCTCCGTGAGGGGGCGGGGTGGGTGGAGTCCGTCCGATTTCTGCCTTCGAAGCCCTGATCCCCCGCATTTCCTTGACTGCCGGCGAGGCCCGCCTAGAATCAGGCCCGGACAAGGAGCCTGAGCCATGAAAAAGCCGATTCGCGTCGCCATCACAGGAGCGGGGGGGCAGATCGGGTACGCCCTGCTCTTCCGCATCGCCGCGGGGGACGTCTTCGGCCCCGATCAGCCGGTCTCGCTGGGCCTCCTCGAGATCACGCCGGCCCTGCCGTCGCTCGGCGGCACGCTCATGGAGCTCGAGGACTGCGCCTTCCCGCTACTCGGCGACGTCAAGGCGACCGACAAGGCGGAGGAGGCGTTCGCGGGAGCCGACTGGGTGGTCCTAGTGGGCGGGCTCCCTCGAAAGGACGGCATGACGCGGGCCGACCTCATCCGCGCGAACGGCCCGATTTTCACCGGGCAGGGGAAGGCGATCAACGAAGCGGCGGGCAAGGAGGTCCGCGTCCTCACCGTGGCCAATCCGTGCAACACGAACTGTTTCATAGCCCGCTCGCACGCGCCCAAGGTGCCGTCCGACCGCTGGTATGCGATGACGCGCCTGGATCAGAACCGCGCCGCCGCGCAGCTGGCGAAAAAGGCGGGGACGCCCGTCGGTCAGGTCACCCGGATGGCGATCTGGGGCAACCACAGCGACACCCAGTATCCGGACTACAAGAACGCCCTGATTGTGGGGAAGGCGGCGACCGAGGTCATCAAGGACCCGGCATGGTTCGCCGAGACGTACATCCCGACGGTGGCGAAGCGGGGCGCGGCGGTGATTAAGGCGCGGGGAGCCTCGTCGGCCGCTTCGGCCGCGAATGCCGCGATCGACAGCCTGCGGTCGGCCTCGAGCGTCACGGCTGCGGGCGACTGCTTCAGCGCAGGCATCCTGGCCGACTCCAATCCCTATGGGCTTCCCGGCGGGATGATCTACAGCTATCCGCTGACCTCATCGGACGGCCGGGGCTGGAAGATCGTGCCGGGATTCGCGGTTGATGACGACGCCCGGAAGCGCCTGGACGCCTCGGCGGCCGAGCTCAAGAGCGAGCGCGAGGCGGTGAAGGACCTGCTGGGGCCCGCCTGCTAGCAAACTGTTAACGAAATCACGGCGCGATTTCGTTAACAGTTTGGGGTGCGCAACTTTAAGTCTTTGAGCGCCAAGGGCTCATGCGGGGCCCTAGAAGATCGCCCGCACTAGCAGGAGCAGCCCTACCGCGATGATCGGGAGGCCGATGTAGAGGGGGAGGTGGAGCGGGCTGATCAGGAGCAGGCCCGCCCCCATGATCACGAAGCCCAGCGATCCGATCGTGATCCTGCCGGTGATCTTCATGAACGCCCCCGCCGCCCGGAGCGGGAGCAGCACGACGTCCTTCCAGCTTTCCATCTAAGGCTTCGCCTCCCCCGCTCCGACCGTCTCCTTCGCCTTCTTCTCGATCGTGTCGAACACCTTCATCAGCTCGATCGATTCGGGCGACTCGGGGAAGTTCTTCATGATCGCCACCGCCTTCTGGCGCGCCAGCTCCCACATCTCCAGGTCTATGTAGGTCTTCACGTGCTGGTACATCTGCGCCAAGCCCTTCTCGCGCAGGTGTTTCTCCTGGTCGGCGCCGATCGGATCCGCCTTGCCCACGAACTTGGGCTCCGCCTTCCAGCGCAGCTCGTTGATGTTCCGGGAGACGAGATCCGCCTCGCGCGTGCCGGGGTGCTCCTTCAGGAGCAGGTTCGCCTTCTCGAGCGCCAGCTCCCACATCTCGAGGTCGACGTAGGTCTTCATCTCGTGGTAGACCGCATCGAGGGCCGACCGCGGCTTGGCCGTCTCGGCGGGGGCGGCCGGCTGGGCGGGCGGAGGGCCCGCCGGCTCCGGCAGCTTCCGTGAGACCCGCGACAGAGTCTCGATCAGCTCCGACGCCACGACGAAGAGCGTCATGAAGAGGAATCCGAAGACCAGGTGCCGGTAGCCCGCCTCGATCTGGGGGAGGAGGTGCAGCTCGGGGGCGGCTACGTGGAGGACTCCGATCGACGCTCCGCCCAGGATCGCCACCATCGCGCCGAAACCGAGCAGCGCCTGGAAGACCGGCCGCGCTTTCATGTCCGTTAGAGTATCCCTCCTGCAGTCGTTTATCAAGACGGGATTTTCCTTGGCCTCCCCTCCGGCCCCCTCTAAGATCGACGCCCATGAAGGGACTCGGGCGCTCGACGATCGCGGCCCACCCGCCGCAGGAGGCGCCGTCCCCCTCCCATCCGATCGCGCCCTCGATCAACCTCGCCTCCGTCCACCGCTTCCCCGACCTCGACACGCTCCTCGCCGCCTCGCGCGGCGAGCAGGCCGCATGGTCGTTCTACCGCCGCTATGGTCACCCGAACGGAAGGATGCTCGAGGAGACCCTGGCCGCGCTCGAGGGAACGGAGGAGTCGCTGGCCTGCGCGTCGGGGATGTCCGCCGTTGCCGCGATCTTCCAGGGTCTCTGCAGGAAGGGAGACCGCATCGTCGCCTCCCGTGAGCTCTACGGGGGCACGTACGCCTACCTCCAGAAGGAGCTCCCGAAGATCGGCGTCGAGACCGAGTTCCTCGCGCCGGACCGGCTCCCCGGCGCGATCCGGCCGGGCACGAAGGCGGTCATCCTCGAGACGATCTCCAACCCGATCATCCGCGTGGCCGACCTCACGGCCGTCTCCAAGGCCGCCCGAAAGGCCGGCGCGATGCTGATCGTCGACAACACCTTCGCCACGCCGTTCCTCTGTCGTCCCCTCGAGTGGGGCGCGGACGTCGTCTTCCACAGCGGCACGAAGTTCCTGAACGGCCACGGCGACGCGACGAGCGGCGTGATCTGCGGCCCCGCGGCCCTCCTGAAACCGATGCGGAAGTACACGATCCTGGCCGGCGGCGTGATCACCCCCATGGACGCGTGGCTCACGCTGCGCGGCCTCAAGACGCTCGGCGTGCGCGTCGAGCGCTCGTCGGAGAACGCGGCCGCCCTCGCGAAGTTCCTCTCCCGCCACCGGAAGGTCCTCCGCGTCAACTACCCGGCCGCGTCGAAGTACGTGAAGCCGCTCCGCGGCCCGATGCTGTCGTTCGAGGTGAAGGGCGGACTCCGCGCGGCCGACCGCTTCGTCCGCGCCTGCCGCCTGATCGAGCTCGCGCCCAGCCTGGGCGACGTGACGACCACCAGCTCCCATCCCGCGCGGAGCTCGCACGCCTACCTCAACCCGGCCGACCGCGCGGCGGTCGGCGTCACCGACAGTCTGATCCGGATTTCCACGGGAATCGAGGACGTCGCTGACATCCTCGAGGACCTTTCACAGGCCCTGTCCAAAGTCTAGGAGAACGCCCCATGGTCGGACCTGCCCAGCCCCCCGCCTCCGTCCCGCCGTCCCCGCCTCCTCTTCCGCCCGCCGCGCCGGGCCCCATCAGCTACGAGGACTTCATGAAAGTCCAGCTCAAGGTGGGGAAGGTCTTGGAATGCACGGAACACACCAACGCCAACAAGCTCCTCGTCCTCAAGGTCGACCTCGGCAACGGCGAGGTGCGGCAGATCGTCTCCGGCATCAAGCAGTGGTATACGCCGGCCCAGCTTGTCGGGAAGTGCGTGATCGTCGTGTCCAACCTCGCGCCCAAGCCCATGCGGGGCGTGGACAGCCAGGGGATGATCCTCGCCGCCTCGTCGGGGGGGGAGGTGATCGTGTGCGTTCCCGAGAAGGAGGCGGTCCCCGGCTCCCAGGTGAAGTGATTACTTCGGCGGGATGTGCGGCGTCTTGAGCACCGCGCTGGAGTGCTGGAACACGCCGGAGACCGTGCGCAGCATCGAGTCGCGCGTGAAGGGCTTGACCACATAGGCCCGCGCGCCCTTCTGGACGGCCGCAAGCGCGGCCTCCTTGGACGCGTCGCCCGAGAGCACCACCACGGGGGAGTTGGTGTTTTCGCAGAGCCATGCCACGAACTGATACTCGTCGGAGGTCGCCAGGCCCACATCCAGGATCACGCAGTCGACCTTCCGGTTCTCGGTGAGGAGCGCCATCGCCTGTGCGGCCTGCTCCTCCAGCACGTGGTACCCGGCCTCGCGCATGAGGGCCGCCAGCGCCTGCCGGTACTTGAGCATGTCGCCCAGGAGGAGGATCGATCGCCGCACCCCCGCGGGGACGGCATAGGGCGAGCGCTGCGCCGGAGGCTGGGGCTGGCCCGGCCGGATGGCCGGCAGACGCGTCCCGCTGTCGGCCTTGAGGTGCACCATCGTGGCGCCCTCGCGGTCCATGATCTTCACGTTCCCCTTGGTCGCGAGCACGTACATCGCGCGCAGCGCCTCGAAGCGCGGGTAGAGCGAGAGGCGGATCACCTCGGAGATCCCGACCCGCCCGTTGATCTGGCTGTAGACGGCGGTGAGCAGGTCGTGGCCGAGCCCCAGCTTCTCGGGCTCGAACGGCTTGGTCGTCCGGATGGGGATCATCGATTCGTCGCGGATCGCCTTCTTGATGACGGTCAACTCGTCCGCGCGACGTGCGGCCTCGAGCATGACGGAGGTCGGGGAGGCGTCGATGATCACGTCGGCGAGCGGGAAGTCCTTGGGTTTCGCGGGCTCGGGGCCCTCCTTGAACTCGAATTTCGCATCGGTCCAGGAGAAGAGGTCGTAGATCTCCTCCTGAGACTGTTCGCGGAGGGCGGTCTCGATGTCGGTCTTGTTCACGAGGCCGCCGCGGCTGACGAGCTCGCCGAGCCGCTTGCCGGTCTGTTTTTGCTCCACGAGGAGCTGGTCGAGCTGGGTGCGGGAGATCTTCCGGGTGCGGATCAGGATCTCGCCCAGGGAGCTCGTCTTCCGAGTGCTGATGCTCACGAGCCGCATCCCGTCGGGACTGAGGTAGATCGCCTTCTGCATCTGTCCCTGGGTGATCGTCAGCGTGCCGGCCGACTGCTGGGCGGAAAGGTGCTGGAGCAGGTCCGCGAAGCTCAGGATCGAGACGTCGCCCCGCAACTCACCCATACTCATGCATTCTGACGCATTCGGATCATCCCTTCAAGACGTTTGAGATCCTCTCGATCAGGAGGTCCTCCCGGAAGGGCTTGACCAGGACATAGCGCGCGCCCGACTGGAGCGCGTTGGCGATCGCCTGCTTGCTCGCGTTCCCGGAGAGGACGATGAACGGGGTCTTCGTCATTCCGCGGAGGCGGGCGCAGAGATTGAGGCCGTCTTCGGTCTCGAGGGGCACGTCGAGCACGATCACGTTCGCCGCCGACTGCTGGATCATCTCCGAGCTGTCCCCGTCCAGCCGCCCCTCGAGCGAGGTGAAGCCCGACTGGCGGAGGCACATCCCGAGCGCCGCGCGGAAGGTGGGGAGCTCGCTCAGGAGGAGCACCGAGTGGCCCTTGGGGGAGAGCATGTCCTCGGGGGCGGTCTTCGGACGGCGGACGATGGTGATGGGCGAGTTGATCCCGTCCCCCCGGTCGCGGATCTTGATCACGCCGCGTTGGGCGAGGCCGTAGAGCGTGCGGAGCACGGTGAACTTCGGGAAGAGCGACTCCTCGATGATGTGGCCCACCGAGCGCTCGCCGTCCACAAGGGGGAGGATGTCTTCGATCGAGTTTCGGTCGAGGCTGGGATCGTCGAGCGAGGCGGGGAGCTCGAGGCGCTCGGCGATGAGTCGGACGTCCGGGATGAGCGACTGGATCCGGGAGAGTTCGTCCACTCGCCGCGCCGCCTCGATCATGAGGGACATCAGGTTGGCGTCGAGGATCACCGAGGCGAGGGGCCCCTGGTCCATCGGCAGCGGGGCGTCGCGCGTCTCCAGGAACGTGAAGGTCGCGCCGGCCCAGGTGAAGAGGTCGTAGATCTCCTCCGCCACCTGCTCCCGGAGGGCGCTCGTGATGACGGAGGGCTCCAGGATGCGCCGGATCGAGACGAGCTCCCCGAGCGGGGTCCCGGTGCGCCGCTGCTCGGCCAGGAGTTCGTCCAGCTGGTCTCGCGTGATCTTTCCCGTGCGGATCAGGATCTCGCCCAGCGGGTTCGTGCGCCGCGCGCCGCTTACCAGGCGCATGCCCTCGCTGAGGAAGTGGAGGACCTTTTTCTGCCCTTCCAGCTGGATCGTGAGGAACCCGTTGCAGCGGTTCATGGAGAGCATCTGGAGGAGGTTGGAAAAGCCCAGGACCTCGATGTCGCCGCGGATTTCGCCCATCAGCGAACGAAGTATACGGCGAAATGGCGCTGCGCGGAGGAGAAATGCCATTCGGCCCGGAACCGCCCTCGGGTGGGTTTCATGGCTCGCTAGTTCCGCACGCGTTCCTCGGGCCGGACCGTGTAGATCTGCTGCCCCTTCCGGTCGTACGCCTTGATATACCCGAGGGTGAAGAGCCGGTACACGGCCCGCATCGTGGCGAACTTGGGGTAGATGGACGCGTTCACGATCTCCCCCAGCGTGCGGCGGCCGTTCACGAGCGGCAGCACCGATTCGACCACCTCGAGGTCGTGGCCCAGTTCGTCCGCCTCGATGTCGAACGGGAACTTTTCGATCATCATCGCGTCGTTGTCGAGGAGCCGGCGGATGACGAGGAGTTCGTCGGCTCGCCGGGCGGCTTCGAGGACGAGCGAGGTGACGCTCGCGCCGAACGTGAGGGCCGCCAGAGGGTTGCCCGGGTCCCCCTTGGGGGCCTTGCCCTCCACGTATTCGAACCCGGCGTCGCCCCACATGAAGAGGTCGAAGATCTCCTCCTCCACCTGCTCGCGGAGCGCCTCCTCGATGTCCGCCTTCTTCACGAGTCCGCTGGTGAGGGCGATCTGTCCGAGCTTCCACCCGAGGAGCTTCTGCTCCTTGAGGAGCGCG
>CAZSCC010000541.1:0-4214 GCA_964604905.1 uncultured Planctomycetales bacterium
CAAACGTCTACCGGCGCGGTGCCACGTTGCATACTGACACCTCCCAGTAACCAGGGGGTCCGCCCAAATTCGCCCTTCACGCAACCCCTGTCTTTCATGTTTCCACCCGTGGCGGTCTGGGGCTTTCCATCCCCTCCGGCCTTCATCTCCGCATCAAGGGCGAGGGCTTGCATCTTCGACGGAAGACCCTCCCGTGAATGGCACCCGTCTCCTCCCTCGTCCTATCCCTGGGCGTCCGCCTGCTTTCCAGCGGTGGCAAGCACCAGTTCGCGAAGCTTCTCATTCAGCCGAACAAACCGCTCGCGGGTTCGCGTGGGGTGCGGGATGCAATCCTGCGCCCCCAGGCGCCGCCAGCGCTCGGCTACCTCGAGACTCCAGCTCTCGGAAAGGATCACTACGGGCTTCCCCACCTCATCGAGCAGGTACTGGATGAGGCGCTCCACGCCCCCATCCTTGGAGAAGTCCAACCCCTCCGCCACAAAGACCGCCGTGGTGGCGAAATCCTTGGCATACCTCAGCACCTGCGAGGGCTTTGATACCGGGACCGAGAGCCACTGCGCGTTGATCCCCATCATCAGGGCATTCAAGGCAGCCCCATCGTCATCCGCAAAGATGAAGATCGGCGCTACACGAGGCCGACCGGGCTCCGTGTCCCTCCCATCCGACATAGGGCAATGACAGAGCAAGGAGTGTGCCAGGGGGGCCTGATTTAGAGGCGTGGAGCCGTAGCCCTCATAACTTCCTGGATTCCAGAGAGGTGCAACCGAATCCGGCATCGGACAGGGATGGGGGAGTCATGTCCCGGTGGGAACCGGGTTGGCACTCGAGTGCCAAGGATTCCGGGAAGGCAATTCTTATGCCAATCACAGAATGGCTTTCATTGCCGGTTTGGACGCAGGGGTATGGCACTTGGCACTCGAGTGCCACGATCTGGCGCTCGAGTGCCAACCCTAACAAAGTTTCCACAATGACGAGGGGAATGGGGCTACTGGGCGCGCCAGCGAATCTGGTAGAGTCCCGTCAACCTGCGGAAGGTCCGAAGCGGGATCTCGAGAGCCAGAGCCGCCTTCTTTCCGCTCCCCCCTGCTAACGCGATCGCCCTCCGGATTACTTCCACTGAAACCCGCACGTCCATCGGCAGCTCCGCCAAACGGGACAGCTCCTCCTGTGGAGAAACGTGGGATGCATGACTCGACCCGAGTTCCCTGAGCACGCTCGCCTCATCCACCCGGCCGTCCGGAGCGCGGAACACCGCATTCTCCACGACCTTTGCGAGCCCTCGAACGTTGGACGGCCAGGGTTGCTTGACCAGAATCTCCATCGCCCCCGGCGTCACGACCGCTGGAACACCGGCATAGAGAAGCCCGTATTCGCGGGCGAAGTGCTCGGCCAGGAGTGGAATGTCCTCCACGCGCTCGCGGAGCGGCGGGATTCGAATCCTGATCCCGCTCAAACGATTGGCGAGGTCGGGGAGGAAATGCCCTTGGTGGGCAAGAAGATCGAGATCGCGGTTGGTCGCGGCGAGGAAGAAGACGTCGACTTCGATGGTCGTGGTGTCGCCGACGGGCCGCACCCGGCGGTCATCCATGAACTTGAGAAGCGAGCCTTGGCCCCCCATTTCGAGCTTGTCAATCTCGTCCGCAAAGAGCGTGCCCCTGTTCGCAAGACGAAAGAGCCCCTGGCTATCCTTCTTTGCGTCCGTGAAGGCTCCTTTGCTGTGGCCGAAGATCGCGCTCAATAGGAGTTGACCCTGAGTCTCCGGGGCGCTCCAGGCGATGAACGGTCCGGGCCGACCGCTCTTCTGGTGCATGAGGCGAGCCAATCGCCCCTTGCCTGTTCCGCTCTCTCCGCACAGGAGCACCAGGGTGGCCGCAGCCGCCGCTCGGACGGCTTCTTCGAGCACCTTCCTGAATGAGGCGCTCTTGAAGATAAACGGTGCGATCTCCAGGATGCTTCGGCGTGGCTGGCCCTCCCCCCGTGAATTGAGCGGAAGGTGCGGATGATCGGGCAATCCGCCCCCTGGGATCGGGTCCACAACAGCCTCCCTTCGGACAGAAGAGGAGCGCGGGCGCCCAGGCCGGGTGAATGAAACCCGACCCAGGCGCCCTACGCCACCCCCCGCCCGCCCCGGTCGTGTCGGGGCGGAAGGCAGTTACACCAGCTTCAATGTCCTCCTACGGACAGGGCATTATTGAGCGGTGCCCTACAAGACGTGTCAAGCATTTCTAGAACAGAGAAGTGCAAATACTGAAGAGATCTTGATCGCTCAAGACGAAGCCAGGGAAGGAGAAGAAGGGCCCTCTCTGACGCAAGGGAAGGGAAAGGGAAACGCTGTCCGCTGGGAGAAGGGGCGTGGGCATAGAGAAGGGCCGGGCGACCCAGCGCGCGGGTCGCCCCCGAAGAGCCCGCCCTCGCGGGCGGGTGAAGGGAGCTGCGCGATCGGCGTGGTCTCTCGCGTTAGAGCACGACAATCGTGGGGCATTGCCGATACGGCAACTCAATCCAGGGGCGGTCGATGTGTATCCTGCACCTTGCAGCTGCACCTAAATGACAGAAGGGCGCGATGATCTCCTGAAGCCGCGCGTTCTTGCGATGCTCAGAATGATGCGCGATATAAAGCCATGCTCTGACGGGCGCGCTCCCTTGCGGAGCCTCCAGTTGGATGCGGAGAATATCGAAAACCTCACCCGGCGCATGCGCCGGATGCCATGGGATGGGATCAGTACGCAGATCGGAGTTCGTTACGATCAGCGCTTGTTCAAGTTGGAGGTTGATTGTTCCATAGTGGCAGCCGTTGATCTCAGGGAAGTTCGGGATGATGAATGGGAGCTGCTTCTTGAGGTTTTCAGTAGCTGTGCCGGTGCCTCCAACTCGTGAGCCCGAGACAGTCAGCAAAGAGGTGTTCCCCAAGTCTCACCTGGGTGGCTCGATCACCTGGTACGACCGGACCTCGTGGCCGGTAGCGTCCCGGGCGATCGTCATCTTGAGGCTTCCCGCCCGTTCGAGGTGCTTTTCCAGTAGGTCGCGGACGAACTCCGAGTATTTCACGTCCTTCTTGAAGCACTCGATCTTGACCGCCCGGAACACCTCGACGGGCACGCGGACGGGCAGGTAGGCCCACCCCTTCACCTCGTATTTCTTCTTCCTTCCCGGGCGTCCAGGTCCGGCCATGGGTCGTCCCTCCTAGGAGACCGATTGTCGCCCCCGAGAGCCCAGACTGTCAACGAACCCCCATCATTGCTCTATAACTAGAAATGTGTTACAACATTTGTAGTTATAGGTCTAGTAGATAGCTCAAGGATGGTCGATGAGGGAGCAAGGAAAGATGGTCCGGCTGACCATCCGCCTGCCGGAGGCGCTCCTGGCCGACGCCCGGCGGTTGGCGCCCCGGTCCTTTAAGCAGGACCCGTCTCGGTTCTTTGAGCGCCTGCTGCGCCGATGGGTCGAGGAGCGGAAGGAACAGCTGCTCGACCTCGACATGATCCGCATGGGCAAGGACCCGCACGTCGTCGCGGAATGCCGGAAAATCAACAAGGAGTTCGAACGATGCGACGCCGACGGATTGAAAGGGCTGTGAGACCCAAGGGCAGGGCGGAATCCATCGCGATCACGGTGCGGATGCCGGCGGACGTGATCGAACAGGCCCGGCGGCTGGCTCCGTCACGCCTCGGGAGGAGCATGACCCGGCTGCTCCAGGCGGGGCTCCGGCTCCTCATCATCCAGCGCAAGCGCGAGCGGTTCGCCAGAAGGAAGCCCTGGCCATGGAGCCCTTGGTGAAGGAGTCCACAAGCGCATGGAGCCTGGTGATCGCCGGGCGTGAGCCCGGCGACCAAGACGACTCAGACATCAAGGAGCCGTTCGAGAAGTCGCTTACCGGGAAAGTGAGCGCCTTGGCGCGCGTTCTGGCAAGCGAGGCCAGCCGATGAGCAAAATCCGAGATGCGTACGGCCGCATCATCGGCGCCTGGATCGGCGTTCCTTCCATTGGAATTCGAGCATCCATTTCCACCCCTCTTCTGCCAGATCCAGCATGTAGGCGACCGGCACGAACATCTGGCCAGCCCAGGATTCCTCCAGAGGTTGTCCGATCCTCCGTTAGATTCCAGGAGGGGCCAACCGGCCCACATTACTAACCCACCTTCTCCAACACGTCCACCTTTTCGAGAGCTTGGACGAGGCTGTTGAGGAGGGACGCGCCCTTGACCTTATGCAGCC
>CAZSCC010000542.1:0-2087 GCA_964604905.1 uncultured Planctomycetales bacterium
TTCCGCGTGTCTCTACCCTACGTAGTCAGCTATGAGCGGGATGTTTCTGGGAATCCGTCGGCGGTGGGGCAGATTGCGGGGAAAGTTGTTCGGCACTGGAGCGACGGAAGAGGGGGATTATCGATACATTTTAACGCTTCAGCTCAGGAAGGCATTTTGGCAAGGAGGACAGCGGCGATATTCGAAGATATCGAAGGCGAGATGTGCGGAACGTGGGTTATAACAACACTTTTTACTTTTTGACCGGCCTGAATGTTTCGTTTCCAACCTCTGCGTTGAGCGCACAACGCAGGTAGGTTTCCGTGAAGGTCCCTTCTGCCTCTTCACCCTTCTTCACCAGGAGAACACGTTTCAGCAGTGTTTTTGTTTTTGGCGAGTACCATAGTTTGACGTCAAAGGTACGCCCTTCTTCAGCGAACGTGATTTTGTAGCTGATAACTGCGGCCCCATCGTTCTCCACTTGGTTTTCAATTGCGGACACGACCAACCACTTACGAACATCGGACATCTGCTCTCCGCCTTCGGAAAGCAAACGCTGATTAAGTTGGATAAGACCCGTCGCCCCCAGTCGGACTAAGGTCGTGCTCACAACTTCAGAGAATCCTTTTGGAACCTTTTTGAGATCCACCTCCGCATCAACGGATGAGCTCGCATCAACACCATCAGAGATCAGTTCAAAGTTTACCCGCTTTCCTTCCTGTACCGCCTGAGCTTTCAGTGCGATCCTATTGGGTTGTTTCGTGGTCAGGGTGCCGCGGACCTCTAGGAGGGGCTTCTGATTGGCCCCTACTTCTGAGTCCTGAAGGACAAATTCGACAAGAACGGCATTCGCCTTTTCGTAACGTCGTTCCAGTTCGAGAAGAATGTCCTCCGGACTACCGCTCTGCGCGAACATGGAAAAAATGACCGCCCAAGTCATGGGACCCTCCTCCCAAACATAGGTTTATAGCTTCCTCCGCCCCGTTCTCGGAAGCGGCGGGGAGGATCGTCACCTCGACTTCCTCCCCGGCGCGGAGATGGCAGTCGTCGGGGACCGGAAGGTGGCCGTCCGGCAGGATTCGGGCTTTGTAGTGGTAGGGGGTCATCGGATCGCGCTCAACGGTTCTAGTATGTCGAATCTACGGGATCGGGGCAAGGGGATGGATGCTCCGGGGTGGAGGTTCCGTCCTTCACGGCTTACGTGAACGCCGGATCGCAATTTCGCCCCGCAGAGCGCGCGCACCCAGCCGCGGCGGACGTCGAGGTAGCCCAGGTCGACTGGCGTGTAGCGGATCCCCTTCCGTAGGAGGTTCCTCGACGGAGAAGGTCCGCTGGGATAGGATGCGGCGATCATGGTGCTGAGGCAATTCCGGCTGTACCTGGATACGTCGCTTTGGAATCGGCTCGGGGATCGGGAGAGCTTCGCGGCCCGCCGCGCGAGCTTCCAGTTCCTCAATCGGGCCTGCGCTCGGCACCTGATCCTGGTCTCGCCCCTGGTGATTGCCGAGGTCGGTAACACGCCTGATCCCCAGGAACGCAAGAGCATCCAAAGGCTGCTCTGGGCCCAGCGGCCGGTTCGCCTGGGCGGCGATAGCCGCGCCGCGGGGATCGCCGACTCCCTTCTGAAGGAGGGCGGGTTCCGGCCAAGCATGCTTGTGGACCTGACGCATGTGGGCTATGCTGTACTCGGGCGCGCAGATGCCGTAGTGACCTGGGATGTGCGGACTTTGGCTCGGGAGAAGGTGCGTTCCGCGGTCCACGCGTACTGCCGCCGGGAAGGCCTGACGGTGCCGCTGATCGGGCGGCCGGAGGAAGTAGCCAAATGGCTCGGACTGAGAATGTGACGACGGCCATGCGGGAGTACCGGCGGACCCGCCGCGGAATGAATCAGAGGCTCCTTCGCGCGAAGGCGGAGGGACGCCTGGATCAGGAGCTCCGCCTCATCGCCCGTGAAGCCCGCGAGTGGTGGGCGAGCATGGGGAACGACAGCAAACCCCGCCGCAAGGTCAAATAGCCTCGCGCCCTCGCAGGGTGCTTTCGCACGCCTTCCGAAGGGATCGTCTCCCCCAAGATTCGCCTGGATCCGGTGTCAGCGGTACGACGGTCCG
>CAZSCC010000543.1:0-1952 GCA_964604905.1 uncultured Planctomycetales bacterium
TTCGCCAACCTGCTGCGCAACGGGGTCGAGGCCTCCCCCGAAGTCAGGGTGTCCACCGCTCGCGCGGAGGGGCGGACGATCGTCAGGGTTTTCAGCGCCGGCGCCCGAATCCCGCCGGAGATCGAGAGCCGGCTCTTCCAACCGTTCGTCACCTCCAAGGCCCGGGGGACGGGTCTTGGCCTGAGCCTGTGTCGGAAGATCGCCGTCGCCCACGACGCGGAGATCGATGGCCGGAATGTGGATGGAGGAGTGCTTTTCGAGGTAAGGTTTCCCTCATGAAGGACGTGCTCATCATCGACGACGAGGCCGCGATCGGCGAGGTCCTGGGCGACCTTCTCCGCCGGGCGGGGATCTCGAGCGAGGCGGCCACCGATCGTGCAGGTGGGCTGGCGAAACTTGAAGGGAACAGATTCCGGACGCTCCTCCTGGATCTTCGGATGCCAGGCGTCGAGGGGCTGGATCTCCTCGATGAGGTCCTCTCGCGGCATCCGAGACTCCCGGTCATCATGATCACGGCTCACGGCACGGTGAAGACCGCGGTCGAGTCGGTCAAACGGGGCGCCTTCGACTTCATCACAAAGCCGATCGAGAAGGAGGAGCTTCTTGCCGCGCTCCGGAAGGCGCTCCGTCAATCGGAGGCGGAGACGACCCTCAGCGAGCTCTATTTCGCGCTGCCCGCGGAGAGATCCGCCGTCTTCCGGGACCCGGTCAGCGTGGCGCTCGCGGAGGAGGCCCGCCGCGCCGCCGGCGTGGATCTCCCCGCGCTGATCACCGGAGAGAGCGGCGTGGGCAAGGAGGTGTTCGCGAGGCTGCTCCACGAACTCGGAGCCCGCAAGGCCGGGCCTTTCGTGAAAGTCAACTGCGCCGCCATCTCCGAGGCGCTTTTCGAGAGCGAGCTCTTCGGACATGAGAAGGGCGCGTTCACGGGAGCGGTCGTCTCCAAGCCCGGCCGGGTGGAGATAGCCCACGGGGGGACGCTCTTCCTGGACGAGATCGGCGAGCTGACCAAGCCCGCCCAGGCCAAGCTGCTCCAGTTCCTGCAGGACCGCACCTTCGAGCGGGTGGGAGGAATCCGCACTCTGAAGTCGGACGTCCGAATCGTCGCGGCTACGAACCGCGACCTGCGAGAGGCACTCCGGGAGGACCTCTTCTTCCGCCTCAGCGGCATCATGTTGCACGTCCCGCCCCTCCGCGAACGACCGGGGGACATCGAACCCGTGGCTAGGCGCATCCTCGGCCGGCCCGGACGGAAGGTCTCCCTCGCTCCGGGGACGATCGAGGCGCTCCGTCGCTACGACTGGCCCGGCAACGTCCGCGAACTGGAACAGCGGCTCGAGCGCGCCGCCGCCTTTGCGAAGGACGGGGTCGTCCACGCCGCCGACGTGCTCCCGGAACCGCCCCTCCAGGGGGGTCTCCGCGACGAACGCAAGGATTTCGAGAAGCGGCGCGTGGCCGACGCCCTCCGCGAAACGAAGGGCAATCGAACGCACGCTGCGGAGCGGCTCGGAATCTCCCGGCGGATGCTCCAAAAGAAGCTCAAGGAGTTCGGCATCGAGTGATTGTTCCTCTTTTCGGGACCTCCGACGCCCGGCACGCGTCAGGTCCCCCATGGATGGCGCGGATATTGAAGTCAGAGGCAGCCAATCCCCTCGCCGCCAAGACGATCAGTCTTGCCGCGGCCGGAGGAGTTTCGGGACCGCCCTCGGTAGGTCACCCTTGCGCGTTCGCCTCCACGCGGTCCTGCTCGCGGAGTAAGAAGCTGATTGGGGTCTTGAGGGCAACCAGCGAAGTCTCCAAGGACCGACGGCCAAATATGCAGAGGATTTTTTCGGGTCGTCGCGCCGCAGCGCGATGCCCGAAAAAGTCCCATTGAAGGAAGCCGCGGGTGACGCCACCGCCCCTATGGGGATTGATGAGGCTTCCGGGCGTCGAAGTGGAGGCAGAACGGGGTA
>CAZSCC010000544.1:0-2236 GCA_964604905.1 uncultured Planctomycetales bacterium
GGCGGGAAGGCCATACCTCGCGATGGAGTATGTAGCCGGGCAGACCCTCGACCGCGCGAGGCTCCCCCTGCGCAGGGCTCTCGAGGCGATGAGAGATGCCGCGGAAGCCGTGCACCACGCCCATCTCCGCGGGGTCGTCCATCGCGATCTCAAGCCGAGCAACATCATGATGGACCCGTCGGGGAAAGTCTACGTCATGGACTTCGGCCTCGCCCGCGGAGCGCGCGAGGGTCCGGGTCCGTCCCTCACGTTGACCGGGGAGCTGCTCGGCACGCCCGCCTACATGGCTCCCGAGCAGGCGCGCGGGCTCCTGCACCTCCTGGGCCCGCGTACGGATGTCTGGGGCCTCGGAGCCACGCTCTATCAGCTGGTCACCGGCCGGCCGCCTTTCGAGGGTGCGAATCTCGGAGAGTTGCTTGAACGCGTGGTCGGCTCCGAGGTGCTCCCTCCCGGCCGGCTCGCGCCGGGAGTCGGGCGCGACGTGGACACGGTCGTTCGGAAATGCCTGGAGAAGGATCCCTTCCTTCGATATGGATCGGCGGGAGAGCTGGCCGCGGATCTGGATCGAGTTCTCCGGGGCGATCCGCTCCTGGCGCGACGTCCCGGGCTGCTGGAACGGGCGGGTCGCCGCATCCGTCGCGCCCCGGGGCTCTATGTGCTCCTGGCGTTCCTGGTGGGCGTCGGAGGACCCGGATCGGCGTTGTTCCTTTCAGGCCGCCCGGACCCCCTGTCCGGTCTCCGAGCACAGCTTCGAGCGGCACAGGAGGTGGGAGACTTCGCCAAGGTCACCAGCCTCTACGACGAACTGCAGAGGCTTGATCCTGGAGATTCCAGCCTGAGCTACGAGCAGCGCCGCGCGCGAGACCGGGCGGAGCAGCAGGAGCGCAAGGCCTCGGCCGCTGACCTCATGAGGGCCGTGCGGGAGTACGACTCGGACCTTCACGCCGGAGTGCTCCTCGGGGCTGCCATGGCGCAGGACCCCGGATCGCGCGAGGTCCGCCATCGACTGGGGACCCTCCTTCAACCGGGTCCGGCGCGAGACCGCCTGATGGGCCCCGCTCCGAGAGAGTCGCGACTCATCGTACGGACCGATCCGGTGGACGCCAAGGTCCAGGTGATCCCCACGCCCCCCCGGCCGCCCCCGGTCCTTCCCTATCTCGAACCTTTCTTCTACAGCATTCGGGTCTCCGCCCCGGGCCGTTCCGACGCCTGGTTCAGCGTGTTCCTAGAAGAAATGGAGAGCCTTGAAGTCCAGTGCTCGCTCCCTTCCGGACCGGCTCCCGCCGGCTACTACTTCGTGTCGGACGGCCGGAAGGGCGGCGTCTTCCTGTCCCTGGCCCCCGTGACCTGGTGGGAAGCCGACGCGTTCCGCAGGTCCCAGGGAAAGACGGGGATCTCGTCCGGGGTCCAGAAGGCGGTCCAACTGGACTGGGGGGAGGCCAATGCCTATGCCGCGTGGAAGGGGACACGGTTGCCCACAGCGGCAGAGCTCCTGGCGGCGAGCGGGCCCGGGCATCCCCGAGCGAGGATCGTTTCCGAGTGGGCGGCCGGATCCGAGCCCACCGTGTATCAGACTCATGGCTCCCGCCGTGCCCAGCCCAATGAGAGGCTCGCATTCCGACTGGTTGCAGCGACACCATGACGGTCCCGGATGGCGACCTCGTCGAACGGCTGGCCGCCCGGGACGGCTCGGCGCTGTCGGGGATTTACGACAGGCATAACCGGTCCGTCTATGGGTATGCCCTCCTGCTCACCCGCCGCCGGCGCGAAGCCCGGCGAGTCCTCGAACGCACGTTCACCGAGCTGGCGCGAGCCCCGGAGCGCGCCTCGTCGTCGACAGACCTCCGCGTCCCGCTCTTGGCGGTCGCACGGGGCATCGCCCTGGAGGAGCGGGGAGGGGGGCGCCGGCGTTGGTTTCGAGTCAAGGCGAGCGCGGCGCTCTCATGCGCCGGAGCGACGGACTTGGGGGAGCGACTGGACCGGTCCTCTCCGGAGGAGGCGGAGGAGTTCGCTCTTCGCGAGCTCGAGGGAATCGGGGTCCAGGAGTTGCTGGCTCGGGTCGCACCCGTCAGGGTCTCCGGCTCCGGCACTCTCTGGACGGCCCCCCCGCATTCGCTGCGAGCGCCGATCCTGCTCAAAGGCCGGGAGGCCTCGCAGCCCGCCCGGAGGTACGTCCGCTGGGCTCTCGAATGGGCGCTGCTTGCGACGGCGTTGGCCCTGGCCTTCCTCGCGGCGA
>CAZSCC010000545.1:0-3800 GCA_964604905.1 uncultured Planctomycetales bacterium
CCGTCATCCGCTCGATGACCCATGGCGAGGCCGATCACGACCGCGGCACCCACAACATGTTCACCGGCTACCGCCCCAGCCCCGCGCTCCAGTACCCAAGCTTCGGCTCGGTCGTCTCCCACGAGTTCGGCTCCCGGAAGAACATGCCCCCGTACGTCAGCATCCCCAACCAGCCCAACACGTTCGCGGGCACGGGCTACCTGAGTTCCGCCTTCGGGCCCTTCGCCCTCGGCGCCGATCCGGCCTCCCGGAACTTCCAGGTCCGCGACCTCACCCTCCCCGGCGGCGTCAACGCCGAGCGCTGGGCCAAGCGGCAGAGCCTCCTCGCCACCGTCGACGAGCACTTCCGCTCGCTCGAGAAGTCCGACGCGCTCGACGCGATGGACTCCTTCTACAAGCGCGCCTACGCCATGATCAGCTCCAAGGAGGCCCGCGAGGCCTTCGACATGACGAAGGAACCCGACGAGATGAAGGCCAAGTACGGCGCCAACACCGCCGGGGCTCGCCTCCTGCTCGCCCGGCGCCTCGTCGAGAGCGGCGTCCGCTTCGTCTCGCTCACCTACGGCGGCTGGGACCACCACGACAACATCAAGCAGGCCATCGAGAACCAGCTCCCAAACTTCGACCAGGCCTTCGCCGCCCTGATCGGCGACCTGGACGCGCGCGGGATGCTCGCCTCGACCCTCGTCATGGTCTCCTCCGAGTTCGGCCGCACCCCCAAGATCAACGCGACCAACGGCCGCGACCACTGGCCCAAGGTCTTTAGCGTGGTCCTCGCCGGCGGCGGCATCAAGAGGGGCGTCATCTACGGCGCGTCCGACCCGACGGGCGCCGAGCCGGAACGCGATCCCGTCGGGATCGAGGACTTGGCCACCACCGTCTACGATCGCCTCGGCATCAATGCCGACAAGGAGCTCATGGCCCCGGGCGCCAGGCCCATCGAGATCGTCGACGGCGGCAAGGTCATCAAAGAGCTGCTGGCGTAACGCCGTTTTTTCGTGAGGGACGCCATGGCGCTTCGACACATCGCCCCGCTCATCCTCTGCCTCGCGGCGGGCCGGTCGGCGCTCGCCGATTCGCCCAACCTCGGGCGCATCACGCCCCGGGGCGGACAGCGCGGCACGGAGCTCGAGCTCACCCTTTCGGGCTCCCAGCTCAAGGACGCTAAGGAGGTCTTCCTCTACAAACCCGGCCTGGAGATCCTCTCCCTGGAGGCGACAGGCGACGGCGCCGTCAAGCTGAAGCTGAAGATCGCCGCCGACGCGCCGCTCGGCGAGCACCCGATGCGACTCCGCAGCGCCAGCGGGATCAGCGACCTCCGCACCTTCTACGTCGGCCCCTTTCCCGCCCTCGAGGAGAAGGAGCCCAACACGAAGTTCAGCGAGCCGCAGAAGATCCCGCTCGGCGTCACCGTCACGGGGACGGTCACGATCGAGGACGTCGATCATTTCGCCGTAGAACTCAAGAAAGGCGAGCGGCTCACCGCCGAGATGGAAGGGGTCCGCCTCGGGACCACCCTCTTCGACGGGTACATCTCCATCCTCGACACCCAGCGGTTCGAGATCGCCTCCTCGGACGACACGGCGCTCCTCCTCCAGGACCCGCTCGTCTCCATCGAGGCCCCCCAGGACGGCACCTACATCATCCAGGTCCGCGAGACCTCCTACGGCGGGAACGACGCGTGCCTCTACCGGCTCCACGTCGGGAGCTTCCCGCGCCCCCTCGCGGTCTACCCGCCCGGCGGGAAGGCCGGCGAGGAACTCGACCTGACCTACCTCGGCGACGTGAAGGGCCCGCTCACCCGGAAGGTCAAGCTCCCCGCGGCGAACGACCGCTTCCCCCTCTACGTCGAGGACGCCGGCCAGTCGCCCCCCTCGCCCAACTGGATCCGCGTCTCGGACTTCCCCAACGTGCTCGAGAAGGAGCCCAACGACGCGCGCGAGCAGGCCACGACCACCGACCTCGCCCTGCCGGTCGCGCTCAACGGCATCATCGAGAAGAAGGGCGACGAGGATTGGTTCCGCTTCAAGGCGAAGAAGGGCGAGACCTTCGATGTCCGCGCCTACGCCCGCGCGGTCCGCTCGCCCCTCGACCCGGTGCTCGAGATCTGGCAGGCGGGGGGCGCCCGCATCGCCGCGAACGACGATCAGGGCGGGCTTGACGCCAGCGTCCGGTTCAGCGCCCCGGCCGACGGCGCCTATGAGGTCAAGGTGCGGGACCACCTGAAGAAAGGCGGACCCGCGTTCGTCTACCGCGTGGAGTTCAACGCGGTAAAGGCCGGCGTGTACGCTCACATCCCCGCCTACGACCGCGAACCGCGCGACCAGACCCGCCAGTGGGTCGTCGTCCCGAAGGGCAACCGGTTCGCCACCTGGATCCGCGTCAACCGGACCGGGTTCGGCGGCGCGATGAACCTCTCGCTCGAGGGCCTTCCCGAGGGGATCACCGTCGTGTCGGAACCCGTCGCGGCGGACGTCGACCGCGTGCCGGTCGTCTTCGAGGCGGCGCCCGACGCCAAGGTCGCCGGCTCGCTCGCCCGGGTGATCGCGAGGACGGCCGATCCCGCCACGAAGATCGAGGGCGAGTTCCGCCAGGACGTCAACCTCGTGTACGGCCCTCCCAACAACACGATCTACTACGGAACGCGCGTCGATCGCCTGGCGGTCGCCGTCGTCGAGGAGATCCCCTTCAAGCTCCGGATCGTGGAGTCCAGGGTGCCGCTCGTCCAGAGCGGATCGATGGGCCTCCGCGTAGTCGCGGAGCGCAAGGAAGGCTTCACCGGTCCCATCGAACTGCGGCTCCTCTGGGCGCCTCCCGGCATCGGCGCGCAGGTGACGGTCACGCTTCCCGCCGGTCAGAACGAGGTCGCCTACCCGATCAACGCCAACGGCAACGCCGCGGCACGCACGTGGAAGACCGCCGTGATCGGCTCCGGCGCCGGCTCCAACGGGACCGCCTGGGCCTCCACCCAGCTGGCGCCCCTCACCATCGCCCCGCCCTACGTGGCCATGAAGATTGAGATGGCCAACGTGGAGCAGGGCAAGGAAGTCGACGTGGTCTGCAGGATCGATCAGCTCAAGCCGTTCGAAGGCAAGGCGAAGGTCACGATCTTCGGCCTTCCCGCCGGCTCCGTGGCGGAACCGGCGGAGAAGGAGATCACGAAGGACGACAAGCAGGTCGTGTTCCACGTCAGGACCGACAAGGCGAGCCCCGCCGGCCAGCACAAGTCGCTCTTCGCGCAGATCGCCGTGCCCGACCAGGGCGACTTCATGTTCCACAACGTCGGAGGCGGCGGGATCCTGCGGATCGATCCGGCCCGGAAGGACGCCCCCGCCCCCAAGCCGGGCGAGGCAAAGCCGGCCCAGCCCAAGGCCCAGAACCGTCTCGAGCAGCTCCGGCAGGAAGCCGACGAGAAGAAAGGAAAGTGAGATGAGGCACGCCCTTCCGCTCGCGCTCCTCGCTCTCCTGGCCTCGTCGGGCTCCGCCCGCAACGAGGATGCGACGCCTCCCGGCCTCGCCGTCTACCCCGCGGAGATCGAGCTCTTCACCTCGCGGGACCGCCAGTCCTTTGTCGTCCAGCTCACCCAGCCCGACGGCATCACGCGCGATGCGACCGACGAGGCGAAGGTCTCCCTCGCCCACCCCCTCGCGGAGCTCAAGGGCAACGTCCTCTCCCCCGCCGCGGACGGGACGACCGAGATGACCGTGACCGCCGGCGGACGGACCGTGAAGGTGCCGGTCACCGTCAAGGCCGCGAAGGTCGAGCGCCCCATCAGCTTCAAGCTCGACGTCATGCCGGT
>CAZSCC010000546.1:0-1529 GCA_964604905.1 uncultured Planctomycetales bacterium
GCGAAGAAGTCCGCGGCGGCCAGGACGTCAAGGTGGGTCTTGATGAACGAGGCCCACGATGTCTGCCGGGCGCGCTCCGGCGCGGGGTCCAGGCCGTGTTTCTCGAGGATCCGCTGGACGGTCGAGCGTCCAACCTGGTGGCCGAGGTTCCCCAGGGCTCCCTGGATCCGGGTGTAGCCCCAGCGGGGGTTCTCCCGGGCCATCCGGAGGACGAGATCCCGGATCTCCATGGCCTTGCCCGGCCGACCGGGGCTGCGCCGGGCGGATCCGTCGTATTTTCGGGCGATGAGCCGGCGGTACCACCCCAGCAGCGTCTCGGGTGTCACGAGGGTCGCTACCTCCCGGAGGGCGCGAGGTCCGAGGGCCTTGGCGCGGTCGGCGAGACGGCGGCGCTGGGCATCGGTGAAGAGGAGTCGCCGGGAGCCCAACTGCTCCCGAAGGACACGATTCTCCTCTCGCAGGTATTCCATCGCCTCCTGTTGACGCCGGTGGAGCCATCCGGCCACCGCCACAACGAGGAACATCCAAGGTTTCGTGATCATCCGGCCATGGTACCCCCCAGCCTTGGGCCGAATCGAGTTTTGGGACAGTACGGGATCAATTCGGAGCTGACGGCCAATCTGCTCGATAGCCACCGCCGCAATGTCGATATAATGACTGTAGAAAGAGGTGCCGCTGAATGATGATTTTCGATGCCGAGGCGACCTTCGTGAAGTTGGATAAACTCAGAGAGCGCATGGCCCGCCTGGAACAGGCTCCCGATTCCAATGAGTGGCAGTACACGCGGCTCCTCATCCAAGCTCTCGCCGAGGGCATCGCCAAGTCGAAGAAGAGCACCATCCCCGTCTCCCGCAAGGTCCGGATCGACGCGCCGGAAGCCGTCAGCGGGGACTGGCAGGAATTGGTCGAGGTGCTCTTGAAGAAGGGCATCAAGTCCCAAAGTCGGAAGAGCGCGCTGAAGCAAGAACAGCTCTCCCTTCGCTAGTAGCACCTTGGACTCCTTACGCTCTTGAATCTCGGAGTCCGTCGCGAGATCGCACGGTCGAATTATTGAGGGCACGTCCGGCGCTGCGGCTTGAAGCGACAGCCTCGGGCTCGGGAGGAAAGAAGACAGGATCTCTCCCAGGTTCCTGGCGAATCCCTTTGAAAGCGCGCCCCGGGCTGAAGACTCCGGCGGCTCTTCGCGACCTCGCCCTATCGGTCACCAAGATGCTGCCTTCCGCTCATTCAACAGCGTCGGCATCCGCAACGAAAAATAAGATTTCGGAGCTGAATCCGCACGGCTCGCTTCCTCGCTGTCTACGCTTCACCCCACGGGTCGCCCCGTGAAATGCAAGACTCGCTACCGGCCTGCCCGCTACGGCTTTGGCCGGGTCGGACTTCCACCGACTGAATTCGATTGAAAGGTTTTACTCGCTCACCGAGAATCCTCCTTTCCCAGATTTATCCTGGCGCGATATATGTCTTACGCCCTACCATGGCCGGCACTCCGACCGGCGTCGCACCCGGACGACGCTCAGAGCGCCTCG
>CAZSCC010000547.1:0-3000 GCA_964604905.1 uncultured Planctomycetales bacterium
CTGCCGGCCTGGGCCCTGGAGGGAGGGAAGGTGGTCGAGCGGCTGGACGACCCCGAGCAGGGGCCGAGGATCCGGAAGGAGATCGCCGAGAGCTTCGAGCGGCGCGACGGCCCCGACAAGCTGGTCGTCGCGTCCTACGCGAAGAACAAGGCCTACAACGGGAAGTCGATCGCGGAGATCGCGGCCGGTCGCGACCCGGTGGACGTGGTCGTCGAGATCATCAAGGGGGGCGACGCGCAGTCGATCGGATTCTCGATGCGCGAGGAGGACATGCAGGTCGGGATGAAGAAGGACTACGTGGCCACCGCGAGCGACGGCGGGGCCCGAAAGCCGTCGGCCGAGCGGCCCCACCCGCGGAACTACGGGACGTTCCCTCGGAAGATCGGGCTCTACGCGATCGAGAAGAACGTCGTGACGCCGGCGTTCGCGATCCGTTCCTCGAGCGGCCTGCCGGCGGAGATCCTGGGGCTCAAGGATCGCGGGACTCTCAAGGCGGGCTTCAAGGCGGACCTCGTGCTCTTCGATCCGGAGACCTTCCGCGACCGGGCGACCTTCGACGATCCGCACCGGTACGCGACGGGGGCGAGGTGGGTGTTCGTCAACGGCGTCGCGGTGATCGCGGACGGGAAGAAGCAGGCGGCGCTGCCCGGGCGGGCGCTCCGGCTGAACAAGCCGTAGACGGTCTCCCCCCTTCCTGATAAGGTATCGCCCCCATGGGGCGGGCCTACCTCGCGATCACGATCACCACGGTCCTCTGGGCGATCAACTTCACGGTGGGGAAGATCGGGACGGGGGAGATCGATCCGTTCTTCATCGCGTCCTTCCGGATCATCGTGACCGGGCTCGTATTCTACGCGATGCTTCCGCGGGAGGAGCGGCGGATCACGGCGTCGGACCTGAAGACGATCCTGCCCCTCTCGCTCACGGGAATCGCGATCAACCACCTCTGTTTCGCGTCGGGGATCAAGCTGACGACGCCGTCCCATTCGGCGATCATCCATTCGATCTTCCCGGTCTTCGTGGGGATCGTGGCGTGGGTCTTCATCCGGGAGCGTCAGGGGCCGCTCGCGCTCCTGGGGATGGCGATCGCGGTCGCCGGGGCGCTGGGGGTAGTCGTCGGGGCGACGCGGGACGAGGTGACGAAGACGCTCCTCGGGGACGTCATCTCGACGGTGGGGGTGGTGGCGTTCTCGTTCTACACGGTCTTCGGGCGCCGGGCGGTGCAGGCGATGAGCAGCCGGCGGATGGTGGCGCTGGCGTTCCTCTTCGCGGCGCCGTTCCTGGTCCCGTTCCTCGTCTGGGGGATCGCGCGGCAGCCGTCGTGGGGGGCGGTCACGCTCAAGGGCTGGCTCTCGCTCGGCTACATGCTGGTCTTTGCGAACATGGTCTGCTACCTGCTGCACAGCTTCGCGCTCACGAAGCTGAAGGCCAACCAGGTGGCGGCGTTCACGGACCTGCAGCCGGCGATCGGGATCGCGGTCGCGGTGCTGGCCGGGCTCGACCACCTGACGGTCCCGCTCGCGGTGGGTGCGGCGGTCGCGCTGGTGGGCGTGGTGATCGTGCAGTTCCACCCCTGACGGGGCCGCGGGCTACTTCGGCGGCGCGTAGGTCGCCTTGTTGGCGGCCCACCACTTCTCGAACTCGTCGGTCGTCCGGAAGGGCTGGCCGCTCAGGGCCGCGAGGGCGCGCTGGGCGGGAAGGAAGAGCGAGTTCGCCCGAGTCAACTTGTCCTGCGCCGGGTCCTTCCCGGAGCCGGGCGGCGGCGCCTTCTTGTTGGGGTCGATCTGCCCCAGCTTCTGACCCGTCTGCGGCGGGGCCTGGGCCGACTTCTTGATCTCCGCCTCGCAGTCGCGGAGGACGGCGATCAGGGGCTCGACCATCCCCTTGGTCTTCATCGCTCCCGCCGCGTTGACGGCCGCGACGGCGATCTTCAGGTTCTTGTCCTCGAAGTGCTCGCGGACCTTCTTCTCGCCCGATTCCTCCCCCAGGTTCCCGAGGGCGGTCAGGATGCCGATCCGGACCTCGACGTCGCTCAGGTTCGCCCCCGAGCTCAGCGCGCTCGTGAGGCTCTTCGCGGCCGACTTCTTCAGCTCGGGCGTGGCGGTCATCGTCCCCAGCCCCGCTGCGGCGGCGAGCCGCACCTGCTTGTCCTCGGAGGTGACGAGCGATCCCAGCTTCGAGACCACCTTCTCGTGCGGGGTCTTGGCCAGTTCGGCGATCAGGGCGACGCGCGCCTCGGGCGTCTTGTCCTTGAGCCACGCCTTCCCGAAGGTCTGGAGGGCCGCGTCGACCGCGGCGTCGTCCTGCAGGGCCATGATCGCGCAGAGGAGGATTGCGGCCATCGTCGTCTCCTTCCCTAGAACGTCCGGGACCCACTCTAGCACGGAGGCGACCTCGGGTTCAAAGAGTATGCGCCGCCCCCCCCGGAGTGCTAGGATCGTCCCATGCTCAAACTCGGACTGATCTCGGCGGCGTCGTACGGGACCGGAGGCGCGGCGCGCGCGTCGGGCTCGAACCACGGGACCGCCTTCGCCACCACGTTCAACGGCTGGGACGAGGCGAAGGCGAAGGAGTTCCAGGGCACCTTCGTCCGCTCCCAGAAGCGGCTCGACGGCGCGCGGGTCACGCGCGTCTGGGACCCGCTCCGCGAGGCGGCGGAGCGCCTGGCCGCGGCGTGCGCCATCGAGAAGGTCTGCGCCACGCCCGAGGAGGCCTGCGAGGGCGTGGACGCGGTCCTCCTGATCGACGACGGGACCGCGGAGCAGTGGAAGCACGCCGCCCATCCGCTCCGGAAGGGCGTGCCGGTCTTCTGCGACAAGCCCCTCGCGATGACGGCCCGGCAGGCGCAGGAGACCGCGAAGCTCGCGCGGGCGACGAAGACGAAGTTCATGTCCTCCAGCTCGCTCCGCTTCGTGCCGGACATCGTGAAGCTGCGCGGAGAGGTCGCGGCGATCGGGCCCGTCTACCTCGCGTCGGCGGCGTGCGGGAACGAGCTGGTGT
>CAZSCC010000548.1:0-1706 GCA_964604905.1 uncultured Planctomycetales bacterium
CGAGATCGGCGGCGCGGCCAGGGCCTCCGGGGAGCCCTGGATCCCCAGCTGGAGTTCGTAGGGCTCGTCGATCAGGATGAGCTGCTCGCGGCCGGAGTAGGCGTTCTTGACGCAGCCCGCCAGGACGAGCAGGCCGAGGAGCGCATGTCTCATTCGTAAGTCCCCCTTCGTGGGATGGACTATAATGCAAAGGTGACGCCCGAGGAAGCCCAAAAGCTCCAGATCGCCGGCCGCTACAGCGAGCTCCTTCGTGACGCCCTCGGCGAGCAGGCGAAGGCCCGGGGCGACGCGCGCCGCAGCGACGAACTCCGCTGGACCCTCTTCGTCGCCAAGGCCTGCCGGTTCATCGGGCGCACGACCGAGGGGCTCGCCCACGCCAACCACGCCGTCGAGCTCGCCCGCGACGGGGAGCCCCAGCTGCGGGCCCAGGCGCACTACGTCCAGGCCATGATGCTCCGCTGCGCGCGCCGCTTCTAAGAGGCGCTCGACGGCATGGCGCAGGCGCTCGCGGCGCTCCCCGAGGGCGCTGACGACCTCACGCGCGCGGCGATCCACCTGGAGACGGCGGAGATGGCCCTCGAGGCGGGCCTGAAGGACCGGGCGCAGACCTCACTCATCCGCGGGGGCGCCCTCATCCAGTTCCTGGCCGAGCCGCGCTACCTGGCGTGGAGCCTCTACCTGCGGAGCCAGCTCGAGGAGCCTTCGCCCGCCGATCTCCAGCTCGCGGCGGCGTACGAGATCGCGAAGAACCTGGACTGCCCCGAGCTCCAGTGGCAGATCCTCTGGCGGCTCTCCGACCGCGCGGGCGCGGCCGGCAACGCCCAGATGCAGGAGGACCTCACCTGGAGCGCCCTCACGATCCTCACGAAGCTCGCCGAGCCGCTCCAGCCGGCCGACGCGACCCCCTTCTGGCGCCAGGGCGCGCGTCGGGCGTTCGTCGAGCAGGCCCAGCGCCGCTACGGCCCGCAGTTCCTCCAGATGGTGATGCTGGGCGGCACCGAGGCGCCCGACGTGACGGACCTGCACCTCCGCGGACTCGGCTGGGATCCCTCCCTCATCCCCGAGTTCATCCGGAAGAACATGCCCTCAGGCGTAGAGCCCGCGTGAGACGAACGGCGCCAGCGCCATGAGGACGGCGTCGCGCGTGACCTGCCCGCGCGTGACCTTCCCCTTCGTGACGACGGCGACGCTCCCGGTATCGGCCTTCACGATCTCCTGGACCCTCCGCGCGGGGGCCTCGTAGAACGGCCCCGCGCCGAGGGCTTCCCTCTCGCCGTCGAAGACGCAGGCCATCGTGATCTGGAACGCGCGGGGCGCGACGGACGCCACGCGGAAGACGCCCGCCTCGATGCCGACCGCATAGTCGCAGTCGCGGTAGGCCGCCCGCGCCCGCTCTCGCGCCCCCCGGACGATCTCGCCGAACGAGATCGGCTGCGGGGAGACCGTCGAGGGGAGGTCGACGGCGACGACTTTGACCTGCCTGAAGAACTTCGCGAACGCCTTCCGGGTCGCCTCGACCTTCATGGGGTTTGCGGTCGCGACCTTGACGATCATGTCCCGCCCCTCCGGGGCCCAGGCTCCTGGGTCTCCAGCTCGCACTCTTTCCAGCCGCATTCCGAAATCCTGATCCGCACCGGACGCGCCAGATCGTCCAGGACCACGGCCTCTTCGGTGCGGCTATCGAAGAACTCGAGGTCGGTCTCGGG
>CAZSCC010000549.1:0-5860 GCA_964604905.1 uncultured Planctomycetales bacterium
TGGATGATCTCGGCGAGCTTTTGATTATCACCGGCAAGCGCGGGATTGTGGTGGCAGCGCGTGGTTTCGATGAGCCCTTTCGAAAGATTCCATTTTTCGAATAGCCACGCCCCGACGTCCGCGTGGGTCGCGCCCAGAACCTGTGTCTCCGCCTCGGCGATCAGGATATCCTTGCTGCGCACCAGGCTGAGGACCTCGGTGAACTTGTCGGGGAGGAACTGGTCCATGACGATCTTGCCCACGTCGTGGAGCAGGCCCGCGATGAAGAGTTCCTCCAGCATGGGGTAGTTCAGGCGCCGCCCCACAACCTTCGCGGCCGCGCCGCAGCCGATCGAGTGCTTCCAGAACTCCGTCCGGTCGAAGTCCCCGGGCTTCACCGTCCTGCGGAACACGTCGAAGATCGTGGAGGAGAGCACGATCGACTTGATCGTGTTGAATCCCAGGATGACGATCGCGTGGGTGATGGTCGTGATCCGGTTGGGGAAGCCGTAGAAGGAGGAGTTGACCACGCGCAGGACCTTCGAGGTGAGCGCGGGGTCGCTCGAGATCACCTGCGCGACCTCCTTGGCGGAAGTGCGCGGGTTGAGGATCATCTGGCTGATGTTGTTGAGCATGGAGGGGAGGGTGGGGAGGCCCTGGACCCGCTCGACCAGCTTCCGCACCCGGTCGTGGGTTTGGACGGCGCCGGTCGGTTCAACCATGCCCGCTACTTGAGGCTGAGTTTGGCCGTGAGGTACCGCTTGGACGCCTCGCGGAGGGCCACCATGACCCGGCCGGAGTCGACGCCCGCGAACATGCGGTCGACGTCCTTGGCCAGCGCCTCCTTTTTCAGCTCCATGTCGATCGGCGACAGGGGCGTTCCGGTCGCCTCCTCCTCCACGAAGAGGTGGGAGATGTTCCGCTCCCGACAGGAAGCGAGGAGGGCCGGAGTCAGGGGAGTCCCTGCCTTGAAAAGGAGGTTTCCCCGGAGGTCGAGCACATCGCGCGCCACCCGCTGGCCGGGTTTGGCCTCGTCGCTTTTGACCAGTCTCATTCGGTTGAAGGGACTATAGCACGGAATCGCGAAAACACAGGCGCGAAACCGCGGCGCTAGATGCGTCGGTCGAGGACGAAGTCGGCAAGATTGAGGAGGCTGTCGACGTGGACGCTGTCTCCGAGCGAGCGCAGTCCGGAGCGGGCGTCCTCAACGAAATCCGTGGCGCGTCGGAGCGAGTACGCGAGGATGTCGCGTTCGCGGATCATGCTCCGGACGGTCTCCTTCTTCTCCGCCGCCGCGTCGCGGGAGGAGAGGAGGTCCTGGAGCTTGCGGCGCTCCTGGGGAGGGAGCTCGCGAAGCAGTTTGATGACGGGCAAAGTGAGTTTGCCCTTCTCGAGGTCCGTTCCGAGCGACTTGCCCATCTCCTTCTCGTCGCCAGTGATGTCCAGGCAGTCGTCGATGATCTGAAAGGCCGTGCCGAAGCAGGCGCCGTAGTTGGCCAGCGCCTCGATGTGCGCGGCGGGCGCTCCGGAGCCCACGCTTCCCAGGCGGCACGCCGTGGCGAAGAGCGCGCCGGTCTTGTGGTAGATGACCTTCAGGTACTGGGCCTCGTCCATGTCGAAGTTGAACTTGGTGGAAATCTGCCAGAGCTCGCCTACGCACATCTCCTCGACCGTCCTGGCGAGGATCATGTTGGCTTCGCGGTGGTGCAGCTTGGCGGCGAGGGTGTACGCCTTGGCGAACAGGTAATCGCCGAAGAGGATGGACGCCTCGTTGCCCCAGACGTTGTTGAGCGTCTTCACCTGACGCCGGAGCTGGGCCTCGTCGAGCACGTCGTCATGCACGAGCGTGGCGCTGTGGAGCATCTCGACGACCGCGGCCAGCGACACGTGGAGGTCGGTCACTTCGCCGCCCAGGATATGGGCGGAGTGGAGGAGCAGGGCGGGGCGGACGCGCTTGCCCTGGAACTTGGTGGAGTGCTTGAGCAGCATCGCGACGAAGGGGTTCTCGTGGGCGAGTTCGCGCCGCAGGGTCTCCTCGACCCGGTCGATCTCGCCCTGGATCGGCTCGTAGATGTTCTTTAGCGCGGTGCCGGCCTGACCCAACTGATCCTCCTTGCCCGTGCGCGTGGGGCGCGAGTCTAACACGACGCCCGGGTCCCTTCAACTACTTTCCCCGGAAGCAAGTCCTGTGCCGGGTGCGGCTCGTCGCAGCGGGTCTCTCCAGGGACATTATGGCGCAGCGCTGTCCCACTCTCCGGGCGTGTTGGCGTTGAAGAAGGGCGAGCGGTTCTCCACGAGCCATTCGTCGGGGCCGATCGGGAGGCGCCGGACGCGGACCGCCGGGAAATAGGAGGTCGCCTTCCACGCGCCCCGGCGCGCGGACTCTTCGATCGGGGCGAGACAGGCGCGGGAGTAGACCGCGTGCAGCGGCTCGACCTGTTGGTTGGACTCCGGGATCACGACGTCGTGACCGTCCCGCTCCTGGAGCAGACGCTCGATGAGTCCCGCGGACAGGAACGGCAGATCGCACCCGACCACGAACGCATGGTCGGTCCTCGAGGCGTGCAGGACCGCATGGACCCCCGTGAGCACGCAGCGTTCCGAAAGGACGTCGGGCACGATCTCGACGCCGAACGGGGTGTAAGGAGAGGGATCGTTCGAGGCCACGACCACCCGGTCGAAGAGGGGGCGCAGAATCTCCAGCTGATGGGCGAGGAGCGGACGGCCCCGGAAGGGGAGGAGCGCCTTGTTCCGCCCCATGCGGGAGCTGGCCCCACCCGCCACGATGCCACAGGTCACGGGGTGCCTCATGCGGGTCATGCTAGCGCCCCCCCGCAAAGTGTTCAACTGGACATCGGGTGTCCCGTTGAACAGTTGGGTGGCAAAAGCGGGGGGCGGCGCCTAGAATGGGCAACGTTCGGACCCCTGGAGGAATCCTATGAGCGCTCCTGCGTCGAGAAATGGGGTTGCCCTGCCGTTGCTGCTCCTGCTCCTCGGGATGGGATGTGCCGGGGGAGGAGAGTCGGCCCACCGGGACGGCTTCACCCCGCTCTTCAATGGGAAGGACCTCAGCGGATGGGGGTACAAGTCGGGCGACCGGTTCGACGGGAAAGTCGAGGCCTCCGACGGCCGCTATACCGCGAAGGACGGCATGATCGTCGTCAACCCGGGGAAGGGGATCGCCCAGCTCTGGACCACCCGCGAATTCCCAAAGGACTTCGAGCTGCGCCTGGAATTCCGTGCCGCGGTGAACGCCGACAGCGGCCTCTTCGTCCGCAAGCCCCAGCTCCAGGTGCGTGACTACCCGGTCGCCGGGCCCTACAAATCACTCAAGAGCTACAAGCCTCAGGACTGGAATGAGATCGTCGTCGTGGTGAAGGGAGGGATCGCCCACTGCACGTGCAACGGCGAGGTCCTCGAGGCGGCCCTCAAGGTCCCCGAGACGGGCGGGATCGGCCTCGAGGCCGACCGCGGCCAGATGGAATACCGCAACCTCCGCCTGAAGGAGACGCCGTAGGTTGCCCCCTCGGGAGTCTTCCTATATAGTGACCGCGTGTCGAAGGGAAAACGGGGCACGGTCTACCTGGTGGGCGCCGGGCCGGGGGACTTGGAGCTCATCACGCTCCGCGGATTCAACCTTCTCGGGAAGGCCGACGTCATCGTCTACGACCACCTCGTGAATCCGAAGCTCCTCGATTTCGCCCCCCGAGCGCGACACGTCTTCGCGGGGAAACGGTCGGACAGCCACACCCTCGAGCAGCCGGAGATCAACCGCCTGCTCGTCCGCGAAGCGCGGGCCGGTCGCGCGGTCGTCCGCCTCAAGGGAGGCGATCCTTACATCTTCGGGCGAGGCGCCGAGGAGGCGGAGGCGCTTCAGCGGGCCGGCGTTCCTTTCGAGGTCGTCCCCGGAGTCACCGCGGCGATCGGGGCCTCGACCCACGCGGGCATCCCGCTCACCCACCGCGATCGGTCGTCGCAGGTCACGTTCGTGACGGGCAACACCAAGGACGGCAGCTTCGAGGCCGCGGATCTCCCGCGCCGCGGAACGCTGGTGGTCTACATGGGCCAGAAGTCGCTCGCGCAGGTCGCTTCCAAACTCGTCGCCGTCGGATGGGACCCGGGGACCCCGACCGCCACCGTCCGCTGGGCCACGACGCCCCGGCAGAAGACCGTCCGGGCGACGCTGTCGACCCTCGCCGACAAGGCGGCCCGCATGGAGGCCCCGGCCGTCACGATCATCGGCCGCGTCGTGGATCTCGAACGCCGCCTCCGCTGGTACGAGAAGAAGCCGCTCTTCGGCAGGAAGATCGTCGTCACCCGCTCGCGCGAGCAGTCGAGCGAGCTCGCGCGGAAATTCGAGGCGCTGGGCGCCGAGGTCGCCGTGCTTTCGACCATCCGCATCCGTCCGCTCAAGGTGAAGCCGATCCGGATCAAGGGCTACACCCACGTCGCCTTCACCAGCCGCACCGCCGTCGAGTACTTCTTCCCGAACCTCGACGGCGATGCCCGGTCACTCGCCGGGACGGTCGTATGCGCGGTCGGCGATCAGACCGCTCGAGCTCTGATCGAACGGGGCGTCAAGCCGGACCTCGTGGCCGCCGAATTCACCAGCCGCTCGCTCGCCCGGGAACTGGCGCAGAAGGGCGTCCGGGGGGCACATGTCTTCCACCCCGGGGCGGACAAGATGAACCCTGATTTCGAGAAGCTGCTCTCGAAGTGCGGGGCCAGGGTCAGCAACCTCATTCTCTACCGGATCCAGAAGGTCGCTCCGGAGAACGTCGATGCCGTGGAGGGCGCCGACTGGATCACCTTCGCGAGCGCCCAGACCGTAAGGAATTTCATGGAAGCCGTGGGGGACCGGCCGGTGAGGGCGAGGATCGCCTGCATCGGGCCCATCACCGCGAAGGCCGCCCGACAGTGCGGCCTGAAGGTCGCCGTCGTTCCCCGCACGTTCACGTTCGATTCGCTCATCGAAGCTATCGTAGAATCCTCATGAAAATCCGGCTGCGCAACCTCCGGAGCAAGCCCGCGCTGCGGAACCTCGTGCGCGAGGCGGCGCTCGCCCCCACCGATTTCGTCATGCCGTACTTCGTCCGGACCGGCAAGGGCGTCCGCACCCCGATCGCCTCGATGCCCGGGCAGTTCCAGTTCTCGATCGACGAGCTGGTCAAGGAGTGCCGGGGCCTCAATAAGTCGGGGGTCGAGTCGATCATCCTCTTCGGGATCCCCGACCGGAAGGATGCGAAGGGAACGGGCGCCTGGGCGAAGAACGGGATCGTCCAGCAGGCGACCCGGGCCGTCAAGGACGCCCTCCCGGACCTGCTCGTGATCGCCGACGTCTGCCTGTGCGAGTACACCGACCATGGCCACTGTGGCGTCATCAAGGGGAAGGACGTGGACAACGACGCGACGCTCCCGCTGCTCCAGAAGGTCGCGGTCTCCCAGGTGGAGGCGGGTGCGGATATCGTGGCCCCCAGCGGCATGATGGACGGCGTGGTGGGCGCGCTCCGCGAGGCCCTCCCGAAGACCACCATCCTGGCCTACGCCGCCAAGTACGCCAGCGCCTTCTACGGCCCGTTCCGGCAGGCGGCCGAGTCGGCCCCCCGTTTCGGCGACCGGGCCAGCTACCAGATGGACGTCGCCAACGCGGAGGAAGCTCTTCGCGAGATCGACCTTGATATTCGCGAAGGGGCGGATATAATCATGGTGAAGCCGGCGCTCGCCTACCTGGACGTTCTGAGGCGGGCGAAGGAGAAGTTCGGCTGGCCGATGGCCGCGTACAGCGTGTCCGGTGAGTACGCGATGATCAAGGCCGCCGGGGAGAGAGGGTGGATCGATGAAAAGCGCATCATCCTCGAAGTCCTCACTTCCATCAAGCGTG
>CAZSCC010000550.1:0-7335 GCA_964604905.1 uncultured Planctomycetales bacterium
CTTGCGCGCGTCCGGGGGCTTGGTCCACACGCGGAGGCCCGGAGCTTTCTCTCCCGAGAGGGTCGTCACCCTGAGCCGGAGGCCGAAGGACCCGCCGCCCGTCGTGGCGATCTTGAAGAGCGCCAGGTGGGGTCCCCGCGACAGCTTTCTCCGGAAGACGAACTCGTCCTCCTTGAATCCGCAGCCCTTGGGTTGATTGCAAATCCGCTGATGATCGAAATAGAGCTGGAATCCCATCTCCGCATGCATGCGCAGCTTGATCTCCATGTCGCTTTCCGCCACCAGCCAGCAGGCGGCGAAGGCGATCGCGGGGGCCTCCGTCCGCGAGGCCAGGCCGAAGAACGGGATCGAAGGGAAGAGGACCTTGCCGTCCGCGACGACCCAGGGAGTCCACTTGAGGCGGGTCCCTTCCCGAGTCTGGACCTCGAGCCCCGGCGAGGGGACATGCAGCTCCTGCGTCTTCAGGAGGTCGTGATCGTACGCGCCTTCAGGATCCTTCCGGTTGCCGAAGGGCCCGAGGACAAGCCAGTGATTGACGCAACCGGAGGCGTCCAACTCAAAGGGTCCGAGGGGGGGTGAAGAAGAGGCCGCGTCCGCGGGCGGCGCATCGGCAGCGCGCCGCGCGAAGGCCGCGTAATCCCGCTCGTACTCGGCGATGGCCTTCTCGATGTCCCCCTTGCGGGGTCCGGCGATCTGAAGAACGGCCTGGAGTAGAGCCTGCACGTCCGCCCGCTTTTCGAACCGGGCATCGGAGGCTCGGATCTTTCGCACCTCTTCCAGCGATCCCGTCAACTGGCGCTCGCGGTTCCGCGCCTGCCGGTCCGACCGGGCCCGGTCCTCGATGGCGCGGAGCTTCGCTTCGTGAGGCGTTCCACGGAGCGTCGCGCGCGCCTCGTCGCACTTCTGGAGGACCGCCTCCGGATCGGAGGAGGAGGAGGAGAAGGACTCGAGGGCAAGGATCGCCGCCGCCGCGGGATCCGCCGTCCGAAGAGGGATGGGCGGGGGGGCGGCATGCTTGGGGGCGGGCCGCTCCGGCGCGGGCTCCGGGGAATCTGGGGCGCGATTGGGTCCGTGACCGGACGAGGCCACGGCGACGACGATCACGATCAGGGCCGCTCCTCCCAAGATCGTTCCGAGGAGGATCGGGGTCCGGGAGGAGTCCCGGCGAGCCTCCGACTGCATCCGGCGGGTGGTGCCGCCGCCGGACACATGCGGGATAGGTCCGCTCGAGATCTTCTTCGCGCCGGCGCGGGAGACGATCGGGATATGGCCCGAGGAGACCTTCCTCGAGATTCTCGTGGAAGAGGACGAGAGGGCCGGGGTGGCCTTCTTGGGGAGGGGGCGGCATTCGATGCAGAAGGGGCGGTTCTCGAAGACGTGGGCCTTGCCGCGTTCGAACTCCTCCTCGTGGAGGCTCTTCCCGCACTCTCCGCAGTAGACGATCGGCTTTCCCATGGCTCCCTGGTAGTTCCCGGTTCCTTAGACAGTATAGCATAAATTATGCTAGAACGCCGACCTCTCGAGGCCACGCGGGCTGCACGAAGGGTCCGTTGAACCTTCGCGCCAGGGTAAATCTGGGTGAGGGTGCCCGGGGAGCGAGTGAAACCTTTCAATTCGGCAACAGGAGTGAGAGGAGGGAATGGGAGGGGCCCGGGCGAGGACCTATCCCCAGGCCACTTCCAAAGGATCCCTCGTCGCGCCCTTTCGGGCCCCGCCCCGGCGTACCCTAAGTGGGAGGGGGGCTGACGAGACGTAGAGGAGGACCCATGACGATGGCCCTGGCCTTCATCGCCGCGCTCGCGATCCAGGACGACCTGCGCGATCTGGACGCCCGCGTGCTTCCCGAGCCGAAACCCCGGATGATCGGCACCGACGCCTCCGCCCGGATCCGCGAGGAGAACCGGCATGCATCGGAGGCCTGGGGAGAGATCCGGACGCGCGCCGACTGGGAGCGCTATCGCGATGCCCGCATCCGGGCCCTCCGTGCGTCGCTCGGCGCCGACGAGCCGGTCCCGAAGGACCTGAACGTCCGCGTCACGAAGAAGCTGGAAGGCGCGGGCCACACGATCGAGAACCTGGTCTTCGAGAGCCGCCCCGGACTCCTCGTCACGGCGAACCTCTACGTCCCCGCCCCCGCGCGCGCCGCGATGCCGGGGATCCTGATCATCCACAGCCACCACAATCCGAAGACCCAGGGCGAGCTCCAGGACATGGGCGTCCTCTGGGCGCGCCTGGGCTGCCTCGTCCTGGTGATGGACATGGTGGGCCACGGCGAGCGGCGGCAGCATCCGTTCGTCGACGCCTCGAGCTTCAAGGGGACGTTCCGCCCGACGCGGCAGGACTACTTCTTCCGGTACACCGTCGGGATGCAGCTCCAACTGGCCGGCGAGAGCCTGGTCGGCTGGATGGCGTGGGACCTCATGCGGGGCGTCGACCTCCTTCTCGCGAGGCCGGGGATCGACAAGGATCGGATCATCCTCATGGGCTCGGTCGCCGGCGGGGGCGACCCCTGCGGCGTGACGGCGGCGATCGATCCGCGGATCGCGGCCGCGGTCCCGTTCAACTTCGGCGGGCCCCAGCCGGAATCGAAGTACCCGCTCCCCGGGGACGCCGAGACGAGCTTCAACTACGCGGGCGGCGGGAGCTGGGAGTCGACTCGGAACCTCCGGCTTTCGGTGCGCGACGGTTTCCTCCCCTGGGTCATCGTGGGCTCGCTGGCGCCGCGGCGCCTCGTTTACGCACACGAGTTCTCGTGGGACCGCGACCGTGATCCCGTGTGGAAGCGCTTCGAGAAGATCTACGGCTTCTATGACGCGGGCGGAAACCTGGCCGCGACCACCGGCCGCGGAGTCCTCTCGGGCAAGCCGCCCGAGGCGACCCACTGCAACAACATCGGCGACGTGCACCGCCAGGGGATCTATACCGCGCTCAAGAAGTGGTTCGACCTCCCGGCGCCGGAAAAGGAGCCGCAGGACCGTCGCCCGGCCGCGGAGCTCCTCTGCCTGACGCCCGAGATCAAGCCGCGCCTCGTGCACGAGCTGATCCGCGACCGGCGCGCCCCTTCGGGCGCGAAGGCGTGGGATCTGGGCGACATCAACCCGGCGGGCGAGCCGAAGGTCGAGAAGGCCGAACCCCGGAAAGTCGGCGAGACCCTCGTCGAGCGCGTCGTGCTCGAGGTCGAGCCCGGGATCGTCGTCCCGCTCCTCTTCCTCATCCCGGGGACCGTGAAGCAGGAGAATCTGCCCGTCGCGGTGGCGGTCGCGCAGGGAGGCAAGCAGGAGTTCCTGAAGAAGCGGTCGACGGAGATCGCCGCGCTGCTGAGGGGCGGGGTGGCGGTCTGCCTCCCCGACCTCCGCGGGACCGGGGAGACGCGGCCCGGGGACGGCCGGGGGCGCGGCAGCGAGGCGACGTCGATCGCCTCCAGCGAGCTCATGCTGGGCCGCACGATGGTGGGTCTCCGCGTGCGTGATCTCCGGTCGGTGCTTCGGTACCTCCGCGGCCGCTCCGACGTGGATCGCGCGCGGATCGGCCTCTGGGGCGATTCGTTCGCCCCGGTGAACGCGCCGGACCGCCTCTTCGCGATGCCGCTCGACGCGGAGGGACAGCCCGACCTGGCCGAGCCGATGGGCGGGATCGTCGCCCTCTACACGGCGTTCTTGGACGAGGAGGTCCGCGCGGTCTACGTGCGGGGCGGCCTCGCGAGCTTCCGCTCGGTCCTCGAGAGCCCGTTCGTCTACGTCCCCTACGACGCGATCGTGCCGGGGGCCTCGACCGGGGCCGATCTTCCGCAGATCGCGAAGGCGCTCAAGTCGCGAGCGGTGAAGCTCGAGGGATTGGTCGACGGCCTCAACCGCCGGGTCGACGCGGAGCCCATCGGCTCCGCGGCGTGGCTCCTCGAGCCGCTCAAGGGGCCTTGAGTTGAAGAAAGCCCCGGGAGGAAAGAGCGCCGGGGTGTTATGTATACGATGATTCCAGCCCTCTTACTGGGATTCCTCGCTCAGGCGGTGCAGGAGCCCCAGACGCCCCAGGAGACCGTCGCGAAGCTCAAGGCCCCCGAGGGCTTCTCCGTCACCCTTTTCGCCGGCGAGCCCGACGTCCGCCAGCCGATCAGCTTCGCGTTCGACGACCGCGGCCGCCTCTGGGTGGCCGAGGCGCTGTCGTATCCGTCGTGGACTCCCGCGGGCAAGGATCGGATCCTCGTCTTCGAGGACGCCGACGGCGACGGCCGGTTCGACACGCGATCGGTCTTCTTCGAGGGCCTGACCTACGTCACCGGGATCGAGGTCGGCTTCGGCGGCGTCTGGGTGATCGCGCCGCCCCGGATGCTCTTCATCCCCGACCGGAACGGCGACGATCGGCCCGACGGGCCGCCCGAGGTGCTGCTCGACGGCTTCGGCCTCCAGGGCGGCCACAACATCGCCAACGGCTTCACCTGGGGTCCCGACGGGTGGCTCTACGCGGGGCACGGGCGGACGTCGATCTCCGACCTGGGTGCGCCCGGCACGCCGCTCGAGAAGCGGCTCCACTTCGACGGCGGGGTGTGGCGCTACCATCCCACGCGGCACGTCGTCGAGGCCTTCGCCGACGGCACGACCAACCCGTGGGGCGTCGCGTTCGACGACCACGGGCAGATCCTGATCACCAACTGCGTGAACCCGCACCTCTTCCACGCGGTGCAGGGCGCCCACTTTGAGCCCTGGCGCGGCCGCGAGTCAAGCCGGTTCGCCTACAAGCGCATCGACTCGATCGCCGACCACCTCCACTGGATCGGGAAGATCGAGGCGGGGCGTGATGGCTCGGAGGCGCAGCTCGCCGCAGGCGGCGGCCACGCCCACTGCGGCGCCATGATCTACCTCGGCGACTCGTTCCCGGACTCCTACCGCGGCCACGTCTACACGAGCAACCTCCACGGCCACCGGATCAACCAGGACCTCGTGCGGCGCAAGGGGTCGGGATTCTCGGCGTCGCACGGCCCCGACCTTCTGATCTCGAGCGACAAGATGTTCATGGCGCTCCACCTGCAGTACGGGCCGGACGGCTCGGTCACCCTGATCGACTGGTACGACCGCGGCGAGTGCCACACCCGCACGCCGCACCGCGAGAGCGGCCGGATCTACAAGGTGACCTACAAGGGCACGCCGGTGGCGAAGCCCGATCTGGCGAAGCTCTCGAACGACGAGCTGGTGAAGCTGCAGCTCCACAAGAACGACTGGTACGTCTCCCACGCGCGCCGGCTCCTTCAGGAGCGGAAGGCGGAGGTCTCCGGACCGCTGCTCAAGATCCTCGACGAGCACCCCGACGAGACGCGCAAGCTCCGCGCGCTCTGGGCGCTCCAGGTGACGGGGGCGCTCACCCCCGAGCTCCGGCTCAAGCTGCTGGACAGCCCGCACGAGTACCTCCGCGCGTGGGCGATCCAGCTGGAGATGGAGGGCCGGGGCGCCGCGCCCGCGAAGTTCGCGGAGATGGCGCGCAAGGACCCGTCGCCCGTCGTGAGGCTCTACCTGGCGGCGGCGTGCCAGCGGATGCCCTTCGAGCAGGCGGTGGAGATCCTGGCCGGGCTCGCCTCGCACGCGGAGGACGCCGGCGATCCGAACCTCCCTCTCATGATCTGGTACGCGGCGTGGCCGCTTGCCGAACGGGACTCCGAGCGGGCGCTCGCATTCGTCCGCGACGCGAAGATCCCGCTCCTCCGCGAGTTCATGAGCCGCCAGCTCGCCACGCTCGCGCCGGCCGCGCCGCGGAAAGCGCCGCCCGACGCGCCTGCGGGGACGATCGCCTTCTCCTCCCTCGCCCCTCGCCGGTGGGACGTCCACGTGTGGGACCGGGAGAGCGGGAAGACGACCCGCCTGACCGACACGGCGGCCCTCGACTACAACGCCATCGTCACCAACGACGGCCGCAGAGTCGCGTTCGTCTCGGAGCGGGACGGGAGCGCCTCGCTCTACGCCTGCGCGGCCGACGGCAGCGGACTCAAGCGGCTCACCAGCGGCTTCGCGTACGACGATCACCCCGCGTGGTCTCCCGACGGGCGGTCGATCGTCTTCTCGAGCACGCGCGAGCCGGCGGCGAAGGCCGGCCAGGCCTGGAACGCGCTCTACGTGATGGGCGCCGACGGCACCGGCATCCAGCGGATCTCGCCCGGGAACGCGGCCGACTATTCGCCCGCTTGGGCCCCGTGGGGCGAGGCGATCGCCTGCGCCTCGGGGAGCGGCCAGGCCGGGAAGACCGACATCGTCGTCATGAAGCCCGACGGCAGCGATCGGAGGAAGGTGGTCGAGGACGGCGGCTGGCCGACGTTCGTCGTCGGCGGCTCGGCGCTCTATTTCCACAGCAAGCGGGACGGCTCGTGGGGGGTCTGGCGCGTGGGCCTGAACGGCGCCGGGCTCGTGCGGATCACGCCCAAGGAGATCGATGCCTTCACGCCGCGGGCCGCGTCGCACTCGCGGTTCCTCGCGATGGCGGTCCAGCGCGGCGCGCACCGGCAGATCGAGGTGATGGATCTCGACGCGCGGAAGCTGACGCCGGTGACGAGCGATGCGACCGATCACTGGAACCCGTCGATGTCCTCGGACGGGAAGCTCGTCACGTGGCACCAGGCGGCGCCCGGAGGGGAGGCGCCGAACGTCGAAGCCTGGAGCACGCCGGCGGGGACGAATCTCAAGATGGCGCGGATCGCGGGGGCGTTCCCGGCGTTCGCGCCCGACGGGAAGCGGCTGGCCCTCACGGGGGGCAGCGTCGCGCAGGTGGACGTCATGAACCTGGACGGCACAGGGCGGAAGACGATCTTCACGGGGAAGTCGCGCGGCCTCTTCAGTCTCAGCTGGGCCCACGGAGACGAGCGGATCGCCTTCTCGCTCGGCGCCGTCTTCCAGGGTCCGGACGGAGGAGTGAACCTGATGAGCCTCAAGCCCGACGGGACGGGACTGCGGGAGCTCACGAAGGAGGCGGGGAACAACGGCTTCCCGTCGTTCTCGCCCGACGGCGCGCGGCTCGTCTTCCGCTCGGGGCGGGACGGCGCGAAGAACCTCTACACGATGGGGGCCGACGGCGCGGACGTCCGGCGCCTGACGGAGGGGAAGTGGACCGACACGATGGCCGACTGGTCGCCGGCCGGCGACCGGATTGCCTTCGCCAGCGACCGGGGGGGCGACTTCGAGATCTGGCTCGTGCGGCCCGACGGCACGGACCTCAAGAAGCTGGTGGGGGGCGGAGGCCGGAATAACCACCCCCATTTCTCCCCCGACGGAAGGTGGGTGGTCTTCACGAGCCAGCGGGCGGGGTACACGGCCGAGGAGGTCTCCTTGCCCCACCAGCCGCAGCCCTACGGCGACCTCT
>CAZSCC010000551.1:0-8733 GCA_964604905.1 uncultured Planctomycetales bacterium
CAGATCCTGGGGACGCCGCCGCCCCCACCGCCCCCCAACGTCCCGGAACTGGCCGAGACCGCCGCCGCCGCCCAGACGGGAACCCTCCGGCAGCGGATGGAGCAGCACCGGGCCAACCCCAACTGCGCGAATTGCCACAAGAACATGGACTCGATCGGCTTCGCGCTCGAGAACTACAACGCGATCGGCGCGTGGCGGACGAAGGACGGGGCGTTCGACATCGACCCCGCGGGGGTCTTCGCCGACGGCACGTCGTTCAGGGGATTCGACGAGCTCCGGAAGATCCTCCTCGGGAAAAAGGACCGGTTCGCCCACTGCCTGATCGAGAAGATGATGATCTACGCCCTCGGCCGCGGGGTCGAGGGGTACGACGATCGGGCGATCGACCGCATCCAGGCGGCGCTGGCCCGGGAGGGCTACAAGTTCTCCACCCTAGTGGTCGAAATCGCGAAGAGCGACCCATTCCGTCTCCGGCGGGGTAAGAATAGTAAGGAATAGCTGTCAGCAATCGGCTCTCAGCCGTCAGAAGGACGCGGAGGGCCGAGCGTTGATAGCTGAGGGCTGACAGCTGAGGGCTTCTAGATGAGCCAAAAGTCGATCTCCCGGCGGACCCTCCTGCGCGGCGCGGGCGCCGCCGTGGCACTCCCGTTTCTGGACGCCATGCGTCCGGCGTTCGCCAACACCCACCGGGCGGCCCATCCGAACCGTCTGGCGTTCCTTTACACGCCCAACGGCAAGAACATGGACGACTGGACGCCGAAGGCCGAAGGCGCCGACTTCCAACTGCCCCCCATCCTCGAGCCCCTCAAGGAGCTCCGCGAAGACGTGCTCGTCCTGACCGGCCTGACGGCCGACAAGGCGCGGCCCCACGGCGACGGCGGCGGCGACCACGCGCGCGCCCTCGGCGCCTTCCTGACCGGCGCCCAGCCCCGCAAGACCGACGGGACCGACATCCGCGCCGGCGTCTCCGCCGACCAGGTGGCCGCGGCCGCCGTGGGCGATCAGACCCGCCTCTCCTCGCTCGAGATCGGCTGCGAGTCCGGCGCGATGGCGGGGAACTGCGACTCGGGCTACAGCTGCGTCTATTCCTCGACGATGTCCTGGCGCTCGGCCACCCAGCCGCTCCCCAAGGAGGTCAACCCCAAGCTGGTGTTCGACCGCCTGTTCGGCGGCGGTTCCGCCGCGGAGCGTGCGCGCCTCAAGCAGAAGCGCCAGGGCGTCATCGATGCGGTCCGCGAGGACTACAAGGACCTCAACGGCAAGGTCGGCAAGAGCGACCAGCGGAAGCTGGACGAGTACTTCACCGCGCTGCGCGACATCGAGGTCCGGCTCGAGCGGGCGCTCCACCTGCCCGAGGTCAAGGCCCCCGACGGCGTCTCCCGCCCGGCCGGCATCCCCGGCAGCATGGAGGAGCACATCCGCCTGATGGGGGACCTCATGGTCCTCGCCTTCCAGGCGGACGTGACGCGCGTCTGTACGTTCGTGGTCGCCAACGAGGGGAGCAACAAGCCTTATGCCTTCATCGGGGTGCCGGAGGGGCACCACGATCTGTCGCATCACGGCAACGACCGCGCGAAGAAGACGAAGATCGCCAAGATCAACGCCTTCCACGTGGGGCAGTTCGCGTACGTCCTCGGCAAGCTCAAGTCCATCCCGGAGGGCGACGGAACGCTCCTCGACCACTCGATGGTCGCGTATGGAAGCGCGAACTCGGACGGCAACGCCCACAACCACGACAACCTGCCGATCCTCCTCGCGGGGAAGGGCTGCGGGTCGATCAAGACGGGCCGCCACGTCCGCTTCCCGAAGGAGACGCCGCTCAACAACCTGTGGCTTGCGCTGCTGCAGCGGCTAGGTTCCAAGACCGACGCCCTCGGAGACAGCACCGGAATCCTGTCGATCTGAAGAGCAGCTTGAAGCTCGAAGATCAGGCCCGGGCGAGGCGGAGCGAGTTGGCCACTACGGTGATCGACGAGAGCGCCATCGCGGCCGCGGCCACCATCGGGTCGAGCGCGACTCCCCACTTCTGGAACACTCCCGCCGCGAGCGGGATCAGGATCGCGTTGTAGCCGAACGCCCACGCGAAGTTCTGGTGGATCACGCGGCGCGCCTTCCGCCCGATCTCGATGGCGGTCACGATCCGCCCGAGGTCGTTCTTCATGAGGACCACGTCGGCGGATTCGATCGCGACGTCCGTCCCCGCGTGGACGGCGATGCCGACGTCGGCCTGTGCGAGCGCGGGGGCGTCGTTGATCCCGTCCCCCACCATCGCCACGCGGCCCATTTCCTGAAGCCGCTTGATCTCACCCGCCTTGTCGGGGGGCATGACCTCCGGAGTCACGTCCTGGATGCCGAGCCGCTGCGCCATCGCGCCGGCGGTGGTGCCGTCGTCCCCGGTGAGCATGGAGACCGCGAGACCGAGGCGATGGAGTTCGGCGACCACTCGGGCCGACTCCTGCCGCGGCGCGTCCGCGATCGTGATCAAGCCGACCAGGCGTCCGCCGTGGGCGACGAGGACGGCAGTTTCTCCGTGCATCACGGCCGTCGTGAGCGGACTCTGCAGCGGCGCGAAATTGACGCCGAGCATCGCGAAGAACGGCCGGTTTCCGACGGCGAGCTCCACTCCGTCCAGCTTCGCGACTGCCCCGAGTCCCGGCCGGGCCTCGAAGTCCGGCGCCGCGTCGACCGGACCCGCGGCTTCCACGATCGCGCGTGCGAGCGGATGCTCCGACGAGCGCTCGACGGCGGCGGCGAATCGGAGGACGTCGGCCTTCCCATAAGGGTCGGCGGGAATGACCCCGGTGACGCCGGGGCGCCCCTGGGTAAGCGTCCCGGTCTTGTCAAAGACGATGCGGTCGATCCGGGCGATCGCCTCGAGGGCGGGGGCGTCCTTGAAGAGGATGCCCCGGCGGGCGGCGCGGCCGACGGCCACGATCACCGCGGTCGGCGTGGCCAGCCCGAACGCGCACGGGCAGGCGACGATCAGGACCGCGACCGTCGCCCGCAACGCCTGGGAGCGGTCGATCCAGAGCCAGGCCGCGAGGGTGACGGCGGCGATCCCCAGCACGATCGGGACGAAGCGGCCCGCCCAGAGGTCGGCAAGGCGCTGTACGGGGGGCTTCGTCCCCTGCGACTCCCTTACGGCCTTCACGATCCGAGCGAGCATCGTGTCGTCGCCTGTGCGGTCATAGCGGACGGCGAACGACCGCGTGCGATTGAGCGTCCCGCCGAAGACCCGATCCCCGGGATTCTTCTCGACGGGGTCGCTCTCTCCGGTCAGCATCGACTCGTCGACGTCCCCCGTGCCGGAAAGGACGATGCCGTCGGCGGCAAGCCGTTCGCCGGGCTTGATCGAGCGCTCATCGCCCGGCTTGACGCCCGCCTGGGGCGCCAGTTCGAGGAGGGACTCGACGGCCCGGCGGGTCCCGCGGCGTGCGCGCAGTTCCAGGAAGCGGCCCAGGAGGACGATCGCGATGATCGTGGCCGCCGTGTCGTAGTAGGGCTCGCGGCTTCCCAGGCTCGCGAAGAACGCCGCGTTGGTGCCGATCGAGACGAGGGCGTTCATGTCGGCCCGGAGATGGCGGAGAGAACGGAGGAAGCCGGCGTGGAAGGTCCAGCCGCACCAGAACTGGACGGGTGCGGCGAGGAGGAGCCCGAGCCAGGGAGGTCCCTGGTGGAGCATGGCGAGGGTCATGACCGTGGCGGCGAGAGCGAGGGCGACGGCCGCCCGGATCGCGAGGTCGCGGATTTCGGTGTCGCGGGCCTGGGTCTCTTCCGGCCTCGGATCGAACCCCTGGGCGCGGAGCAACCCCTCGACGTCGGCGTCGAAGATCAGATCGGCGGCGACGGTCCCGGTGGCGAAGTTGGCGGCGGCGGCTGCGACGCCGGGCAGGGCGCGGAGGCGTTCCTCGACGGCGGCGACGCCCGAGGGATCGAGCCCGTCCACCCGCCAGATTCGCCGGCGGGGGAGGGCGCGGTAGCCGCGGTCGAGGAGGGCCTGCTGAAGGGCGGGGGCGCGGAAGGCGGCGGGGTCGATCTCGAGCGTGGCGCGCTCCGAGGCGAAGTTGACGCCGGCCTCGCGGATCCCGCCCACCGTCCGGACGGCCTCCTCGACGGTCCGCACGCAGCCCGCGCAGTGCATGCCGCGGATGTCGATCTCGACTTTCATGAGGACATTCCAATAACGCGGGAGTACAAGCCTATCAGCGCGACGTCCAATATTCATGAGGAGTTTGACGTCGGATGCTCGAAGTCCTCAATCCGCATTGCGGCTTCCAGCTTCCCGCTTTTAGCTTTCTTAATATGGCTCGGTACGTCCTCGAATGTCCGGCGTGCGACGCGCGCTTCGAGCTGAAGAAGTACGCGCCGGACAAGCGCGTGCACTGCCGCAAATGCCGAGCGGTGGTCATCATTCCGGCGGAGAACGGCGCCGCCTCCGTGCCGGCCCGGCCGATCGATCCGCGGATACAGCAGAAACTGGCGCGGTTCTTCTCGCTCAAGAAACTGGCGCTGGTCTCGGGACTCCTCGCGCTCGCGCTTGCGGGGGGCTCCTATATCCTGTGGCAGAAGAGCCGGACGCGCCTCGATCCGCCGGCGAAGCCTCCGGAGAAGGTTACCCTCGAGAGCTTGGCGAAGATGAATCCCGGGCTCGCCTTCCCCCTGGGACGCGGATTTGTCTGGGAGTACGAGCTGTCCGGCGGCGTGACGGAGACCCGGCGGGTGCCCGAGATGGCGGCGGGGCTGGAGACCGACGAGCCCGAGGGGGACCTGATCCTGACCGGAGCGCGCCAGACCTTCCGCGTCTCTCACGACGGCGTCTACCTGCTGTCGGAGACCCGGTCGGGGGGGAAGCTTACGCTTTCGAAACCGCTGCTCTGGGCGCCCTATCCGATGTACTCCGACAGCCGCTGGGACTACGAGGGGGATGCGCAGCGCCACGGCGCGCCTCCGGAGAAATGGCGCCTCTCGTTCCAGGTGCAGGGCTTGGATGCGATCGACTGGGGCGCGGGAAGGAAGCTCTGCTTCCGCCTTCACATCGAAGGGGACAAGGGGGGCATGAAGGTCGACGAGCTGCTTTGGTACGCCAACGGCACGGGGCTCGTCAAGCGGGCCAGTCGGGTGGACGGGCGGACGGAGGAGGCCAGGCTGGTCCGGTTCACCAAGAGGTAGCCGCCCGTATCCATCCCCTTGGGAGCGGGTTATTGGGAGTCGGGAGTTCCGGCCCTTGGAACAGTTCCCATAGCTGCTTCAGAAAACTCGGATACGGCGGATCATCCCCGGGGATGGAATTTCCGGTGGACCGACTTGAGCCGCTCGCGATCCACCTGCGTGTAGATCTGCGTGGTGGAGATCTTGGAGTGGCCCAGCATCTCCTGCACGTAACGCAGGTCCGCGCCGCCTTCCACCAGATGGGTCGCGAACGAGTGGCGCACCGCGTGGGGGAAGACCCGGCCGCGCAGGCCGGCGGCGGCCTTGCGCTTCTGGAGGATCCGCCAGATCGATTCCCGGACCAGACGTCCGCCCTTCGAGCTGACGAAGACATGCTCGCTCGCCGCGTCGCCGCGTTCCTCCGCCAGGTACACCCGGAGCGCCGCGATCGCGGGCTTCCCGATCGGCACGACCCGCTCCTTCGATCCCTTTCCGAAGCAGCGGAGGTAGGAGGCGTCGAGGTTGACGTCGGAGAGCTTGAGCGACGAGACCTCGCTCACGCGGAGTCCGGAGGCGTAGAGGAGCTCGAGGATCGCCCGGTCGCGGGCGGGGAACCGAGCGCCGCCGGGGGCTTCGATCAGGTCCTCCATCTGGCCCTTGGAGAGCGGATGGGGGAGAAGGCGGGGCTTCTTGGGGGCCATGACGAAACGGGCGAGATCCTCGCGGCCGAGGAACTTCAGGAACGTGCGGAGCGCCGCCGCCGCGCGGGCGACGCTCGAGGCGCGCCGCCGGCCGCCCGACAGGAGGGTCGCGACGTAGTCCTGCACGGCCGGGCGGGTGAGCGGTCCCCTGAAGGACGCGAGGTCCCTCCGGTAGGCGAGGATCGTGTTGGGGCTCGACCCGCACTCGATCTGCAGGTACCCGAGGAATTCGTCGATCTTATCGTGCATGCACAGGATTAGATCGGCCGGGAAGGGCGTCGAGCTTGACAGCGCCTCAGGGGCGGTCCTATCATGCATTCCCATGTCGTGCTGGACGGTCGCGATACTCCTCCTCTCCCCCGCGCAGGCGGACCCCATCCAGGTGCGCACGACGGGCGCCGCTCCGGCGGCGCAGAAGCCTGCGCTCCCCCGTGACGGCATCGCTGCGCGGGTGAACAACGAGATCGTCACCTGGAAGGAAGTGGACGACGGCCTCAAGACGGCCAAGAAGTCAGACGTGACGGACGAACTCCGCCTGTCGAAGCTCCGGAAGATCGCTGAGGAGCGGCTCTTCCTGCAGGCGGCGAGGCTGAACAACCTGACGGTGAGCGAGCAGGAGCTGGACGAGCACGTCCGGCGCGAGGTCAAGCGCTACGGGAGCGAGGAGGAGTTCGACCGCGCGCTCCGGGTCAACACGATCACGAAGACCGAGTACCGCGAAGGACTCCGAAAGGACATCCTGGTCAGCAAGCTCTATCGCCACCTCATCCAGAAGGCGTTCACGAATCCCGACGACAAGTCCCCCGGGCTCCTCATGGATACGGTCTCCCCGGAGGAGCTGCGCCGGTACTACGAGGCCCACCGGGACGAGTTCAAGGCGATCGAGAACATCACGGTCTGGAGGATGGGCCTCCAGTACGGCACCGACCGCGAGAAGGCGCTGCGGATGCGTCAGGCGGAGTCGTTCCTCCGGAAACTCGAGGAGGGGACCGATTTCTACTTCGCGTCGGCCTACACGTCGACCGTCCCGCCGATGTCCGACGGGGAGAAGGGCCAGGTCTACGGTCATCGCGGGCTGACGCGCGAGCAGGCGGCCCAGTTCTACGCGCCCGAGACGGTGACCTACCTCTTCGAGACGATAAAGGAGGACGAGGTCAGCGCCATCCGCGACGAGGGGCGCACGGTCAACGTCTTCAAGCTCGTTCAGCGGATCCACCAGAAGGAGGAGACGTTCGAGGACGCCCAGTTCCGCATCCGCAGCATCCTCGAGAACCAGAAGCGGGAGGAGAACCGCCGGGTCCTGCGCGCGCACCTCATGAAGAGCGCGTATCTCTGGCCCGCCGAACTCTTCGACGCCCCGAAGTGAAGAAGCTCCTCGTGGTGCGGGCGCCGGGGCTCTCCCCGGAGGAGGCGGTGCGGGGCGACCAGGCGTGGAACGTTTCCGACCTCATCGCGGACGGCTCGTTCGCTCCGCTTTCGGGAACGCCGGACGTGGCGGGGGCGGTCGGGACGCTCCCGGGAGGGCAGGTCACCCTGGTCGAGCTTCCGTTCAAGGACAGTCCTTCCTTCGATGAGGCACTCGGGAAGGTCCGCGAGGGAGCGGGCGGCGCGACGCTCGTCATCGTGTCCGAGAGCGTCTTCATCAGCCAGCACCATTTCCGGGAGATCAAGCCCGGGACGAAGGTGGCCGCCGGCGATCTGGCGAGACTCCTCGCCGAGATGGTCCGGTAACAGGCCTCGTCCGGCGGTCACTCATATCATGGACCTCGAGCGGCTGAAGTCGAACCTGGCCGGGGTGCGCGGGCGGATCGCCGCGGCGTGCGCACGGTCGGGCCGGGACCCTTCCGGGGTCACGCTCATGGTGGTGACGAAGGGGGCGCCTCCTGAATGCATCCCGCCTCTGGCCGGGCTCGGGGTCACGGACATCGGGGAGAACCGGGCGGTCGAGGGCCTCGAGCGGGTGGGCGGGCTTTCGCGGTTCCGGAGGCACATGATCGGCCACCTGCAGACGAACAAGGTTAAGAAGGCCCTGGAATGGGCGGACGTGATCCATTCGGTGGACCGGGCGTCCCTGCTGACGGAACTCGGGAGACACAACAAAAAGGCCGGCCTTTTCGTACAAGTGAACGTCAGCGGAGAGGCCTCCAAGGGGGGGTACGGCCCCGGGGACGCCGAGGCCGCCCTACGGGAGGCGCGGCGGACCCACGAGGTCCTGGGGCTCATGACGATGGCCCCCCGGGGCGGCGACGCCCGGGCATGCTTCCGGGCGCTCAGGAAACTGGCGCTGGGGTGCGGGGCGGCGGGCCTTTCAATGGGGATGACGGAGGACTTCGAGGCCGCGGTGGAGGAGGGGTCCACGTGCGTGAGAATCGGGAGCGCGGTTTTCGAGGGAGTTCTGGTATAGTTGTATGGGGTCTGTCGGCGATCGTTGGGAGTGAGAAGGTGACTCATTTCGCTCCTCTTGCGCTATCCCCGTAAGAGGGCGGGAAGAGTCGCCGGGATCTGATCTTATGCCTTTGCTTGTTGTCGAGAAGGGTCACGACAAGGGAAAGGCTATTCCCGTCACCGACGGCAAGACGGTCCTCATCGGTCGCGACTCCTCCGCGGCCCTCTCCCTGCGCGACACGATGACCTCGCGCATGCATTTCAAGGTCGAGAGCCGGGACGACGGCTACTGGTTGCACGACCTCGAGAGCATGAACGGCACGTACCTCAACGGCGCGCGGGTGAAGGGGGAGCCCGTCAAACTGGCCTTCGGCGACCTCATCAAGGCCGGCGAGACGTTCTTCACGTTCCAGTCGGACGAAACCAACGCGACGACGCTCAGCGGCGAGCGCATGGGCGGCTATCGCATCATCGAGCGTCTCGGCCGCGGCGGCATGGG
>CAZSCC010000552.1:0-1878 GCA_964604905.1 uncultured Planctomycetales bacterium
CTCCTCGAGGGTCTTGAGGATCGCGTTCATCGCCTCTTCCGACATCCGGTCGGCGTCGTCGAAGATCATCACGCGGCGGTCGCGGGAGGTGAAGCTCAGCTCGCGGATGACCTCCTGGACCTGCGCGATCAGGACCTCGTGCTTGTCCTCGAGCCGTTCGACGAGCAGCGGCCGCGCTCCCAGGACCTTCGCGAACTCCTTCGCGGCTAGCTTTTTGCCGACGCCTTCGGGACCCGCGAACAGGTAGGCGTGGGCCATCCGGCCGCCGCCGAGGACTCCGCGGAGTCGGTCGAGTGCGGCGGCATTCCCTAGGATGCCCTCAAAGGACACGGTCCACCCCCTTCCAGAGGTCCGCGAAGACGAGGTCCGCGTCGCGCGCCGCGTCGAAGACCCGGACGCGCCTGGGGTCGCGACGGGCAAGCTGGAGGAATCCGCGTCGCACCCGGTTCTGGTACGCGAGCCCCTTGCTCTCGACCCGGTCGTGGCGATCTCCGGCACGCCGGCGCGCGACGGCGGGGGGAAGATCGAGCAGCGCGACGAGGTCGGGCTTCTCGAAGCGCGCGATCTTCTCGGCGAGGTCGAGCACGGTCTTCATGCCGATCCGGCCGGCCGCCCCCTGGTAGGCGGCGGTGGAAAAGTAGTAGCGGTCGCAGACGACGTCCGTGCCGGAGCGGAGCGCCGGCCGGATGATCTCGTCCACAAGTTGGGCGCGGCTGGCCATGTAGAGGAAGAGCTCCGTCAGGGGGAGCATCTCGGAATTCCCGGGGTCCAGGAGCAGGGCGCGGATCTTCTCGCCGAGGGGAGTGCCGCCCGGCTCCCGGGTGCGGAGGACGCGGTGCCCGCGGCGAGCCAGTTCGGCGGCGACCCGCGCGGCCATCGTGGATTTTCCGGAGCCGTCGATGCCCTCGACGACGATGAACCGGCCGCGCATCGCGGTACTATGTCAAAGAAAGGGGTACGAGTCCAGCGTCGACATTGGGTAAGATTCATCCATGCCCGTTCTCGCCGGGTTCCCTCGTGCCCTCCTCGGATGGGTCGTGCTGGCGCTTGCCCTCCGCTGGGGTGCGGCGCTGGCCGGAGTGAGCGGGCCGGAAAACAGCGACGCTGCGGACTACCGTGATTTCGCCGGGAGCCTCTCCGACGGGAAGGGGTACGGATACACCCCTGGAAACCGCGCAAGCCTGATGGCTTCCCTGCGAAACCGCTCCCTCGGAGACGGGCGCGACTGGGTGCCCACGGCATTCCGTCCGCCGGGGTATCCGTTGTTCCTGGCGGCGGCCCATCTCTTCAGCGCCTCTCGGCTCATGATTCTCCTTGCCCAGGGGATACTTGGAGCCCTGACGGTCGCGATTCTTTACGGAGCGGCGCGGACCCTGGTCCCGGAGCGCGCGGCGCTCGTCACGGCCGCCTTCGCCGCGCTGACGCCGTTCCAGATTTACTTCTCGCTTCAGGGGATCTCCGAGGCGCTCTTCGTGTGTCTCCTCGCGGTGCTGGTTCATCTGATGGCTCGGGGGATGGCGACCCGGAAACTGTGGGTCCTTGCCGCGGCCGGCCTCATCCACGGCGCGCTCATCCTGGTCCGGCCGCAGGGAGGCTTCTTCGCTCCGGGCATCCTGATCGTTCTCTGGAGGATCACGCGGGGAAACGTGCGGGAGCGGTTCGGGATGATCGGATCCTGGGCCGGGGGCGCGGCGATCGTACTGCTCCCCTGGGTGGCCCGAAACATCGCCGTCCTGGATGCACCGGTGCTCTTCTCCACGCTAAGTACCTGTTCCTAAGTATTTCGGAATGGTAAGTGCGGCCTGGCGACGCCCGATCGCAATAGCAAAGGTCGAGCCCGGCTTAGCGTTGATCGAGTTGAGGACCTTCCTCACATGA
>CAZSCC010000553.1:0-7335 GCA_964604905.1 uncultured Planctomycetales bacterium
CCTCGCCCGCCTCCAGACGGTCCAGGCCCGCGACGCGACGGTCGACGAACTCGCCCTCTGCCACGACCGCGGCTACATCGAGAGCGTCCGTCAGGCCTCCGAGCATGGCGGCGGCTGGTTCGATGCCGACACCTATCTCAACGAGCACTCCTACGCCGCGGCGGTCCGCGCGGCGGGCGGCGTCCTGGCCGCCGTTGAGGCGGTCCGCGACGGGCGGGACACGAACGCCTTCTGCGTCGTCCGCCCTCCGGGCCACCACGCCACCCCCGCCCGGGGGATGGGATTCTGCCTCTTCAACAACGTGGCGATCGCCGCGAGGTTCATCCGGAAACGCGTTCTCATCGTCGACTGGGACGTGCACCACGGGAACGGCACGCAGGACATCTTCTGGGACGACCCGGGCGTCTGGTATTTCTCCACACACCGTTTCCCGTTCTATCCCGGGACGGGCGGCGCGCACGAGAAGGGCGCGGGGAACATCCTCAACCTGCCGATCGCCTTCGGCACCACGCGACCGGAGTTCCTGGGCCGGTTCGAGGGGGCGATCCGGAGGGCGGAGCGGGAGTTCAAGCCCGAGTGGGTGCTGATCTCCTGTGGCTTCGATGCTTACGAGCACGATCCGATCGGCGGCCTGGGCCTCAAGCCGGAGGACTACCGGACGATGACCGAAATCCTCCGGGGCCTCAACACCCCGATCGTCTCCGCCCTCGAGGGGGGCTACGACCTCCCGGGGTTGGGCCTCTGCGCCGAGCAGCACGTGCTGGGCCTGCTCGCCTCGTAACAAGACAAACGGTTTGTTTTGTTACGCCGACTACAGGAGCGTCTGCTTCGCCCGGCACATCTCGACGGCGAGGCGGATCGCCGCGATCATGGGACCCGGATCGGCGACCCCCTTCCCGGCGATGTCGAAGGCCGTGCCGTGGTCGGGCGAGGTGCGGACGAAGGGGAGGCCCAGCGTGACGTTCACGGCGTCGGGATGCATCGCTTTGATCGGCCCGAGCCCTTGATCGTGATACATCGCCACAATGGCGTCACAGGGGCGCTTCCAGACGGTGTCCGCCGCAAAGGGGCCCTCGGCCTTCAGCCCCTCCTTCCGGGCCATCTCGACCGCCGGGGCGATGACGTCGATCTCCTCGGTCCCGAATTCGCCCCCCTCGCCGGCATGGGGGTTGAGGCCGCAGACGGCGAGCCGCGGTTCCATCACGCCGAAGAAGTCGCGCAGCCCCTTGGACGTCTCGCGCAGCACCCCCAGGATCCGGTCGGGAGTGATCATGGGGGGCAGCTTCCGGAGGGAGACGTGAGTCGTCACGAGGGCGACCCGGAGGGGGCCGGCGACGAAGAACATCACCGGCCGCTTCACTCCCGCCCGTGCGGCCAGGTACTCGGTATGTCCGATGAAGGGGACGCCCGTCTTCGCGATCCGCTCCTTGGAGACCGGCGCCGTCACGATTCCGTCGACCTTCTTCGCGAGCGCGAGGTCGAGCGCCTGATCGATCGCCGCCAGCGCCTCCTTCCCTCCTCCCGCGCGGGAGCCCAGGACGCTGAACTCGGCGTCGTACTTCTCGCGGAGGGCCTTGTCGACGACCTCGGGTCCGATGCCGGATGGATCGCCCAGCGTGATGGCGAGCTTGACCACCGGGCTTACGCTTTGAGGAGGCTCTCGGGGAGGATGAAGTTGGTGTAGATCTTCTGGACGTCCTCGCTGTCGTCGAGGGCTTCCATCAGGTTGAGGATCTTGCGGCCCGTCTCCTCGTCGACCTTCACGGGGTCCTTGGCGAGCATGCCGATCTCGGACGAGGAGAGCTTGTACTTCTTCGCCAGCGCCTTCTTGACCTTCTCGAAGTCCGGCACGGCGCAGGTGATGTAGTAGATGTCGCCGGTCGTCTCCATGTTCTCCGCGCCCGCGTCGAGGACGTCGGTCATCATCTGGTCCTCGCCGGCCGCGGAGACGGGGATCGTGACCGAGCCCTTCGGGTGGAACATGAACGCCACGCTGCGCGCGCCGCCCAGGTTGCCGCCGCTGTGCTCGAAGGTCTTCCGCATCTCGGCCGCGCTGCGGTTCTTGTTGTCCGTCAGGGCGTCGACCATGATGGCCGTGCCGCCGGGGCCGTAGCCCTCGTAGGTCACCTGCTCGTAGGTCACGCCTTCCAACTCGCCCGTGCCCCGCTTGATGGAGCGCTCGATGTTGACGCTGGGGACGCTCTCCGCGCGGGCGTCCTCGATCGCGTTCTGGAGCTTGAGGTTCATGTCGGCGTTGCCGCCGCCTTCCTTGGCGGCGATCTGGATGGCCCGGCTGAGCTTCGACCAAAGCTTGCCGCGGCGCGCATCCGCGGCGCCCTTCTTGTGCTTGATGGTGGCCCAGTGGGAATGACCTGACATGAGGGGAATTATAGTCGGGCTCCGGGTCGGAGTCAAACCTTGCCCTCCGGCGCTGTCACCGATTATAGTGGCCGTCATGAACACCCTGTCCGCCGACGTGCGTTCCAGCGCGAAGGAAGTGGTCGCGATCCGGCGCGACCTCCATCGGCATCCCGAGCAAGGCTTCAAGGAGCACCGGACCGCGGCGGTCATCCGGGCCAAGCTGAAGGCCGCCGGGGTCGAGCATCGAGCCATGGCCGGGACCGGCACGGTGGCTCTCGTCCGTGGCGCGACGCCCGGCCCCACGATCCTCTACCGGGCCGACATGGACGCGCTCCCGCTCCTCGAGCTGAACCGGGTCCCGTACGCGTCGAAGAACAAAGGCGTGATGCACGCCTGAGGGCATGACGGGCACGTGGCGATGGGTCTCATCGCCGCCCGGATCCTGCAGAAGCGCCGGGCCTCGCTGCGGGGGAACGTGAAGTTCATGTTCCAGCCCGCGGAGGAGGGTCCCGGCGGCGCGGGGCCGATGATCGAGGAGGGCCTCCTGGAGGGCCCGAAGGTCGACGCCGCGTTCGCGATCCACATGTGGAACGACCTCCCGACCGGGAAGATCGGCGTGCGCCCGGGCCCGGTGATGGCCAGCGCCGACGAGTTTCGGATGACGGTCGTCGGACGGGGCGGACACGGCGCCGCGCCGCACCAGACGGTCGATCCCGTCGCCGTCGCGGCCCAGATCATCACCGCCTGCCAGAACATCGTGAGCCGGAAGGTCGACCCGACGAAAAGTGCGGTGCTGACCTTCGGCCAGATCCACGGGGGGACGAGGCACAACATCATCCCCGACAAGGTCGAGTTGAGCGGCACGGTGAGGGCGTTCGAAGACGGCGTGCGCAGGCAGCTCGCGCGCGAGATCCCGAAGGTGGCCCGGGGCGTGGCCTCCGCGCTGGGCGCGGGACTCGACTTCCACTACGCCTGGGGTTACCCGCCCACGGTCAACGATGCCAGGGCGACCGGGATCGTTCGGGACGCCGCCCGCGAGGCGCTGGGCCGCTCCGCGGTGGTCGAGCAGGAGGTGACGATGGGAGCCGAGGACATGTCCCTGGTGTTCCGGGAAGTGCCCGGCTGCTACTTCTTTCTCGGGTCCATGAACAAGGGGAAGGGGCTGGTCCACCCTCATCACTCGCCGAAGTTCGACTTCGACGAGGCCGCGCTGGCGGGCGGGGTGGAGGTCTGGCTCCGGCTGGCGGGACGATTCGCGGCGACCGCATGATCGGGCAGAACATATTCTTCGTCTATCTCGCCGGCGGCATCAAGAAGGACGATGCCAAGATCAAGGCGTTCGCCGGCGCGGCCCAGCTTTCGCTCTACGACGCGAAGGTGATGCTGGGCGCGCCCGGACCGCGCAAGGTGGCCGCCTTCGCGAAGGAGGAGGAGGCCGGGGCGCTGGCCCTGGAACTCCGCCAGGCGGGGCTGAGCGCGGTCGTCGTCGACAAGTCGCGCTTCTCCCGTCTTCCCAAGATCTTCAAGGCGCTCAAGGCGGTGGAGGCCCCCGATGGGTTGAACTTCACCATCGAAACGGCGGCCACCTCGACGGACCCCGAGGCCCGCGTCTTCGACCTGCCGCAGCCCAAGGGGTTCGTCAAGGCGGTGGTGCTGGGTTACTACACGCAGAGCACGACGCGCACCGAGAGCGGCCGCTCGAAGTTCACGGTCGCCACGTCGAGCACCTCGCAGGTCCGCGCGCCGTTCGTCCACCTGTACTCCGAGGACCCCCACACGGTGCTCGAGATCCACGGCCCGAGGTTCGAGTTCTCGTGGCTGCGGGAGATGGCGACGGTCTCCGGCGACCTGCGGTTCAAACAACTGGCGGAGAAGCTGTCCTTCTACTACGGGGCGAAGCATGACGGGACGCTCTTCAAGACCCCGGAAGAGGTGAACGCGATCACCGCCGCGCTCAACGTGGACTCCGCCCGCGGCCAGTCGAGCTCGGGCATCGCCTCCGGGGCCAGCTCCTCCGACGACTCCCCGCTGGCGCTCGCGGCGTCGCGGATCATCGTGTATTCCTTGGTGTTTGGCCTGTGATTTATTACCCTGTGCCTCGACCCCGGGAATAGCATCGAGGGATCCATGGTCGGCTCCTACCTCTGCCGTTTCTTCGGCTCGACCATCGGCCTCAAAGTCCTCATGGCGCTGACCGGGCTCGTCCTCTTCGCCTTCACCGTGGCCCACGTCACCGGAAACCTGCTCGTCTTCGCCGGGCCCAAGGCGATGAACGATTACGCCCACCTGCTCAAGGCGAGCGCGGCGGTGCTCTGGGGGGCCCGCGCCGTCCTGCTCCTCTCGGTCCTCGTCCACATCGTGAGCGCGATCAAGCTGACGAAGCGCCGGGCCGAGGCGCGGCCGGTACCCTACGGCCTCAAGGAGCCGCACGGCTCGAGCTATGCCTCCCGGACGATGATCTGGAGCGGGCCGGTGCTCGGGCTCTTCGTCATTTACCACCTGCTTCACTTCACCGTCGGAAGCGTCCACCCCCAGTTCGTCGAGGGGAAGGCCTACGAAAACGTGGTGACCGGGTTCTCGTCGGCCCCGGTGGCCCTCGTCTACATCATCGCGATGCTCGCCCTGGGCCTCCACCTCTCCCACGGGGTGTGGAGCCTGCTCCAGACGCTGGGGGTGAATCGTCCCAACTGGGAGAAGACGCTCAAACGGGTGGCGATCGCGTTCGGCGCCGGGGTCTGCCTCGGGTTCATTTCGATCCCGCTGGCGGTCCTCCTGAAGATCGTGCACCTGTAGAGCCATGGACCTTCAATCGAACTGTCCGACCGGCCCGATCGAGACTTCGTGGGACCGCCACCGCTTCGACATGAAGCTGGTCAACCCCGCGAACCGCCGGAAGTACACGGTTCTCGTGGTGGGCTCCGGCCTGGCGGGCGGAGCGGCCTCGGCCACGCTGGGCGAGCTCGGCTACAACGTGAAGTGCTTCTGCTACCAGGACTCGCCCCGCCGCGCCCACTCGATCGCCGCCCAGGGCGGCATCAACGCGGCGAAGAACTACGCGAACGACGGCGACTCGGTCTACCGCCTCTTCTACGATACGGTGAAGGGCGGCGACTTCCGCGCCCGCGAGCGGAACGTCTACCGCCTGGCCCAGATCAGCGTCAACATCATCGACCAGTGCGTCGCCCAGGGCGTTCCGTTCGCGCGCGAGTACTCGGGCTACCTCACCAACCGCTCGTTCGGCGGCACGCAGGTCGCGCGGACGTTCTACGCCCGAGGCCAGACGGGCCAGCAGCTGCTGATCGGCGCCTACTCGGCGCTCTCCCGCCAGATCGCGGCCGGCCGCGTGTCGATGTTCCCGCGCACTGAAATGCTCGATCTCGTCGTGGTCGACGGCCGCGCCCGCGGGATCATCACGCGGAACCTCGTGACGGGGAAGGTCGAGTGCCACGTGGGCGACGCCGTCGTCCTCGCCACGGGCGGCTACAGCAACGTCTTCTATCTCTCCACCAACGCGAAGGGGTGCAACACGTCGGCCATCTGGCGCGCCTACAAGAAGGGCGCGGCCATGGGCAACCCGTGCTACACGCAGATCCATCCGACCTGCATCCCCGTCACCGGTGAGTACCAGTCGAAGCTGACGCTCATGTCCGAGTCGCTCCGGAACGACGGGCGCATCTGGGTGCCCAAGGAGAAGGCGGACAAACGGCCGCCGTCGCAGATCCCCGAGGACCAGCGCGACTACTTCCTCGAGCGGCGCTACCCGGGCTTCGGGAACCTCGTCCCTCGCGACGTGGCCTCGCGGGCGGCGAAGGCGGCCTGCGACGAGGGCCGCGGCGTCGGCGAGTCGGGCCTGGGCGTCTACCTCGATTTCGCCGACGCGATCAAGCGCCTGGGCGAGAAGGTGATCGGCGAGAAGTATGGCAATCTCATCGAGATGTACCAGCGGATCACCGACGAGAACCCCTACAAGGTCCCGATGCGCATCTTCCCGGCGGTCCACTACACGATGGGTGGCCTCTGGGTGGACTATAACCTCATGAGCTCGATCCCCGGCCTGTTCGTGGCGGGCGAGGCCAACTTCTCGGACCATGGAGCCAACCGCCTGGGCGCCTCGGCGCTCATGCAGGGTCTAGCCGACGGCTACTTCATCCTGCCGTCGACCATCGCGAACTATCTCGGCCAGACCAAGCTCGACAAGCTCGGCGCCGATCACGCCGAGTTCAAGAAGGCGGAGGGCGAAGTCGGAGATCGCGTGAAAAAGCTGCTCGGGATCAAGGGGAAGCGGACGGTCGACTCGTTCCACCGCGAGCTGGGGAAGATCTGCTGGGACAAGTGCGGCATGGGGCGGAACCGGAAGGGCCTGGAGGAGGCGCTCCAGAGGATCCCCGCGCTCCGCGAGGAGTTCTGGAAGAACGTCGCCGTCGTGGGCCAGAACGAGGAGTACAACACGGCGCTCGAGAAGGCGGGCCGCGTGGCTGACTTCCTCGAGTTCGGCGAGCTCATGTGCCTGGATGCCCTCGAGCGCGAGGAGTCCTGCGGCGGCCACTTCCGGGAGGAGCACCAGACCCAGGAGGGCGAGGCGAAGCGGGACGACGAGAAGTTCGCCCACGTGGCGGCCTGGGAGTACAAGGGCGAGGGGCAGAAGCCGGTCCGGAACGTGGAGCCCCTGACGTTCGACTACGTCCACCCGGCCCAGCGGAGCTACAAGTAATGAACCTCACGCTCAAGATCTGGCGGCAGAAGAACGCCCAGGATGCGGGCCGCTTCGAGACCTACCCGGTCCAGAACATCTCGACCCACATGTCGTTCCTCGAGATGCTGGACGTCCTGAACGAGAAGCTGATCTCCGAAGGGAAGGACCCGGTCGCGTTCGACCACGACTGCCGCGAGGGGATCTGCGGCACCTGCGGAATGATGATCAACGGCCGTCCGCACGGCCCGATGAAGTCCACGACCACCTGCCAGCTCCACATG
>CAZSCC010000554.1:0-6489 GCA_964604905.1 uncultured Planctomycetales bacterium
CCCTGCTTGCGCAGGCTTCGGGCCACGGTCAGCATGCGCTCCACGAAGCGCGAGCCCTCCGGGCTGTGAGAACCGAAGCTGCCCTTGCGCCACAGAACAGCGGGACGGATTTCTTGCTCTCCGATGTTGTTGGTCGGCTCGACGCCTTCTCTCCTTGCAGGGAGAGCGCAGGAGAATCTCAATTGGCTCGCTTGCGTTTGGGATCTGCGCGGGAGCGTACCCGATGCCTGGCCAGTCGTGGACGCTATGCGATCCGACGCGCCTCGAGCTTGACCCCGACCGCCGCGGCATAGCGGCTGAGCGTCGCCAAGGTCGGGCTATGGGCGGCGGACTCCAGACGCACGACCGCGGACTGCGGCACATTCATCCGCCGCGCCACTTCTGCCTGGGTCAGGCCGGCCTTCTTCCGAGCCTCCACAAGCTGCCCCAGCAGGCTCACGGCAAGACTCTGCGCCACTCCCTCGATGGCCGCGGCCTGCCGATCGTACGCCTCCTGTGCCTGCTTGAGAACCGCCCGGACCCGGTCCTGGTCCGCCTCGAGAGACTTCACGATCGCCTCATCCTTGGCCTTTCTCTCCGGCGACCGCGTGTCCCGGTCGATCCACATGCCGTGCTTCCCGCTCCAGATCATGTCTGGACGCGGCGGATGCGCCTTGTCGCGACGGTTCATCTTCATCCTCAGTACGCGGTGATCACGAATACCACCTGGATCACGAACTCTTTCTCCAAGGCATCGAACTCCTCGTTGTATCGCCAGACAATCAGGATGACCTTCCCGGAAGGCGTTGCTCCCAACGACTCATAGGAATCGTCCTCTCGCTTCGCGTGCGGTCCGACGGCGTGCTCGTAGGCATACTCCACCTCATCCGAACTCAGCCCATGGGCCGCGATCTTCGCAAGGTTCCAATCATCCCATTTGAACCGCGCCACCCCGCCTCCCTCCTACGCTCCGTAGTATATCATAAATGTAGGTCACATTAAAGAGGGGACCTCTTGAGAAGCCCAGGGAACGTCTATTTCCTGAGTGCCGCCCCCGCCATGCCATCATCCTGCTCCCGGGGGTGGAACTTCCTGTGGGCATCCTTGAGGTCGACGATCTCGAGCCGAATGTAGGACTTCATGCTCCCGAAGTCCTCGTGCCCGAGAAGGTCCTTGACGTGGGCGACGTTGGCGCGGTTCCGGATCATCCCCGTGGCACAGGACCTCCGGAACGTGTGGGGAGAGACAGATTTCACGATCCCCGCCGCCTTTGTCCAGCGCCGGACCATCCAGAGGACTGCCGGACCGTCGAGGGGCCCGCCGCTTTTCGAGAGGAAAAGCCTCCCCGCATCCTCTCTCTTCCCCAGGAGCGCCGGCCGCGCTGAGGTGAGGTATCTGGCCAGCCACCCCGAGGCTTCCTTCCCGATCGGCACCATCCGGCCTTTCTGGCCCTTCCCCGACTCGATCCGGAGGACCCCGCCTTCCAGATCCACATCCGAGAGCGCAAGATCGATCAGCTCCTGCCGCCGGATTCCCGTCGAATAGAGGACTTCCAGCACCGCCCGGTCCCGGAGGTGGATCGCCGTGTCCCCCGGAATCGCCTGGAGGATGCTCAGGACCTCCGGATGGGTGAGCGTCTCCTTGGGAAGGAGCTTCGGCTCCTTCACGTACCGGAGGGATTCCAGGAGGATCTCCGGAGCCAAGCCCTTCTGGGCCAGGAACTTGAAGAAGTTCCTGAGCGCCAGGAGGTGCGTGTTCACCGTGAAGGCCCGGTCCAGGTGGCCCCGGCTGTTCACGGCCTGGATCCGGAAGCGCCGGTAGCGGGTCCGGAACGACGAGGGCGTCCCGCGAGGACTTGAGGCAGGCACCGTTCCAAAAAGCGGGCGTCTCCTCCGGGAAAAGCCAGGTGACCGTCTCGTCCGCCGCATAGGCGGCCAATTGGACGACGGCAAGTGAATCATCGAAGACGGGGACGATGATGCTCTCCCGGAACCGTTCGCTCCCCTCGGCGTCGAGCACTCCCAGGGCTTTCAGGCGCTCGAGGACTTCGCCCCGGGCCATCGAAGCGAGCGTCCCCTTCGCCCAGCCGACCTTGAAGCGGTCCAGAAGTGCGGTGTTCGAGAGCCCTCGTCGGGCGAGCCATTCTCGGGCAGGCGGTGAATTGGCGAGGGCACGATGATACGTCTCGACGACCCGTGCGAGGAGCTCCGTGTACGGTGCGTCCATGGTCCATCCCCCAAAGTCAGGTGCCCCCTCACAGGCCGACGACGATCGGCCTTGAAAGCGCGGGGCGCTGGGGGCATAGTGGAATGCTCCACCCGGTGCCTTCGGAGAGAGAGACATGGCCGCGTACTACGACTTCGAGGTGTCCCTCCGTGAAGCAAAGCCCCGGATCTGGCGCCGATTCCTAATCGCCAGGACCGCCCGGTTCCTCGATCTCCATGAAGCGATCAGCGCGCCTGATGACGTCCATGAGGGCCGCGCCCGACGCCGCCTCCACCGTGTCGAGAGCAGCGTTCTGGAAGTGGAGTTCCTCGACGGAGATCGTCGCCTCCCGCTCTTTCGCCTCCGGCCCGCGGCCTGATCCACATTATTCCGCGATCCGTTGCACGTTCCTTCGCGGAGATACACCACCTTCTCGCAAAGATCGCCGACTCCGCAGGGGCCACCATGGAGGATGCCGAGGGGAGGAGTGCTTCAAATCGGGCGCGGACCGCTACCATTCTTAGAGATTCCATCCCTGTGGGGCCTACCCCGGCCCCGATTCGGCAGCGCTCTTCGCGCTCAATGGGGTCCTGGGCCTACATCAACGCCATGTCCCCCGGAATCGCCTGGAGGATCTTATCTAAACGATTTCGGCAGTACCCACCACAAGCCCATTAGAAGTAGGGCTATAAACAGGAATACCACTGCTACTAGAAATGAATGGAACAGGAGCACATATCCACACACTCGACACTTTGCGGGCTTGAACGGAAATAGGAATCCTGCAACCCGGATCTCGACATCGCTCCTACATTCAGGGCATTTCATCGGTACGGTCTCGCGCGAGTGGCCGCGGGAGGGCCGCCCATCGGATTGGAGTAATCTGTGATAGCGTCAGTAAAGTTCTGGCCGGAGAGAATCTCAGCAGGTTTCTCTCTCTTATAGTCACTCCACGCCGCTTTGGCAACATCCTTTAGGAAGTCGGGGAGACTGGTTGGTGGAGTGTCTGAATCTAGCGCATCATTTTCGCAAGTACACCTAAAGAAACCGGCCGCAATGCAGACCACATGACGCCACTCTTGTTCCTCCAATGGCCCCCATGGGCCTTTCATGCCGGGTTTCCAGGGAAGTCTCACATTGATCTTCTTCGTAACCTCCCTGCACTCGACGAGTAACGTGTCACACGTTCCTGCGACTACGAATGGTCTACACGAGTTGTTGCAATACAAAGTCGCTCTCATCCTTGCGTCGCGCACAGCTCTAGCAATGGTCGATAGCAATTCGTCATGATATAACCTGTCAGTAGAACCAAACGGATCCTCCCGCAATCCTCTCGACTTGATTTGATCCGTGAAGTCTCCTATTCCCACTTTGATGAAACACCCATTGCAGTTGGGAGAGAACCCCGGCGGTCTTATTGGTGGCGGTCCGGGAGGTAATACGATCAATCCGGATGGGTCAACAAAGCTAAGAGGGCTCCCAGACACGTACACATACACGTCGATTCCAATATCGGAATCCCACCGGCCTAGAGGCAGTATGTCCCTGATGAGCGGGTCCCTCTGTAGGAACCTCCCTGTCTCGGTCCGCAGATGCCGGCTCTCTCGTTTAAGCTCCGCGTTCTCGGCTTCGAGTTCCTGAACCCGGCGTTCCAGCCTTGCGACGTCTGCTTCCACCCCTTCCTCCTAGAGGTGGAACACGCAAGCATGAAAAAAGACTCGAGTGAAATGTGGGCGGACTTACTGCGGCCAAGTCGCCTCAGCGGATCTCTCGGGGAGGTGGACGCTTACGGTTAGACAAAGGGGCGTGAGGAGGAGAGGCGAGGAGGCCCGGTCGCGCGTTCCGCCTTCTGTTACGGAATGTCGGCCATGGCTGCTGTCCTACTTCTCGTCCAGAAGGGCCTTCACGCGGATGTCGACGCCGGCGGGCATGACCAGGTTGCGGAGTTCGTCGATGGTCTTGGAGGTGGGCTCGGTGATGTCGATCACACGCTTGTGGGTGCGGATCTCGAACTGTTCGCGCGCCTTCTTGTCGACGTGGGGCGAGCGGAGGACCGTGATCCGCTCGATCTTGGTGGGGAGCGGGATCGGGCCGCGTACCTTGGCGCCCGTGCGCTTGGCGCTGTTCACGATGTCCACCGCCGCCTGGTCGATGATCTTGACAGCGTAGGCTTCGATGCGGATGCGTATTCTCTGGGCCATAAAGCGAGCCGTCAGTATACAGAAAGACTTTGCGAAGTCAATCGAAGGGTCCGGGCGGAAATGTTTCGGGAGTAAGTCAATTTCGCCGGTCGTGTTTCCGGAATTCCTTCCACCCTCCGCTGGCTGGTAGAGAACGCGTAGATCACTGCGCCCACGACCACGCTTCGGAAGAAGCTGCGCAGGTGAGTAAAGTCCATGACGAGGATCTGGCGGGGACGTCGCGCCAGGAGCCCATGGGGGCGTCCGCGGACGATAGGGACCCCGCCCGGAGAGCAACTGGCCCGGAATCTTACCGACGCGGGTGCTGGCGCCGCCGTCAGCACCAACGATTTGGAGCTACACGCCGGCTCTTTTTGCCGTGCCTGTCCACTCTCCACACACGGCAGGTCAGTCCCGAGCGAAGAGCAACCAATCCGTCACCTCTTCGTCGACGAGATCGTTCTGATAGGTCACACGCTCGAAGCTTGCGTGGCTGAAGACCTTCCGAAGCACATCGGAGAAAGACGTGATCCTCGGAGCTGGACCAGATGGCGAGTACGCCTCCCGGCTCAAGATGCATCTTCGCCTGCGCCAAACCTGCTTCCCTGTAAAAGGAGAAGCTTCCTTCGGCCAGCGGCGCATCCGGGGCGTGGTCGACGTCGATCAGAATCAGGTCATGCTTCCTTTCAGGCGTCCTGGAGAGCTGGTCGTAAATGTCCCCCTTCAAGGTGACTTCCGTCACCGATACTCCGGGAGCGCCCAGGAGCACTCGTTGCCGAAGGCAAAGGAGCCCCAGGACGGTCGACTCGCAGGCGAGGATCTTGATGTTCGAGGGAAGATATGAGTCGCTACAACGGCAAGAAGCCCGATTCACGGGCTCTCTGAACACGCTTCAATCGTCGAGCGCTGACCCGGGTTGTCGAGGCAGTCTAGAACCCGGGATGTGACGTCGCCGAGCGTCGGCCACGAGACGGACCGGAACAGGAATGATATAGGGTGGAGCGATCGGCAGGCGGGAGAAGGACGGATACGACGATTCTGCCGGAGAAGACTGGAAGAGGGTTCCGAACACCTGTGAATGCATCACGCCTGATGGGTCCTCTTGATTCCATTGAAAGCGTTGGAGTCCACGATGGCCAGGTCACAACTTGGCGGGCTCGAAGAATGGAACCGCGGTCATTGCTCAATCTCGATGGCCTTGAGTGCCGCGCGGCAGATCGCAAGTGGCCCTGTGGATGCGCTCGATCGTCCGATCTTACCACGCTTGCCCACGTGGAAATGGACACCACAATAGGGCTCACTCCTGCCCTGGTGGTACTCATAAGCCACGGTGCAGGTGACGCACCTATCTTTGAGCGACTTGATCACCTCCCACGCCGCCGCCCTGTCCGTGCTATAGGGAGGAATCATCCCGCATCCCTTCGGTTCACCTGGCCGGGCGTCGTATGGCCCCCCACACCAGGTGCAGGGCTGGCGCTCTTGTCCCTCGGACCTTTTGAGCCATCGGTGCTCGACTTTGCCGTGGAAGATTCGTTCCTGAACGAGTCGGTCGAGGACTGGACCTGCTTCGAGCGTGTCGAGGTCGGTCATGGTGTGTTCCCCCGTAGGTTACCACAATTCTCTCCGGGGAGGGATCACTCCGGCATGTCCTGGAGAACTGCGTAGATCATTACTACTCGGAACGGAATCACCAAGGCAAATGGGGATTCCCTGCTCACTCCATCGCCTGAAGATCCTTCTGATGAGACGTACTCGATACTCCAAGGAGGGAGCGGTAGGATTGGGAGCATGGAGATGAGGCGATGAGATTCATTTCGCGGGCCTTCGATTGGCCTGATCGATGAGTTCGTAATCTTCCTTCCAGTGATACTTGAAGTGGGCATCGAGCTTCTGAACGGTCTTGCCCGGGAAGCTCGGAGTCTCGATGTACTCTCCCCCTTCAGGATTCAACTCGATCTCCTTCTCAATCTCGCGGCACGTCTCGCAGAGGTTGTCCGATCCTCCGTTAGATTCCAGGAGGGGCCAACCGGCCCACATTACTAACCCACCTTCTCCAACACGTCCACCTTTTCGAGAGCTTGGACGAGGCTGTTGAGGAGGGACGCGCCCTTGACCTTATGCAGCC
>CAZSCC010000555.1:0-12123 GCA_964604905.1 uncultured Planctomycetales bacterium
GACGGGCGTGGAGTTCCCCGAGGAGATGCGCTACTACTCGGTCCCGCGGCTGGAGGCGACCGGGACCGTGAGGGGCCGCGCGGCGCGAGGGACGGTCTGGTACGACCACCAGTGGGGCGGCGGCTGGACGGGGCCGGCGAACGGCTGGGCCTGGTGGGGGCTGCAGCTCGAGGACGGGAGCGCGGTGAACGCCTACGTCCTCCGCGAGACGCCCTCGGGCCGCGTCCGGAGGGCGGTGCTGACCCGCGACGGCCGGGTCCACGCGCTCGAGGCGACGCCGCTCGAGTGGTGGGAGTCGCCGCTCAAGATCCGCTATCCCGTCGCCTGGCGTCTCGCGGGCGGGGGGCTCGACCTGAGAATTGAACCGGCGTTCAAATCGCGCGAGATGCTCCTGGTCGGCAACACCAACACGCTCTGGGAGGGACCGGTGCGCGTGACCGGATCGCAGCGCGGCCGCGGCTTCCAGGAGCTCGTGGGCTACGCGCGGGAGAAGAAGCGGGAGGAGTGACGGCCGAAAGATTCACCCCAAAGACACAAAGGACACCCAGAATCCAAGGAATGACTTCGTGAGCTTCGTGCCTTTGTGTTGAACTTCTTCTAGTTCTCGACCAGCTTCTTCAGCGTCTCCTCGGCTTCGGCGGGCTTGAAGCCGCGCGGCCCGGGCTCGCCCCGGTAGGCGACCTTCCCCGCCTTGTCGATCACGTAGCAGCGGTCGGGCCAGCCGGCGTATCCCTTCTGCGCGGTGTTCTGCATGTCGTCGACGAGGCACGGGATCGAAAGCTTGAGGTCCTTCATGCACTCGCCGGCGACCTTGACGCGCTCCTCGTAGGTCTTGGGCTGGTTGACCTTGATGCCGGCCTTCTCGTTCTGGGCCATCTTCCACCCGTCCTCCGGATGGGCCTCGAGGATGTAGACGATGTAGATCGCCGCCTTTTCCTTGTAGGTCTGGTAGAGCTTCTCAAGCGCAGCCGCTTGCTGGCGGAAGGGAGGTCAGGTGTAGCTGCCGAAGAGGAGGAGGACCGGCTTGCCCTGGAGCTTGGCCAGCTCGACCTCGCTCTTTCCGTCCTGGGTCTTGAGCTTCCAGGCGGGGGCGACCTTCCCCACGTCCGGGCCGGGGCCCTGTTGAGGACGGTCCTTGGCCTGGGAGAAGAGGAGCAGCGCCGCAATCACGACCGCTTTCATGGCTCACCCTCCGAGGAGATCGGGAGACGAAGAATCCCGACGCACACTCAGAGTGTAACCCGCGGACAGGCGAGTGGGTTGCGCCGGGTCTAATCCTGGAAGATGGGCAGGTAGCGGTAGGGGATCTGGAGGACGAGCGTGGCGCAGGCGGTGCCGAACGCGCCGCCGTAGCCGTCCTGCTCCCAGCAGCCGGTGGTCTTGTTCTGGCTCTGGAGAAGCTCGTTGCGGATCGTCTGGAAGCCGCGGGTCCAGAACTCCATGTCCCTCGACTTCGCGTAGAAGCAGGCCTGGCCGGCGTAGAGCGCGGCGTAGTAGTCGTGATGGCCGCCCCGGCCGCGCTGGCCCTTCAGGAACTCCATGAGGGCCGCCATGCCGCGCTTCACTTCGGGCGAGTCGTAGACCCCGTAGAGCGCGAAGACGCACATCCCGGCGGCGGTCAGCGCGTAGGTGCCGCCCGAGCCGCGCGAGCCCAGCGAGTAGGCGATCGTCCCGTCCGCCATCGTCGACTTGCGGATGTAGTCGATGCCCTTGTCGATCACCTGCTTCTTCACGGTGAGTCCGGCGTTGCGCGCGGAGCGGAGCGCCTGGACCTGGGTGACGGTCACCGAGCCCTCGTGGCCGTACGGCTGGGGCTCGTAGGTCCACCCGCCGTTGGGGTCCTGGCTCTGCTCGATGATGTTGATCGACTTCTGGAGGCGCTCCTTGAGGCTCTCGTCGCCCATGTCGACCATGTCGCCGCACATGCCGTAGATCTCGGCGAGGAACCACGTCGCATACCCGTGGCCGTGCATGCCCGAGCCGCCCAGGCCGCGACCGGAGGCCTCGTTGATGTAGCCGCTCGCCTTGTGGGAGCAGCGCAGGATGAACTTGAGGCACTGGCGGACCTGCTTGGCGTACAGCCCGCGGACGGGCGTCGAGTTGCTGGCGAGGAACGCGAGGCCCGCGACGCCGGTGAACGCCACCTGGCACGTCGAGCCGATGCCCCCCGAGCTGTACTGGTTGTTGGCGAGCCACTTGAGGCCCTTGTCGATCGCGACCACCTGCTCGGGGGTGACTTCCTGGAACGCGGGCTGCTTCGGCTTGGTCTCCTGCCCGATGAGGGGGAGGAGGCCCGGGATCGCGAGGGCCGGAGCCCCGATCGCCGCCGCCCTTAGGAACTCGCGCCGTTTCATGCTCTCAACCGATTATACGGGCGAGAGGGACTGGAAGTTCATCTATTTGACGCCCCTCCCGCCTACTCGCCCTTCTGAAGCACCTTCCTGAGGTCGAGGAGCTTGTCCCCCTCCTCCTCGCGGATCAGTCCCACGCCCCGGGCGTAGTACTTGAGCTTGACCTCCTTGTCGATCACGATCGTGAGCTTGATCTTGAGGACGTCGGCGTACTTCTTCCCGTTCACCTCGAGCGTCTCGCCGACGCCCAGGACTTCGGCCTCGTCCTCGGCGACGCCTTTGACGTCCTCGGGCCGGAAGCTGTCCCCCTTCTTGGGCAGGGCCGGCATGTACAGGAACGGCTCCTTCGCCTCCTTGCCCACCCTCCAGGATCCGTCATGGTTGTCCACCTTGCCGTCCTTGTAGTTGTCGACGTCCTCCCCGAAGTAATAGACCGCCCCGTCCTTCTGGGCAAAGTAATTGCGCGCGACCTCGTAGATCGCGCCGTTGACGGTCTCCTCCTCGACCATCACGAGGCACTCCACTCCCGCGATCTTCTCGGTCTTCTCCTCGATGCGCCGGACGACGGCGACCTTCTTCTTCCCCTCCCTCAGGAATTCCGCGCGCGTCACGGTCGAGAACGCCAGGTACGGATGGGTGACCGCCGGCGAATAGTCCCCCGAGCGGCCCAGAACGGCCACGATCCCCGCCGCGAACAGTGCTGCTTTCATAAGTCCTCCCCATTCCCAATGATGCTTCCTTAACGCGACCCACTCTAGGAGGCGGCGCCTTAAGGGGTCGTGAAGGGACGCGACCGGAATCTGCAATCTCGGAGGAAGTCGCGATAATCCTCCGGCAACCGGGCGCCGAGCGCGATTTCGAAGGCCGCGAGCGCTCCTTCCGACGACGCACCGGAGCGATTGGACCCTTCGATCCCCGGGGCCATGGGCTTGACCTGGCGCGCCATCCAACACCGGACAAGGCGTGGGAACGTCGATACAATATCCGTGGATGCTCCGGAAAATCGCCACCCTTTCCGAGATGATCAAGGTCCAGCACTCCGTCTTCGCCCTCCCCTGGGCATTCGTGGCCGCCTTCCACGCCGCGGGCGGCGTGCCCCCCTGGGCGAAGCTGGGCTGGGTCCTCGTCGCCATGGTCTCGGCCCGCTGCGCCGCCATGGCGTTCAACCGGGCGGTCGACGCAAGGATTGACGCCGAGAACCCGCGCACGAAGGGCCGTGCCATCCCCGCCGGAAAGCTCACGGTCGGCTTCACCCTCGCCTTCGCGTTCGCCATGGTCGGCCTCCTCGTCCTCTCCGCGTGGCGGCTCAACCCGCTCTGCCTCAAGCTCTCGCCGATCGCCCTCGCCGTGACCCTGGGCTACTCCTTCACCAAGCGCTTCACCCCGCTCTGCCACTGGGTGCTCGGGCTCTCGCTCGCCGCGGCCCCGATCGGGGCGTGGCTCGCGATCGCCCCCGAGCGCGCCTCCGCGCCTCTCCCCTACCTCCTCGGCGCCGCCGTGATGTTCTGGATCGCCGGTGCGGACATCCTCTACGCGTGCGAGGACTTCGAGTTCGACCGCGCGAAACGCCTCCACTCCGTGCCCGCGGCGATCGGGATCCGCGCCGCGCTCGCCGTCTCGACCGTCAACCACGTCGTCACGATCGGGGCGCTGATCGCCGTGGGGGTCGCCGCGAAGCTCGGCCCGGCGTGGTACGGCACCGTGGGAGCGATCGCGATTCTCCTCGCCTACGAGCACGCGATCGTCAAGCCGGAGGACCTCAAGCGGGTCAACCAAGCCTTCTTCCACGTCAACGCGATCGTGAGCGGCGTGGTTCTGGCGGGCGGGCTGCTCGACCTCTTCCTCAGGAGATGACCGTGGAGAGGAACGCCCGCAGGCCCTCCTGCCACGGACGCATCAGGACGCCCGCGCCGAAGAGCTTGGAACCGTCGAGCGCCGAGTAGCGCGGACGAAGCGCGCTGCGGCCCCCGATCCCGCGGCGGAGCGCCTTCACCTCGACCCGCTTCACCTTGAGGATCGCGTAGACCTCCCGCGCGAGCTCGTACTGGGTCGTGTCGCCCTCGGCGGCCACGTGCCAGAGGCCGGTCTTTCCCCGCTTCACGAGTTCGAGCACCGCGTCCACGTAGTCGAACTGGTAGGTGGGCTGCGAGCGGTGGTCCTCGCCCCCCAGCACGACCTCCTGCGTCCTCCGCCAGTCGAGCAGGTCCGTCACGTAGCTCCGCCCGTAGGGGCCGAAGAGCCAGCCCGTGCGGATCACCAGGTGCTTCGGCGCGTGGCTCATCACCGCGAGCTCGGCCGCGAGCTTCGTGTCGCCGTAGATCGAGAGCGGGTTGGGCGGGTCCTCCTCCAGGTAGGGCGTCTGCCGGGACCCGTCGAAGACGAGGTCGCTCGAGGGGTAGACGAGGAGCGCGCCCACTTCGGCGGCCGCCATGGCCAGGTGCTTTGCCCCGTCTCGGTTCACCAGGTAGGCGTTCCACCGGTCCACCTCGCAGGTGTCCAGGTTCGCGACGCCCGCCGCGTCGACGATGAGGTCCGGACGCGAGGCGCGGACCGCGTCGAAGACGTCGTTCCGCTTGGTGACGTCGAGCTCCAGGTGACCCAGAGTCACCGTCTCGAATTTTCCGCGGAGCCGGTCGGCGAACGCCTGACCGAGCCCGCCCGCCGCTCCGACCACCAGCGCCTTCGTCATGGATATCGACTCAGTGTACCACGATCCGGTTGCGGCTTTACCGCAAGTGGCGACAAGCCTATAATGGAGCCCGATCCAGTACGATGAAAATCTACCTTCTCGGGCGGGGTTATCGGCTCCACCAGATCCGCGACGCCCTCGGGCTGAGCAAGCTCAACGCCGTGGCCATCGAGAACGAGCCGGCCACGGTGGTGTTCGGGCCGCCCGACCGGATCCTCTCCCCGGGCGACCTCGTCATCGTCACCGAGTTCGAGGAGGCCCCCCTGCGGGCGATCCTGGACAACCTCGCGCGCCAGAAGCTCCCCGCCAAGGTGATGGTCTTCACGCCGATCTCCAGCCGCCCCCTCGCCCGCGACTATCCCGACGTCCTCTTCCGCGACGAGGGGTTGATCTACAAGAACGAGCTCCGGGAACTCCAGCGGCGCGCCGCCGGGCAGCAGAAGGTCGAGGCGATCCAGGCCCTCGCCCGCGGCGTGCCCTTCCTCACCCTGATCTGGGGCAACCCAGACCCGGACGCGATCGCCAGCGCCTACGCCCTCACGGAGATCGTGACCCCCCTGGCCACCGACTCCTCCATCGCCTACATGGGCGAGTTCACCCGACCCGAGAACGCGGCCATGGTGAACATCCTCAAGATCCCCATGAAGAAGTTCTCGCCTTCGATGCTGAAGCCCGGCACGGTCGTCGCCACGGTCGACGCCCAGCCCTCGTTCTTCCACCTCAACGGGCAGGTCCAGTTCGACGTCGTGATCGACCATCACCCGCTCACCGACCTGGGCGCCGCGCGGTTCTCCGACGTCCGCCCCACGTACGGCTCGACCGCGACCATCTTCACCGAGTATTACCAGGCCGCCGGCATCCGCATGTCGAAGAAGATCGCCACGGCGCTCTTCTACGGCCTCAAAGTCGACACCGGGAACCTGACGCGCAACGTGAGCGACGCCGACGTCGCCGCCTTCCGCTACCTTCGGATGCGCACCGACGAGAACATGGTGCGGACGATCGAGCTCTCGCAACTGCCGGTCGAGACGCTGGACTACTTCGCGGTCGCGATCGCCAACAAGAAGATCTCCCGGGACACCGCGTTCGCGTTCCTGGGCACGATCCCGAACCCCGACATGTGCGTCCACGTGGCCGACTTCTTCATCAAGCTGACGGGCATCTCCTGGGTCGTGGTGGCCTGCCGCTCGAAGGAGAAGGTGATCGCGGTCTTCCGCTCGGACGGCTTCCGCAAGCACGCGGGGAAGCTGGCCGAGCAGCTCTTCACCGACTACGGCTCGGCGGGCGGCCACCGCACGATGGCGCGCGCGGAACTCGAGCTGGGCCGCGTGGTCGCCGAGCTGCGCGAGCCCACCGACGTGGCGATCGAGGAGTGGCTGATCCGCCGGCTTTCGGGCGGGCTGAAGTCCCTCTCCCCGTTCGCGGCGCAGCCCTGAGTCGTCCTCGGTCCCCAGTCCTCGGTCAAGGTCCCCCCCGCCCCCCGGGGGGAGGAGGCCCCGCCTCCGACTTCCAGCTTCAAGCTTCCGACTTCCAGCTTCTTCCTAGTATGTCGACTTGACGAACTGCTTCCACCGCTGGTCGAGGTCGCCCGACTTCCAGCCCCACACGGCCAGGAACGCCTCGTCCGTCTTCCCGCCCGCCTTGAGCGCCCGGCAGAACTCGAGGAACTTCTCGCGGTGCTCGGCGAGCAGGAAGTCGATGAGGCTCCAGGACTTCACCGTCTCGGGGCCGTCCAGCTCGGCCAGATTCTCGCACTTGAGCACGGCGTCGATGTTCGGGTCCTTCCCCTCCCGGACCCAGACCTTGAGGATCACGGGCCAGTTGTTCGGGTCCTGCAGGTTCTTGGCCTCGCCGGCCCCGGGGCTCGTCCCCGCCAGGTCCACGCAATAGGTCGCGGCGCTGTCCTTCATGAGCCGCGTGAAGTGGTAGGCCGTCCCCTCGTGGATCCAGAGGTGGTCGCCCCCCACGAAAAGGTGAGAGAGGATCTGGACCGTCGAATGGACCGCCCAGTCCTCGAGCACCGGCATCGTGGCGACGTCCTGGTATTCCTCGCAGGAAGGGAAGCCGATCGAGCCCTTCGACTTGCGCGCCAGCTCCTTCTGCGCCGGCGAGCCCGTGTGGAAGGCGTCCACGTAACTCAGGTGCTGCGCCTTGTCCTTGAGCACGATGTGGTTCATCTTCCGGCCGCGGAAGACGTCGTCCGTCTCGCCCATGATCTTGTGGTACATGGCGCGGGCGTGCTCGGCGTGCTGGATGAGCCCCGCCAGCTCCGGGTCCTTGAGGTGCGGAGACTGGAAAAGGAAGTGGGCGCTCTCCCGCTTCTGGTGCTTCTGGCCGAGCGTGGATTCGACCTTCGTCGGCTCGGTCGAGGCCGCCCCCGAGGGCGCCTTCGAGATCCCGTCCTTCATCTCCTTCCGGAGCTCGCGTTCGACCTTCGAGACCCAGGCGCCCTTGGCATCCTTCTCGTATCCGAGCTCCTTGCGCGCCACGGCGTTGAGCGGGTCGTACTCGACGGCCTTCCGGAACGCCTGGGTCGCCTCCTTCTCCAGCCCGCCCTTCTTGCAGTAGAGCGCGAGTTCCCCCCAGAAGCGCGAGATGTCCTTCCCCGAGCTCTCGATCCGCTCCTGGTAGGACTTCTTCACGCGCAGGCCGTCGGCGTCGGTCTCCTTCTTCTTGTTGCCCTCGACCTTGAAGGAAGCGTCGAACTCCCAGCCGTTCTCGCCCTTCCTGTAGCCGAGCTTCTTCCGGGCGCCCTCGTGGTCGGGGTCGAAGTCGACCGTCTTGTTGTACTGCTCGCGCGCCCAGAGGTGCATCTGGGAGGTGCTCAGGTACTCGCCGATCGCGAAATGCTTGGCTGCGCAGTTCCGGTTGATCTGCGCGAGCTTCGTCTTGTACTCCTCCCCGGGGGCCGCCTGCACGGCCAGCAGAAAGAGCGCCCAGGTCCATCTCATAAGGCTCTGCTCCTATGCCCTGGATAACGACACACCCGGCTCGAACAACCCACCTAGTATACAGCCCGAATCGCCCGTCGGGACTCTCGACTCCCCAGGGGGGCGTGTGATATTATTCATGGCTTGTTCGACGATCTCCTGAAGCTGATCCACGAGGGGCAGTACGATCCGGCGCTCCGCTCCGCGAAGCGCCTGTCGATCGATCTCCTCAAGCAGAACAAGCGGGGCGAGGCCGCCCGCGCCCTTGCGGGCGCCGGCCACGTCCTCTGCCTCCTCAACCACCCGTCCAAGGCCAAGAGCTTCGCCCAGGAGGCGTACGACCTCTCGACCCGGGCGACCGACTCCCTCGCCGCCGGGTACGCCCTGGCCGTCGGGGCGCTCGCGCAACTCCGCCTGGCCGAGTTCGACCAGGCCGACGGCCTGATGGACCGCGCCCTCGAGGCCCTCGCCCCCCATCCCGAACAGGAGATCACCGCCTTCGCCCGCCTCGTCTCCGCCGAACTCTCCCTCACCAAGGAGGATTTCGCGGAGGCTCGCGTCTTCGCGGAGGACGCCTTCCAGTCGCCGGCGGCCGCCCGCTCGCCGTGGATCAAGGCCCGGGCCTGCCTCGTCAAGGCGATCTGCGAGGAGCGTGTCGACAACATCAACGGCGCGATCGAGATCCTCAACCTGGCCGAGGAGCAGCTCCGCGCCCAGCCCGACGCGGAGACCGCCTGGCTGGTCAAGGCCGCCATGGCCAACGCCTGCCTGAAGTCCGGGCGCGAACAGGCCGGCCAGACCTACCGCAAGGCCGGCGGGGAGATCATCGACCGCATCGCGGCGACGATCCCCGATGAGACGCGCGACCGCGAGCGCTTCCTCAAGAACCCCGCCATCCTCAACGCCAAGGGCATCGACTCCATGACCGGCAGCGGCATGTGGAAGGTCCCCGTCCAGATCGACCAGCCGCGCAAGCCGACCACCGACGTCGGCATCGGCAGCCTCCGGCCGGTCCTCGACGTCATCAAGAAGATCAACACCGAGCTCAACCTGCGCAAGCTGATCACGATGATCCTCGACACCGCGATCGAGTTCTGCAACGCCGAGCGCGGCACGATCGTCGTCTTCGAGGGCGACAAGTTCAAGGTCGAGCACTCCCGCGACCGCCAGAAGAAGGACCTCCGCAAGATCGAGATGGGGGTCTCCCGCACGGTCCTCAAGCTCGTGCGCGACACCGGCAAGCGCGTGATCGCCGAGGACGCCCGGCAGGACCCCACGCTCCGGATCATCGACAGCGTGCAGGACCAGAGCCTCCACTCGATCCTCTGCGTCCCCCTCCGCTTCAAGATGCGCCTGATCGGCGCCGTCTACCTGGACAACGCCAGCGAGGTGGGCGCGTTCGGGCCGCGCGAGATCGAAGTGGCCGAGATCCTGACCGACCACGCGGCGATCGCGATCGACAATGCGCTCCTCCACATCAAGTCCACCCATGACAGCCTGACCAACCTGTACAACCACGCCGAGTTCGAGAAGCGCCTCGAGGCCGAGGTCGCCCGCTCCCGCCGCCACGGCCGGCCGTGCGGGCTCCTCATGATGGACGTGGACGACTTCAAGAAGATCAACGACACGCTGGGCCACGATGCCGGGAACGAGATCCTCAAGAACGTCGCCCGCGTCCTGGCGAACAGCCTGCGCGACGGCGACCTGGTAGCCCGCATCCAGGAGCGGGACGCGGCCCCCATCGTGGCCCGCTACGGCGGCGACGAGTTCGAGATCATCCTCCCCGACACGCCGCGCGACGGAGTCCAGCGCGCGGGCGAGCGGATCCTCGACGCCGTGCGCCAGGAGGAGTTCAAGTACGGCGGCAAGCCCGTGCGGCTCTCGTTCTCCATCGGGGCCGCCGTCTGCCCCGAAGACGCGGCCGGCTCCCGCGAGCTGCTGCTCAAGGCCGACGAGGCCCTCTATGCCGCCAAGCGGGCCGGGAAGAACCGGGTCATCCTGGCCACTCCGACCGCCCAACCGCAGGGATGACCCGCCCGATCCATGAGCCATGGAGAATCCCGGCGGACTGGCTCAAGGGCGGGAACTCCCAACCCTCAAGCTCCAACCCCCAACGGAGTCCCCTCCTCGCCTCCCCCCCGGGGGAACGAATTGGGAGTTGGGAGTTTGGAGCGAGGCGGCCGGGCGTGACGTCCCCTTGCTATAATCCTGCGGTGAAGGACGACTCCCTGTTCGGAGTGATCGCGGTCCAGGAGGGATTCCTGACCCAGGAGGATCTTGATCGCGCCGCCCTCGACCGCGATGGGAAGCCGCTCCCGGACCTGCTTCGCGAGCGGAACCTGCTGACGGTCGACCAGGTCCAGGCCATCCAGGACATCGAACGCGTCCACCTCGCCGAGGTCAAGGCGGTCACGGAATCCGAAGGGCTGCTCCGGCAGGACCGGTTCATGCTCCCCTGCACCGGCTGCGACACCTACTACCTCGTCCAGGGATACGCCGAGGGGACCAAGTTCCTCTGCAGGAAGTGCCTCCGCGTCCTCACGATCGAGCGCGATCCCGCGGCGCCCCCGCCGCTCCCCGGGGGCGGGAAGGGCGTGGGCCAGAGGCGAATCGGCTCCTACGACCTCTTCGGCGAGGTCGGCCGCGGCTCGATGAGCGTCATCTGGAAGGCGGTCGACCGGCGCAGCGGACGCACCGTCGCGCTCAAGGTCCTCAAGGAATCCGACGTCCCCTCCCCCAACCGGCTGCGCCGCTTCCAGCAGGAGGCGCGCGCGGCGAGCCGCCTCTCCCACCCCCACATCGTGCCGGTCCACGAGGCGGGCGAGGCCGAGGGGACGTACTACATCGCGATGGACTTCGTGGAGGGCATGACCCTCGACCGCGCCCTCGCGCTCGGCAAGCTCCGTCTCCGTGAATTCGTCGGCCTGCTCGAGAAAGTGGCCCGCGCGGTCCACCACGCCCACCAGATGGGGATCATCCACCGCGACCTGAAGCCCGCGAACATCCTCCTGGACGCCGCGGGAGAGCCGCACGTCACCGACTTCGGCCTCGCGAAGATGGACCATGCCGAGAAGTCCACCACGCAAGGCGGCTCGGCGCTCGGCACCCCGTTCTACATGTCCCCCGAGCAGGTCTCCGGGGACATCGTGGGCACCGACGCGCGGAGCGACATCTACGCGCTGGGCGTCATCCTCTACGAGGCGCTCACGGGCCGCGTCCCCTATCCCGGCGCCTCCGTCATGGACGTCTACCGCGCGATCCTGGGGAGCCCGCTCGCCCCGCCCTCCAAGTTCAACCCTCGCGCGCCGGCGGATCTCCAGGCCATCTGCCTCAGGGCCCTCGACCGCGACAAGCGGAAGCGGTACGACTCCGCGCGCGACTTCGCCGACCAGCTCAAGCGCCACCTCGAGGCGGAAGGAGGCCCGCGTGCCTCTTAAGCCCGAAGAGAGCCTGACCGGGAGGACCTTCGAGAAGTGCCGCATCCTCGCCAAGCTCGGCGCCGGCGGCATGGGCTCGGTCTACCTCGCCGAACACTTCGGCCTGGGCCGGAAGGTCGCCGTGAAGCTCCTCCCCATCGAGATGAGCCGCGACCCAGAGTACGTCGCGCGGTTCATGCGCGAGGCCACGACGGCGGGCCGCATGGAGCACCCCAACATCGTCCAGATCCACGACGTCGGGTACGCCGACGGGCGCCACTTCATCGTCATGCAATACGTCGACGGCGAGTCCCTCTCCACGATCGTCGACGAGCTGGGCGCCATGGAGCCGCGCGACGCGGCGCAGACGGGGGTGGGCATCCTGCGCGGCCTCCAGCACGCCCACGAGCAGGGGATCGTCCACCGCGACATCAAGCCCGACAACGTCCTGATCACCAAGGGCAACGAGCCGAAGCTCCTGGACTTCGGCCTCGCCATCGAGACCGAGGCCTCGCTCCACATCACGCGCGACGGCATGGTCGTGGGGACGCCCTACTACCTGTCGCCCGAGCAGGCCCGCGGCCAGAAGGCCACGCCCGTCTGCGACGTCTACGCCACCGGCATCACGCTCTACTACCACGTCACCGGGAAGCGTCCGTTCGTGGGGGCCACCGCGCTCGCGGTGCTCAACAAGCACATCCACGACGCGGCCATCCCGCCCTCGAAGCTCAACGCGG
>CAZSCC010000556.1:0-8817 GCA_964604905.1 uncultured Planctomycetales bacterium
CCAGGCCGCACGCTACGCCCGCGATCGCGAAGACCCCCGTGCCGGGGAACCACACCAGCTCCACGACCACCAGGCCGACCCCCAGGACGACGAGCAGGATCTCCGGGACCTGGGCGAGCCCCGCCAGGTGGTGCCCGAACAGGAGCAGCGCGAACGCCGCGAGCCCCGCGATCCCCGGCACGCCGAAGCCCGGCGTCTTGAGCTCGATCCAGACCCCCAGGATCCCCACGACCAGGAGGATCGTGGAGGCGATCCCCGACGTGAGAAAGGCCGCCAGGAGCTCGGACCACGTGGGCGCGATGGTCGTCTCGACGGGCCCGGCGATGCCGAGCTCCTCGTAGATCCTGGCCCGGCTCTCGGCGAGGCGGCCCATGCCCGTCTCGACGACCTGCCGGTCGGTGAGGGTGAGCAGCTTGTCCTTGGAATCGAAGGGCGTCCGGGGCCAGTCGAAGGCCTTGCCTTCGGCCTTGAGCTTATCCATCTCCCCCACGGTGAGATAGCGTTTCAGGCCGTCCACGACGATCTCGAAGACCTCCAGGTCCCGGTCGACCATGGCGACGGCAAGGTTGGCCGGATAGCCGTTCTGCTCCGCGCGGGCGCGGAACTTCTCCCGGATGGCCGAGACGTACTTTTCCTCGACCGGCTGGGCGCCTTCGGTCGACTGGGTCACCGGCGCGGCCGCGCCGATCACGGTGCCGGGGGCCATGTAGAGCTTCTTGCACGAGATCGCCAGGTACGCGCCGGCCGACCACGCGGCGCCCGCCATGCCGTTCTCTCCCATGGGCCGCACGTACGCCACGCTGGGGATGGGGCCGAGGCTGACGATCTCCTCCCCCATCTGCAGGGTGTGATCGACGCGTCCTCCCGGGGTGTCGATCTCGAAGATCACGAGCGCAGGGGGCGCCGCTTTGATTTCCCTCGCGGCGCGCCGGACGAGGATGAGGTTCTTGAAGTCGATCTCGCCGACGATGGGGACCAGGACCACCCGCTGGGCGGGCGCCGGGCCCGCCGCCCGGGAGGGGGCGAGGAGGGCGGCGCACAGCCCCATGGGCAGGACGAGAAGCAGGGCGGCCTTCATGGTCGGCTCGCATTGTACCCGGTCCCGCGGCCCGATGCCAGAAGGGGCCGTTCCGGCTTGCGCGTCGCGATCAGCGGCGCGGCCTGCCGATCGCTCCAGGGGTCCGGGCCGTTCGGCTCGCGCGCCTGGGCTTGTCTGAGAACCGGATCGGCCCCAGAGTCTCAGAGAGCACAGGGTCGGCGTTTCCTCGAAAACATTCTCCGTGATCTCCGTGACTCCGTGGCCCATGACTGTTTTTAGACATAGCCTAGTCCAGCTTGCTCCAGCCCCGGAGATCGGCGTCGCTGGGCCACTCGGGGACCGGCTCGCCTTCCGTGTCCTTGGCGAAAATCGTGTTCCCCTCGTTGATGATGAACGTGCGGGTGCCGGTGACGCCGTATTCCGCGGGGTAGACGCAGAAGCCGAAACAGGAGGCGTTGTAGACCTTGCCGCGGCTCTTCTCGCCTCGGGTGTCCACCCCATAAGGCTCCGGAGTGCCGGAGGAGTTGTCCGTCGTCATCACGCGGAAGTGGTAGCCCGCCTTGGGGGCGAGCGGGACGAACTTGAGCAGGTCGGCGCCGTCGTTGAGCGGCGCGGCGTCGGCCGCGGCGACCGACACTTCGATCAGCTTGATCGGGTCCTTCCCGCCGGCGGGAACGAGCGTGTAGAGGCCGGCCACGTCGCCCGTCCAGAAATCGTTGATCTTGTTGTTGTCGCGGTCGTTCGCCCGGAAGTCCGCCTGGGCGGTGGCCAGCGTCTTGAGCGAGGCCGACGCGTTCCGCTCGTTCGACGCGTTCGACGAGCCCAGGCCCGCCGGCTGCGGCTGGATCGCGTGGGAGAGCGCGAGCAGTTCCGTCTGCCACGGGGCCTTGGGCATCTTGATCCCGCGCCGGATCCCCTCGAGACGACCCCTCGCCTCCACGTCCTTCTCCGTCCGGATCCGCTCCTCGAGCGCCGGGACGGCGGGGAGGCCCATCGACCGGATCCGCCCCTCCGCCTTCTCGCGGCGGTCCAGGTCGTCGTCGGACAGATCCGCGAACAGCTTCGGCAACTCCTTCGCGTCCTCCGCGGAGAGCCTCGGCCGCGCCGTCGCCTCGAGCGACGACCGTTCTTCCTTCGTGAGGTCCTTCAGGGTCAGACGGCGCGCGGCCGGGTCCTGGACCTGGATCTTCACCGACTCCTCCTCGCTCACCATCCGGAACGGCTCGCCCCAGGGGTCGGCGGGCATCGCGGCGCCTGGAAGCCAGCCGCCCTCGGGCCAGACCCCCATCCAGTCCTGCCGCTCCCAGAGGGCGGCCTTCTTCTTCGGCAGCTCGCCGTAGGAGGCGGCAAAGGCCTGCACCGCCGCGGTGAGCAGCTGCACCTGGACGCGGGCCGCGTAGTGCTTCCTCAGCCGCTCCGTCGGCGCCCCCAGCGCCTGGCCCGTGGAAGGCGCGACCGCGACAGAGCTGTCCTCGTCGTCCCCCGTCCCGCCCGGCTTCCCGTCCCCTCCGCGCGAGACGACCGCCCTGGCGCCCTTCTCCGATACGAGCTCGAACGGGCGCCCCCAGGGGTCGCGCGGGAGCACGCCGCCCAGGACGTAGCCGCCGTCCGGATAGAAGACCGCCGGGTCGAGCCCCTCGGGACGCCGGACGAGCTCGTCCAGGGACTTCAGGGGCCGACCCGAGAAGCGCGTGAAGAGCTCCGCCGAACGCGCGAGCTGGACCGCCCGGACGGCCGCGAGCCTCCGCGTCGACTGGAACGTGAACTCCGAGTCGGCCAGCTCCTCGTCGACCGCAAACACCGAGAACTCCTCCTTCATCAGGGTCCCCATGAAGTCGATCTCGCGCTTGAGGATCCGCCTCGTCTTCGGATCGATCCAGGCCTTGACCGGGATCCCCCGTTCCCCGAACAGCTTCTGCTCGAAGGAGACGCTGTACTCGACGATCCGCGCCTCGATCTCCCCGACCTTCTCCTTCCCGCCGTCCTTCGCGTCCGCGACCTTGGACGCGCCCAGCTTGAAGTCCATCATCCGACCCTCGCGGACGGGCTGCATGAGGAAGAGGATCGGGAGGAGCGTGGACCCGAAGGCATCGCGGAACTCGCGGGCGCAGCGCTCCGCTCCGAGGCCTTCGAGCAGCGTCCGCGCTCCGGGCTGGGCGGACGAGACCTTCCGGCCATCCGAATAGAGGGACAGGGAGAGGTTGTCCGGTGCCATGCCGCCCTCGCTCTTCGCCGCGAGCTCGATGCGCCAGCGGTCGGCCCCCTTGACGCAGGTCGTCCCGGTGATCGTGGCCTGGGCGACGCCTCCGCGGCCGATCGCCAGCGAGTACGCGACCCGGAGCGTCCGGGCGGCTCCGATCCTGTCCCGCGCGGCCTGGAGGAGCTCCTCCGCCTTCTCCTGGCGCGGGGCCAGGAGGACGAACGCCATCGCCAGCGTCTTCATCATGCGCCTCCGTCAGTCCAGCTTCTTCCAGTCCCGCGCGAGCTCGTCCTCCGACGGCTGCTCGAGGACCGGCTCGCCGCCCGTGTCCATCCACCAGATCGTGTTGTTCTCGTCGAGGATGAACGTGCGGATCCCGGAGAGGCCGTATTCCGCCGGGAACGCGCAGAACGCGAAGCGGTGGGTGTGGTGGACCCCGCCCTTGCCCTTCTCGCCTTCCTCGCCCTTCGTGTCCCGCGCGTAGGCCTCCCGCTTCCCATCCTCGGTGTAGTGGGTCATCGCCTGGAACCAGTAGCCCGCCTTGGGGCCCCGCGAGGCGACTTTCGCCAGATCCGCGCCGTCGTTGAGCGGAGCCGCATCGGCCGCGGCCACCGAGACTTCGATCAGCTTGATCGATTCCCGGGTCCCGGCGGGCATGACCGTGTAGAGGCCCGACACGTCCCCGGTCCAGAAATCGTTCACCTTGTTGTTGTCCCGGTCGTTGGAGCGGAAGTCCGCCTCCGCGGAGGCCAGCGTCTTGAGCGAGGCCGATGCGTTCCGCTCGTTCGCCGTGGGTTCGCCGACGACCGCAGCGGCCCGCCCGACCCCGACCGCCAGCCCTCCCAGCTCGCGAAGCCAGGCGCGCGGGAGCTCCGGAAAGGCCCCTTGGAGCTCGGCCAACCAGCGCAACGCGTTCGCGTCGCGAAGGTCCCGTCGTTGTCCCTCGATGAAGGAGACCATGACGGGGCCGAGCGCCTTCGCCTCCCGGGTCGCCGCCACGCGGGTCTCGAAGTCGTCGTCGATGCAGCCCGCCAGGACCTTCGCGATGAGCCGCGCGTCCTCGTCCGTGACCCTCGGCCGGGCGGAGCGTTCGAGCGCTTCGAGCTCGTCCTTCCCGAGGTCGCGCCGGAAGAGCCGGCGGGCCCGGGGGTCCTGCACCTGGACGCGCGCCGTTTCTTCGTCGGTGATGAGGCGGAGGGGCTGGCCCCAGGGATCGTCGGGCAGGCGGGTCCCCGCGATCCAGCCGCCTTCCGGCCACGCGTCGGCCCAGGCGGGCTTCTCCCAGAGGACCGCGCGCTTCCTGGGAAGTTCTCCATAGCACGCCTGGAAGGCCCTCACGGCCGCCGCATGCAGCTGGAGCTGGATGCGCGCCGAGTAGTGCCGGCGGAGGCGCTCGCTGGGGGCGCCGATCGCCTCCCGCGTCGCGACGGGCAGCTCCGCCGACACGTCCTGATCCTCTCCCGAGCCGCCCGCCTTTCCGTCCGCGCCGAGGGAGAGCACCCGGGCGGCGTTGAGCTCGAACGGCCTCCCCCAGGGGTCGCGCGGAAGCGCGCCGCCGAGGACGAAGCCGGCCTCGGGGGTGAACACATCCGGCTCCAGCCAGGCGGGGCGTTTGACAAGGTCGTCGAGCGTGCGCGGGTGCCGGCCCGTATAGAGCGTGAAGAGCCCGGCGGATTCCGCGAGCTGGCCCGCGCGCGCCCGGGCCAGGATGGGGCCCCAGCGGATGGCGAAGTCCGCGTCGGGGATCTCCTCGTCGAACGCGAAGACCTTGATCTCCTGCACCCAGACGTAGTACTCCGAGCGGACCGAGACCCGGAGCGGGCGCAGCCCCACCGGATCGACGAAGAGCCGGAGCGTTTCCTTCGTGCTGTCTCCGCCCCACTCCTGCAGGACCTCGAATTCGATGATCCTCGCGTCGCGTCCTCCGATGGTCGTGGATCCTCCGTCCCGGGGGGGACCCACCTTGGGAGGCGGCGGCGCCTTGCCGCCGGGATCCGGCGGGGAGAACAGCAGCGAATCGATGCCGGTCACCAGCTCCTGGCGGAGCGCGTTCCCGACCTCGACGGGGGTCATCGACTGCGCCCGCACCGGGCCGCTCGCGCGCACCCGGATGCGGCGGCCGTCCGAGGCGGCGGAGTGGAAGGCACCCTCCTGGGTACCGGAGGACGACACGTCGATGCTCCAGCGATCGGCGCCTTTGATCAAGATGAGGCACCTGGAAGTCGAGGGGTTCTCGCCCGTGCTGGTCGTCGTCGTCTCGGACTCCACCCGGAGGGTCCGCGCCTTCGAGACCTTCTCCCGCACGGCCTTCAGGAGCTCCTCCGCGGAGCGATCCTGGGGGGAGAGGACGAGGAAGGCGAGCAGGATCCTCAAGATCACTTCTTCGTCGCCTTGAGCGCCGCCCGGTGCTCGGAGCCCTCGCGCGGCACCCGCATCACGTCGCCCGACTTCTTGAGGAGGATGACCTCGTCCCCGTGGCCCTCGTCGTCGCAGAGGCCGACCGGATCCCCGTCGGCCGCGCGGGCCACGGTCTGGGCCGGGCCGGCATACGAGCAGACGCCCGCCTTGGCTCCGAGTCCCGAGACCGGGCAGACGTAGAGTTCGAGCGCGTCCTCGTCGATGAGCGGCGGCTGGGTCTTCGAGAGGGCGAGCCAGAAGTCCCTGCCCGTCTCCTTCGGCATCGCCTTCATGCGCCCGCCGAACTGGCTCATGTAGACGTGGGCCATCTTCCAGAGCTGGGAGAGGTTGTTCATGCAGGAGGTGTCGGCCGCCGGGTTGCGCTGCGCGAGGACGACGGTCGAGAGCGGGCGCAGCTCGGTCTTCCATGAGGGCGGCAGCGGCGCGAAGTGGGGCGCGATCTTCGCCAGTCTCTGGCGGACTTCGGGATCCTTCACCGACTTCAGCCGCTCCTGGAGCTGGGGCGTGACGAGCGCGCCGCGGCGCTTGAGCTGCGCGACCGCCTCGAGCCGGGTCTCGAGGTCGTCGTCGGACAGGCGATCGAGGAAGTCCCGGATCGCCCGGGCCTCCCCCTCGGGCGGCGCCACCGGCGCGGCCTTCTCAAGGGCCGCGGCCTCCTCGGGGTTGAGGGCCTCCTGCGACAGGCCGCGCGCCGCCGCATCCTGAAGAGCGAGCCGGAGCCGACCCTTGCCCGCCTCGACCGCGAGGGGTTTTCCCCAGGGGTCCTGGGCGAGCGCCCCCAACTCCGCCGCCGACGGCAGCGTCCGGTGGACCTGGAGATGGGCCTCGACCGCCGCGCGCGCCAGCTGGAGCCGCACGCGCGCGGAGTAGTGGGCGCGGAGCCGGTCGCTGGGCGGGACGATGGCGTTCCAGCCGGGCGGGGCGGCATCCACGGACTGCGTCCCCGAGAGCACCCGGCCGTCCTTCCAGGTGACTCCCTCAGGCAGCGGCCCCACCCAGAAGCCGCCCTCGGGCCAGAACCGCAGCCGCTCCGGCTTCCGCAGCAGCTCCTCGAGCGAGCGCGGCGTCTCTCCGCAGTAGAGGGTGAAGAGGTCGACCGACCGCGCGACCTGCCGCGCGCGCGCCTCGTCCCGGTCGGCATCCTGGGGCGGCGCGAGGCACAGGAAGACCAGGATGACGCTCATGCGACCTCCCGCACAGTCTCAGGGATTCTAACACGCCGGGAGGACCCTCCGCCGAAAAACGGACCGCTCCCGCGCGCCGCCTCCTGTCGGTCGGCAACCCGGAACCAAGAGGGCGCCACCGGAAAGAAGCCGCACGACGGCCACCCCTCCCGGAAATGGAAAGCGCAGTCTCAGTCTCCGCCTGCGCCCCTTCTTCATCGTATAATGGACCCGAATGTTCGAGAGGATGATCCAGCTCATCGAAGGGCATGCAAGCTACGGGCCCGCGATGAAGGAAGCGGCGCTCGGGAAGCTGCAGCTCATCCTCGACTATCACACCCACGGTCGGGGAACGGGCTACTGCGTCTCGATCGCGAAGAAGAAGTCCAGTCCTCTGCGGATCCTGGGGCAAGCCGAGCCGCTGCTGGAGCTCGTGCACATCAAGGGGGTGGGAGAAGACGAGTCCCAGTGTGACGACCTGATGGGCACCCTCGGCCGCGAGCTCGTCCAGCACTACCAGTTGGAGCTCCCGCCCCTCGTCTATCTCAACGGTCAGCCGCGCCAGGCCCCCCACGAGCGCTCCTGACCCTTCGCGGCCGCGCGGCGTCCGCCCCGAGGCATCGCGAGCGGCCCCAGCGCCGCCGTTCCCTGTACCCAGAGGATGGGTCACTCTGTCAGCGTGCCGAGCAGACGGGAGCGACGGAGGCCAAGCTTGAAGAGGCCGAACCCGAGCGCGCCGAGGAGGAGCGTGCAGAGCGAGAGGGAGAGGAGCGCAGGCGCGAGAGCCAAGAGCGGGGCGCCGCGCATCGCGGCCCGCAGGCCTTCGAGCGCATGGGTGAGGGGGACCAGCTGGGAGAGGGCTCGGAGCGGCCACGGGAGGAGCGCCAGCGGGTACACAACCCCGCTCAGGAGCCAGGAGGCGCTCCCGATCGCCCAGAGCACCGCGTGGCCGTACTTGAAGAGCACCGAGAACGACGCCGCACAGACCCCCAGCGCCGCAAAGGCGAAGAGGGAGACAAAGAGGACCAGGATCGCCTCCGGAATGCCGGAAAGGCCGAGCGGGAACGCGCCGAACGCCGCGCCTGCCAGAAGATAGAGCAGCGTGCCGATCGCGCCCCGCAGCACCGGGTAGACTGACGAACAGAACAGGACCTGCCCGAGACCCGTCTCGCCGAACATGAGGAGCTTCAGGACCCCCGACGGCTGCTGGAGCTGGAAACTGCGCGAGATCCCAAGCAGCGACGCGAACATCGCCTCGTTCGCCGCCAGGCCGACCAGGACGAACGACAGGTAGTCGCCCGAAAGGTCCACGCTCCCAGGCATGAGCCGGGAGAGAAAGAAATACGACCCCAGCGTGAGGCCGATGTTCAGCAGCTCGAAAAGAAGCGAGAAGCGCGAATGGAGGTCCATCCGGAAGTCGCGCCGCACGAACGCCCAGACCTTCCCGCTCACGACACTCTCTCCCAGTTCGGGAAGCTCGATTTCGCCAGTTCCCTCACCCCCGAGGCCGCCCCCGACGCCACGATCCGGCCCTCCGCCAGGATCGCGATCCGGTCGCAGAACTCCTCCGCCTCGACGAGATCGTGCGTCGCCAACAGGATCGTCTTCCCCGCCAGGTTCCTCCGCACCCCCGCCCGCCAGGCAAACGCCGACGGCGGGTCGAGACTCCGCGTCGGCTCGTCAAGGAGGAGCACCGCCGGATCCGAGAGGAGCGCCCTCGCCAACGCCAGCCGCTGCCTCATCCCGTCCGAAAACCGCGCCACGATCCCGTCCGCGTGCGCGTCCAGGCCGACCATCTTCCAGAGCGTCTCGATCCGCTCCCGCGCCCGTACCGACTCAAGCCCGCCCAGATGCGCAAAGAACTCCAGGTTCTCCCGGCCCGTGAGCCGCGGGTAAAGCCCCCCCCCCCCCCCTCCCCCTTTACCCCCCCCGCGCCCCCCCCTCCCCTCTCCCCCCCCCCCCCCCAACCCCCCCCTCCCCCCCCCCCCCCCCCCGGC
>CAZSCC010000557.1:0-2307 GCA_964604905.1 uncultured Planctomycetales bacterium
GAAGGAGCACGGCGTCGAGATCTGGGTCGAGGTCCACGGGGGCGGGACCTCGCTGCCCGCCCACATGCGGACGATGATGGACCACTGCGGCCACAAGAGCGTGGGGGTCTGCTGGAACTCGAATCCCACGGATCTCAAGGACGGCTCGATCAAGGAGGCCTTCAACCTCCTCAAGAAGGACATCAAGTCGGTCCACATCAACGAACTCTGGAGCGGCTACCCCTACCGCGATTTGTTTGCCGGGCTCAAGTCGATCGGCTACGACCGGGTGACGCTCATGGAGGTCGCGGGCGTTCCGGAGGCGGCGGGCGCGAAAGAGCCCGCGAATGCCCTCCGGTTCATGCGCTATTACAGGGCCCTCTGGACCGAGCTGTCGCGTTAGCGAAATCGCGCGGCGACTTCCTAAACCTGGAGTCCGAGCTACAATTGGCATGGAAGCGGGATCGGCGGGTGTGAGGCGATAGAAGATGGCTGACGCTCATCAGAAGCCGCCTTCCGGCCCCCTCGGAGACGGCGCCAAGCGGGACCTCCGGAGGCACCTCCGCTTCCGCATCGATGACGCCTCTACCCAGCTGCGTATCAAGAGGAAGGGCTTCCTCGCCTTGCTGGGCCTGGGCCGCGTCAACAAGGCCCGGGCTGCCATCAACTTGGCGGAGGGCGGCGCCCTGCTCCTGGCCCGGGAGATGATCCCGGTCGGGACGAAGGTGATCGTGCGGATCGACTTGGAGCGCTTCGGCGACGTGATCGAGGGGCCGGGCGAAGTCCGCTGGTGCGCCCAGAGCGGGAAGAGCGACGAGGACTACTACGCCGGCATCCAGTTCGCCGCCCTCTCCCCCGCCGATGCGAAAAAGATCGTCCGCATGCGCGACTGGTTCACCTCCCCCGAGTACAAGACCCGCACCACCACCCGTCGGAAGGTCAGGACCGAAGGGGATAAGACCCCCGGTTAGAATTTTCCCATTCTGGACACCCTGCCCTCCGCTCGTCTATCATCACCCCCCCCGGAACCCATAAGGAGGATTCGATGCTATCCCTCGTTGCGTTCGCCGCCCTGGCCGTCCAGGACAACACCCTCAGCGACGACGAAAAGAAGGCCGGCTGGAAGCTGCTCTTCGACGGCAAGACCACCGAGGGGTGGCGCGGCTACAAGAAGGACAAGATGACCGACGGCTGGCAGGCCGTCGAGGGCGCCCTCACCCGCACCAAGGGCGGCGGCGACATCGTGACGGTCGACCAATACGAAAGCTTCGACCTCAAGATCGACTGGCGGATCGCCGCCGGCGGGAACAGCGGGATCATGTTCCACGTGACCGAGACCGCCGGCGCCCCCTACGAGACCGGCCCCGAGATGCAGGTCCTCGACGACGCCAAGCACGCCGACGGCAAGAGCCCCCTCACCTCCGCCGGCTCGTGCTACGCCCTCTATGCCCCCACCAAGAAGGTCGTCAAGCCCGCCGGCGAGTGGAACAGCGCCCGGCTCGTCGTCAACAAGGGCAAGTGCGAGAACTGGCTCAACGGGGAGAAGATCGTCGAGTACGATCTGAACAGCGACGAGTGGGCCAAGAAGGTCGCCGGCAGCAAGTTCAAGGCTTGGGCCAGGTTCGGCAAGGAGCCCAAGGGCCACCTCGACCTGCAGGACCACGGCGACAAGGTCGAGTACAAGAACATCAAGATCAAGGGGCTGGACTAGGCTAGGCGCGGCGGACGGCGGATAGGTCCATGGCCCCGAGCGACCCCGGCAGGGCCTTGAGCCACGCCTCGAAGTCGCCCTCGGCAGGCGCGGTGATCTCGAGCTTCGCGCCCCGCACGCGTATCTCGCCCTTCCCCCGGGTCCAGAGGGGGATCGCGACCGCCTCGCGGTGGAAGCCCACCGCGTCGGTGACGGCGAGGATCCTCAGGATCTCGGGCGGGCCGACTCCGTCCATGGATGAAACCCTACCCGCCCGGCGCCTGTAGAGAAAGGGAAAGATCAAGGGAGGACCGATGATCACGACGCTGGCTCTCTTCCTGCTCGCCTCGGCACACCCGCAGGACGCCCTCACGCCGACCGACGTCCTCGAGTTCGGCCAGTTCTCCGTGACCGGCTCCTTCCGGATGAACGCTGGATCGGGAACCCGGACCGACCTGGCCACGGACGTCGACTTCGACAGCAAGGCCTACCTCTTCCAGCTCAGCGCGGCGGTCGGGATCGGCATGGGGTTCGAGGTCGAGCTCTCGATCCCCTGGCAGTTCCTGGGCACGACCGAGGGGGACGGCACCTTCCTCGGAGCCGACGTGACCACCGAGCAGGCGGTGAACGGCTTCGGG
>CAZSCC010000558.1:0-10322 GCA_964604905.1 uncultured Planctomycetales bacterium
CCGGACGAGGGAGAAGGTATGAAGCCCGACTTCCTCAGGAAGGCCTGGCCGTTCGCTCTGCTCGCGATCCTCCCGCTGGTCGCTCCCCCCAAGCTGGGCGGGCAGATCCGGGACATCCTCGTCTTCTGCATCCTCGCGCTCGGTCTCCAGGTTGTGGTCGGGTACGCGGGCCTCCTCCAGCTCGGGATCGCCGCCTTCTTCGGCATCGGCGCGTACATCACGGGGATCCTCACCGTCGAGCAGTTCCCCTTCCAGGTGGGTTTCTGGGCCGCAATGCTCCTGGCCACGGTCGGATCGGGCCTCGCGGGGGCCCTCCTGGCCGCCCCCACGCTCCGCCTCCGTGGCGACTACCTGGCCATCGTGACGCTCGGCTTCGGTGAAGTGGTCAAGTTCGCGATCAAGAACCTCGAGAACATCACGAACGGCTCGAAGGCGCTCAACCCGCTCCCCGATCCGTGGACCCCCGGAAACGCCCTCGACTGGACGAACAACTATCGCGGCTACTACTACCTCGCGCTCGGGTCGCTGCTCGCGGTCGTCCTCCTCCTCCGCAACCTCGAATCCTCCAAGCTCGGCCGCGCGTGGATGGCGATCCGCGAGGACGAGCTAGCCGCCTCGTGCATGGGCATCAACGCCGCGACCGTCAAGCTCTCGGCCTTCGCCGTCGGGGCGGCGCTCGCGGGGCTCGCCGGCTCGATCTACGCGGTCTCGCTCGACCAGACGGGAGGGCCGGACTCCTACACCTTCAACCGCTCGATCAACGTCCTGTGCTTCCTCATCATCGGCGGCATGGGGAACATCCGGGGCGCGATCGTCGGGACCTTCGTGCTGATGGGATACGACAACATCCTCACGCCCGCGATCGATGACGCGATCCAGCGGTCGGGGACGGCGTTCCGCTTCTCCAACGTCAAGCTCGTCGTCTTCGGGCTGGCCCTCATCCTCATGATGCGCTTCCGCCCGCAGGGGATCTTCCCCACCCGGCGCGACCGGGGGGCCGCCGGCCCCGTTTCCGAGGGGGGGAAATAGATGCCGCTCCTCGAGGTGAAGGGACTGACGATGCGCTTCGGCGGCCTCACCGCCGTGAGCAAGGTCGATTTCGCCGTCGAGAAGGGCCAGGTCTTCTCCGTGATCGGTCCCAACGGCGCGGGGAAGACGACCGTCTTCAACGCCATCACCGGCATCTACGACCCCACCGAGGGGGACGTCCTCTTCGAAGGGCGCGCCCTCCGAAGGCCGTTCCGGCGCGGCGTCGCGGTGGGCGTCGTCCTCATCGGCCTCTTCACGGGGCTCGCGCTCGCCGCCTTTTCGGCCAACATCGACGGCCTCTGGCGCAGCGTTGTCGTGATGAACCACCAGGACCCCGCCGAGCCGTTCCCGGTGGGGAAGGCCGCACGCGACTTCTTCGCCTATCTCCATGCCGACCTCCAGAGCGAGCGCGAGCAGAACCGCCTCGCCGACCTGGCCGTGAAATCCAAGGGAGGCAAGTTCGAGATCCGCAGCCGCGCGGACGTGGTGATCGAGACGCTTGGCGACGAGGAGGCGGCCAACCGCCGGCTCGAGGTGCTCCGCAGCCTGGTGAACCTGGCCGGCAGCACGCGCACCGTGGAGAAGGGCGACGGCAAGTGGCTGGTCGCCACCCCCGCCCGCGCGTACCTCGGCCTCCACGCCTCCGAAGAGGCGGCGAAGCGGCAGGCCCAGGACCTCCTCGAGCTCCCCGGCGCCACGATCGCCGAGCAGGGCGGGAAGTTCGCGCTGGTCGCGAAGGGGCGGACCTTGGCGGTCTTCAACGAGCGCTTCGAGGCGGAAGACCACAAGAGCCAGTTCGAGTTCGCCAGGGATGCGGTCGCCGAGAGCGCCTCCGGCCGCTGGCTCATCCTCGACGACGGCCGCAAGAACGTGCTGGAGGCGGCCGAGTCGCGCGAGCAGGCGGGCCAGCGCCTCCGGGACCTCGCCGTCGCGGCGGGCAAGCTCAAGTGGAGGATCGTCACCCGCGCGTCGACGCAGCCGCTCGGCTCCGCCCCCACGCCGGAAAAGGCGGAGGAGCTGATCCGCGACCTCGAGGCGCTCATCGCGAAGGGGGAGACCGCGCTGGGCCGCGCGCAGTCGCGCGAGCGGGCGCTGCTTTGGATCACGCTCCTGATCGGTGCCGGGATCGGCGCCGGCGGGGCGTTCGTCGTCTGGAACCGCGCCCGGCGGACCACCGACTACATCACGCGGAACGGCCTCGCGCGCACGTTCCAGAACATCCGCCTCTTCCCGGACCTCCTCGTGGTGGAGAACGTCGTCATGGGCATGGACTCACGCCGGCGGGTGGCCGTGTGGAGGATGGCGCTCCACACCCCTTCCCACAAGGCCGGCGAGTCCGCGGCCTACGCGCGCGCCTCGGAGCTCCTCGAGTTCGTGGGCCTCAAGGGCCGCGAGGGGATGCTGGCGAAGAACCTCCCTTACGGAGACCAGCGCCGGCTCGAGATCGCCCGGGCGCTCGCCACGCAGCCCACGCTGCTCCTCCTCGACGAGCCCGCGGCGGGCATGAACCCGTCGGAATCCGTCGACCTCATGCGCCTGATCCGAAAGATCCGCGACACGGGGATCACGGTCCTCCTCATCGAGCACCACATGAAGGTCGTGATGGGGATCAGCGACCGGATCGCCGTCCTGCAGTACGGCTCGAAGATCGCCGAGGGGACGCCCGAGGAGATCAAGAAGAACCCCGCCGTCATCGAAGCGTACCTCGGGAAGGAGGACGTCACCTGAGCGGGCCCAATCCGATGGAATTCACCACAAAGCCACAAAGTACACTCAGAAGACCTTCCAGGGTCCGGAAGGAAAGACGGGGTCTTTGTGTTCTGGGTGTCTTTGTGGTGCAATCCATCTTTGCGAGTTCATCGGGACTGAACTAGATGGCTCCCCTCCTTCACGTCGAGGACGTCCGCGCGGGATACGGACCCATCGAGGTCCTGAAGGGCATCTCGCTCGAGGTGAACGAGGGCGAGATCGTCACCATGATCGGCGCGAACGGCGCGGGGAAGACGTCGACCCTGATGTGCATCTCGGGCGTGAACCGCGTGCGGCAGGGCCGGATCGTCTTCCGCGGAGAGGAGATCCAGAACCGCCCGGCCCACCAGATCGTGACCCGCGGGCTCAGCCAGTCCCCGGAGGGAAGGAAGATCTTCCCCCGCCTCACGGTCCTCGAGAACCTCCAGATGGGCGCCTTCACGCGCGGCGACCCCGCGGAGATCCGGGACGACATCGAGAAGGCCTTCGCGATGTTTCCCATCCTCAAGGAGCGCCAGGGGCAGGCCGGCGGGACGCTCTCGGGCGGCGAGCAGCAGATGCTGGCCGTCGCGCGCGCGCTCATGTCCCGCCCGAAGCTCCTCCTCCTGGACGAGCCCTCCCTCGGGCTGGCCCCCATGATCTGCACCAGGATCTTCGAGGTCGTCCGCGATCTCAACCGCCGGGGCACCACGGTGCTCCTGGTCGAACAGAACGCCCGGATGGCGCTCAAGCTCGCTCACCGGGGCTACGTCCTGGAGACGGGGACGATCCTCAAGTCCGGCCCGGCCGACCAGCTCCTCAACGACCCCAAGATCAAGGATGCCTACCTGGGAGAATAGAGACTGTTGATGAACCATGATTGGCCGCAGAGCCACAGAGACACGGAGCAGATTCTTTATCCAAAGACTGTCTCCCCTTCGCCTTCGAACATGAACTTCTTGAAAGGGTTCTTCTCCGTGTCTCTGCGACTCTGCGGCAAATCATGGGGGGTATCGCACTGATCACGAAGCCGATCAAGGTCCCGTTCCTCGACCTGGCCGCGCACCACCGGCCGTTCGCGGCCGCGTTCCGGAAGAAACTGGACGAACTTGTGAAAAGCTCCCAGTTCATCCTGGGCGACGAGCTCGAGGCGTTCGAGAGAGAGTTCGCCGCCTACCTCGGCGTGAAGCACGCCGTGGGGGTCTCCAACGGCACGGACGCGCTCCGCCTTGCCTGCGAGGCGATCGGCCTCAAGCCGGGCGACGAGGTGATCGTCCCCGCCTACACGTTCATCGCCACGGCGTTCGGAGTCACGGCCGCGGGAGGCACGCCGCGATTCGTGGACGTGAGCGAGGACACCTTCAACCTCGACCCCGAAAGGGCCGAGAAGGCGATCACCCCGCGGACGCGCGCGATCATGCCCGTCCACCTGTTCGGCCATCCCGCCGACATGGACCCGATCCTTGCGCTCGCGAAGCGCCACGGGCTCCGCGTGATCGAGGACGCCGCGCAGGCCCACGGGGCCACGTACAAGGGCCGGAAGGCGGGCGGGATCGGCGACCTCGGCTGCTTCAGCTTCTACCCGACGAAGAACCTGAGCGCGCTCGGCGACGGCGGCGCCGTGACGACGAACGACGACGTGCTCGCCGACCGGATCCGCGCGCTCCGGAACCTCGGGCAGAAGAAGCGCTACGCCCACGAGGTGCTCGGCTCGAACAACCGTCTCGACAACCTGCAGGCGGCGTTCCTGAGGATCAAGCTGAGGAAGCTGGACGGGTTCAATCGGAAGCGCCAGGCCGCCGCGGCCCGGTACGCGAAGGCTCTCACGGATCTCGGGGCGACGCTACCCTCCGCCCGTCCGGACTGCGGCCACGTCTACCACCTCTACTCGATCCTCCACGAGCGGCGCGAGGAGTTGCGCGAGCGGCTCCAGGCGGCGGGGATCGCGTGCGGAGTTTACTACTCGCTGCCCTCGGCCTATCAGGAGTGCTACCGGAGCCTGGGATACGCGCCGGGCGACTTCCCGGTGGCGGAGCGGCTCTGCGCGCGGAACCTGGCGCTCCCGATCTTCCCGGAGATCACTCCCGCACAGATCCGCGCGGTGGCCGCCGCGCTGCAGCCATGACCGCGTCCTCCCCGCTGGACCGGTTACGGGAGGTCTTCTGCTGGAGCCGGGGCGAGGTCTCTTCGCGGCTCTCGGAGTGGTTCTACACCTACCACGCGGACCTTTACGTCCACGACGTTCCCTTCGAAATCTACGTCCGCAAGGCGGAGGCGATCCGGCGCGCGCTGGGGGAGGCGAGGTGCGTGCTGGACGTCGGCGCGGGGTTCGGCGTGTACGCCTGCCTGCTTCGGGTCCTGGGCGTTTCCCACGTCGTGGCCCTGGACTACCACGCTGAAAAGGCCAGGACGGCGCGCAGGCTCGCGGAGTACCTTCAGCTGGACGGGCTCTCCATCCTCCAGGGAGACGTCCTCTCCTTCCCCTTCCCGGCGGGATCCTTCGACGGGGCGCTCACGCTGGCCAGCCTCTCCCACATCCGCGAGCCGGAGCTGGCGATCCGGAGCCTCGCGACCCTCCTCCGGCCCGGCGGGCGCCTCTACGTCTTCGAGGACAACAACAGCAGCCATCCGGGCTATGCGAAGAACATGTCGCCCATCTGGGAGGGGGCGGAGACGGGCCGGTATGCGGACGGCGTGCCCTCCGAGAAGAAGATTCCCGAATCCTACCTCGACCTGCGGAGGGGGATGATCCGAGGACGATTCCCCGATCTGTCGCCGGAGTCGGTCGAACGGTGCGCCCGGGACACGCGGGGACTTCACGGGCGTCGGATCTTCGAGGCGGTGGAAGTACACCGGGCTGGCCGGGAGATCGTCAACCCGCGCCGCCCCCTGGCCTGCCATCCCGTGTCGGGCGAGTTCGAGGAGTATCCCCTGAATCCAGCGCTCGTAAAACAGATGCTTCGCGACGCGGGGTTCGACGCGCAGCTGAAGTCCCCGCACACCGGTCCCTTCCGCGGGCCGTTCCGCATCCTCAAGGGGGTCGCGGCGGGGATTCTGTCGCTCTGCCCGGCCCTGCTTCCGTGGACGAGCCCAACTTTCTCCGTCGTCGCCGAGCGCCGCTCCGACTAGGAAGCCGCGCGCTCGAGGAGATCGGCCGTCCCCGGCCCAGTAGGCGAAGACCCGCCGGGGCCGGTCCCTCGTGCAGCCGTCGCATTCGATGGAGAGCGCCAGGACCGCGCGATAAGAGGAGGGGAATGCCATTTCCCCACGATGATGGAACTGTCGCTGGGAGGCGACTCGCTTATCGTTGCCGCCCCGTCGACCCGTGTGCTATAACCCCCCTCGTGCCCCCCGCGACCGAGAATCTCACCTTGACCGAGTGGGTGGACGAGTGCGCGCGCCTGGCGCAGCCCGAACGCGTCGTCTGGTGCGACGGCAGCGAGGCCGAGCATGACCGGCTGATCGGGGAGATGGTCGGGAACGGGACCCTCCTCCGGCTCGACCCCGCGAAGTACCCCGGCTGCACCCTCCACCGCAGCCACCCCTCCGACGTCGCCCGATCCGAAAACCTCACGTTCATCTGCACCGAGACGCGGGACGACGCGGGGCCGACCAACAACTGGATGGCCCCGCGCGAGGCGGAGGAGCGCGTGCGGCCGCTCTTCCAGGGATGCATGAAGGGCCGGACCCTCTACGTCGTCCCCTACCTGATGGGGCCCGCCGGCTCGCCCTACAGCAAGGTCGGCGTGGAGATCACCGACAGCCCCTACGTGGCCGCCAGCCTCAAGATCATGACCCGGATGGGCCGCGGGGCGCTCGATCAGCTCGGCGGCTCGAAGGATTTCGTCCGCGGCCTCCACTCGCTCGGCGACCTGAGCCCCGAGCGGCGCTTCATCTGCCATTTCCCCGAGCGGAAGCTCATCTGGAGCATCGGCTCCGGATACGGCGGGAACGCGCTCCTGCCCAAAAAATGCTTCGCCCTCCGCATCGCCAGCTGGATGGCCCGGCAGGAGGGCTGGCTCGCCGAGCACATGCTCATCCTGGGCCTCGAGAGCCCGAAGGGCGACGTCACCTACATGGCCGCGGCGTTCCCCAGCGCCTGCGGGAAGACCAACCTCGCCATGCTCGTCCCGCCCGAGAGCCAGAAGGGGTGGAAGGTCTGGACCGTCGGGGACGACATCGCCTGGATGCACTTCGGGCCGGACGGCCGCCTCTACGCCGTCAACCCCGAGGCGGGCTTCTTCGCCGTCGCGCCCGGCACGAGCGTGAAGACCAACCCGAACATGATGGCGACCATCGGGCGCAACACGATCTACACCAATGTCGCGCTCCGTCCGGACAACACGCCGTGGTGGGAGGGGATGGACGGACCGGTCCCGGAGAGCGCGCTCGACTGGCAGGGGAAACCGTGGCGGCCCGGCGGCGGGAAGGCCGCGCAGCCGAACTCCCGCTTCACCGCCCCCGCGCGGCAGTGTCCCGGGATCTCCTCCCGCTTCGACGATCCGCAGGGCGTCCCGATCTCGGCGATCATCTTCGGCGGGCGCCGGGGCCGGGTCGCCCCGCTCGTCTTCGAGGCCTTCGACTGGCGCCACGGCGTCTTCCTGGGCGCCACGATGGGCTCCGAGACCACCGCGGCCGCCACGGGGCAGGTCGGCGTCGTCCGCCGCGACCCGATGGCGATGCTCCCCTTCTGCGGCTACAATATGGCCGACTATTTCCGCCACTGGCTGAAGATGGGCACCCTGAGCGACGAAGCGCCTTCGATCTTCCACGTGAACTGGTTCCAGACCGACGCGGCGGGGAACTACCTCTGGCCCGGCTTCGGCGAGAACATCCGCGTGCTCCGCTGGATCCTCGGCCGCTGTCGCGGCGAGGCGGAGGCCACGCGGACCGCCATCGGGATGCTCCCCACGCCCTCCTCGCTCGACCTCTCCGGCCTCGCCCTGTCGAAGGAGGCGCTCGGCCCGCTCCTCTCCGTCAACATGGAGGCCTGGCGCGCGGAACTGGAGGACCAGGAGCGCTTCTTCCGGAAGTTCGGAGACCGGCTCCCCGCGGAGATGTGGGACGAGCACGAGCGGCTCCGCCTGAGGCTCGACGGAGCGGACGCCTGACCCATGAAGATCCTCGCCATCGACCCCGGCACGCGCAGGACCGGCTACGCCGTCTTCGAGGCGGATCCCCGCGCCCCCGAACTCATCGAGTGCGGACAGGTCTTCGTCCGCGGCAAGGACCTCCCCGAACGCCTGCTCCACATCCACCGCGGGATCGAGCGGCTCATCCGGCGCCTGAGACCCAAGCAGGTCGTGATCGAGCGGCCGTTCGTCGGTATCAACAGCCGCGACGCCCTGACGCTCAACGCCGCACGCGCCGTCTGCATGCTGGCCGCCGCCGCCGCCAAGACGCGCGTCTTCGAGTACGCCCCCTCGCAGGTCAAGAAGGCCGTCACCGGGAACGGGAATGCGCCGAAGGCGGACGTGCAGCGGATGGTCCGGGTGATCCTGCGCCTGAAGGAGACCCCAGAGCCCGACGTGGCCGACGCCATCGCCCTGGCCCTCTGTCATTCGAATCGACTATGAGCGAGACCCCCGGCACCCTGATCGGCCTCTCCAACATCATGACGCGCGGAGCGGCCCGCGTGGCCCAAGGACCCGATCCCGACGCCACTCCCGGCCTCCGCGACCGCCTTCGCACCCACGCCCTGCGCGCCCTGGAGGGCCGCGAGTCCTACATCCACGACGCGATCATCCTGGGCCACCGGGTGCGGCTCTACTCCAACTCGCACCACCTGGCCGACTTCTGGAAGGACAACTGGCCCGGCGAGGCCGACTGGAAATCCGCCACCGGCCAGGCCGTGCCGCGCGAACCCGCGCTCACGGTCTACGCCATGATCCAGGTTGACGCGGAGACTCCCGCCTCGTACGCCTCCGCGGCGAACGGCGAGGTCTACCTCTTCAACAGCTCGTACTACGGCGACCTCCGCGCCTGCGCCCTGGAGGCGCTGGGGCGCGTGCTGACCGCGGAGGGCCGGCTCCTCCACGGCGCGGCGGTCGAGACGGGAGGCCGGACCTTGCTCCTCCTCTATCCGAAAGAAGTGATCCATCCCACGCCCGCGTGGGGACTCCTGGAGTCGCCGGGATCGCGCCTCCTCGCCGAGGGCTGGCTCTTCCGCGACGCCGTCGCGCGGCTCCACGTGATCGAGAAGGGGCTTTACCTCCGGAGCTCCTTCGTCGAAAGCTATCCGGAATATGCCGCCCGCCTGCTCCGTTCCAAATTCGAAAACGTCCCCGACGCGGCGCCCGCCGAGGCGGACGCGAAGGCTGCGGCCGTCCAGAAGGTGCTCGAGACGGCCCTCCGGAGCGATCCGAAGCAGGTCCTGCGGCCGCTTCCCGTCGACCGGCAGCGGGACCTCCTGCTCCGCCTCATCCTCTCGCCCGACGCGAGGGTGATGGTCGAACCGTCGGCCCTGCTGCCCAAGGCCCGGCTCTTCCGCGGGCCGGTGGCGCCCTCGGCGGTCTTTTCGCTCAAGGCAGGCGGGAGCGAGGCCGCGCAGCCGGCGACCCTCGAGCTCTTCAGCTGCCCTTGCTACGAGGTCTCCGTGGGCACGATCCCCGGCCGCACGCGCGAGGTGGCGCGCCTGATCGCGGCTCAATAGACACGGTTTTTCGCCGGTGCTATAGTACGGCCGTTCCTCGAGGGGGTGGGGTGATGCTCATGACCGAACCGGTTCTCCTCAAATCCGATCTCCCGGGCCTCAAGCTCGTCTCCCGCGGGAAAGTCCGCGACATGTACGATCTCGGCGAGACGCTGCTCATCGTGACGACCGACCGCCTCAGCGCGTTCGACGTCGTCATGGCCAACGGCATCCCCTTCAAGGGGAAGGTCCTCAACCGCCTCTCCGAGTTCTGGTTCAACTTCCTGGGCGTCCCGCACCACATGATCACCTGCGAGGTCGGCCAGATGCCCCCCGAGGTGCGGAAGCACCAGGACGCGCTCCGCGACCGCTCGATGCTCGTCAAGAAGGCCGAGACGTTCCCCGTCGAATGCGTCGCCCGCGGCTACCTGATCGGCAGCGGCTGGAAGGACTACCAGGAGAGCGGCGCCGTCTGCGGCATCACGCTTCCGAAGGGGCTCCCGCAGGCTGCGAAACTGGAGCGGCCCATCTTCACGCCCGCCACGAAGGCCGTCACGGGCCACGACGAGAACATCGGCTACGACGTGATGGCGAAGACGGTCGGAGACCCGACCGCCGCCCGGCTGCGCGAACTCACGCTCTCGATCTACACGAAGGGCTCCGACTACGCCGAGACGAAGGGCCTGATCCTCGCCGACACCAAGTTCGAGTTCGGGACCGTCAAGGGCGAGATCATCCTCATCGACGAGGTCCTCACCCCCGACTCCTCCCGATACTGGCCGCGCAGCGAGTACCGGGTCGGCATCTCGCCCCCTTCCTTCGACAAGCAGTTCGTGCGCGACTACCTCGAATCCATCAAGTTCAACAAGAAGCCGCCCGGCCCGACCCTCCCCGACGAGATCGTGCGGAAGACCAGCGAGAAGTACCTCGAGGC
>CAZSCC010000559.1:0-34441 GCA_964604905.1 uncultured Planctomycetales bacterium
CTCGAGGAGGTAGCGGTAGCGCCGGTTGGTCTCCTCGGCGGTCGCGTACCCCGCGTACTGCCGCATGGTCCAGGGGCGTTCCTGGTAGCCGGCGGGGTGGAGGCCGCGGGTGAAGGGAAACTCGCCGGGGAGGGGGGAGACCATGCTAGGAGACGAGGTGAACGTGGGAAGCGCAGGACTCAAGACCCATCAGCGGTTCTCCGTGATCATCCGATCTCCCTAGAAGAACGCCTTGACCTTGTCGATCAGCGGCTGGATCTGGGCGCGGATCGGGGGGGTGAACCAGGCCATCGCGCCGCCGCCGACGACGATGAGGAGGAGCAGCCAGCGGCCCCACCGGAAGCCCCCGGAGCGCTCGGGCACCGTGCCCTTGGGGATGACGAGCTGCGCCTTGGGCTTGAACTTCGTGCCCTGGGCGCAGTAGACGCACTGCCGCGCACCGGTGGCGAGGGCCCTGCCGCAGGAGGGACAATTCATGGCCCTAGTATACCCTCATCCGACCACGAAGAGAACCTGTCCCTTGTCGACCGCCTGGCCGGGCTGCACCTCGAGCGCCCGGAGGACTCCGTCCCGCGGCGAGCGGATCTCGTTCTCGAGCTTCATCGCGTCGAGGCAGAGGATCGACTGGTCCTTCTTTACGGACTCGCCGGCCTTCGCGAGGACCTTGGTGATCAGGCCGGGGATGGGGGCGCGCACCGCGGCCGCCGCGTTCGCGGCCGGGCCGCCGCCCACCACCTTCGCCAGCAGTTCCGTCTTCGGGTCGCGCACCACGACCTCGTACTCGATCCCCTCGATGTGGAGCGAGTACGTGCCATTCTGCCGGTCCCAGCCGAAGTCGAGCCGCCGGTCGCCCAGGAACGCCGTCCGGATGTTCCACTTCGCCTCGTCCAGAGTGACCACGATCTCCTTCCCGTTGCACAGCACGAGCAGTCGGTCCCGGTCGGGCTGGACGTCCAGCTCGAAGTCGTGGCCGTTGGAATGGACGAAAAACTTCATGGGAGATAGGGAGATGGAGGAGATAGGGAGATGGGGATCATGAGTCGTCCCTATACGCCCCCTTCCAGGGCGAGATCGGGCGCGGGCTCGCGTACTTGGGCGTCATCTGCTCGCGGCGCAGGAACTCGAGGGCGGCGGCCAGGATCGCCGCCTCCTCGTGGTGGTCCGCCTTCACGTCCTTGAAGTCGAACTCCTGGTCCACGAAGTTCGTGTGGATCCGGCCCGCGCGGAACTTCCGGTTCTGGAAGAGCTGGATCTGGAAGGGGATCGTCGTCTGGACCCCCACGATCTTGAACTCGCGGAGCGCCCGGAGCATCCGGTCGGCCGCCTGCGTGCGGTCCTCTCCCCAGCAGATGAGCTTGGCCACCAGCGAGTCGTAGTAGACCGTCACCTGCGAACGGATCCGGAGGTCGCTGTCCACCCGCACGAACGGGCCGGCGGGGAAGCGGACGGCGGCCACTTCGCCGGTCGCGGGGGCGAAGCCGTTGAACGGGTCCTCCGCGCAGATGCGGGTCTCGATCGCGTGGCCGCGGCGCCGCACCTCGTCCTGCTTGAGGGGCAGGCGCTCGCCCGCCGCGACCGCGATCTGCATCCGGACGAGGTCGAGGCCCGTGAGCATCTCCGTCACGGGGTGCTCCACCTGCAGGCGCGAGTTCACCTCGAGGAAATAGAACTTCCCGCTCTCGTCGAGCAGGAATTCGCAGGTCCCGGCGTTCTCGTACCCGACGCTCTTCACGACCCGCTTCGCCGTCTCGCCCATCTTCTCGCGGAGCTTCTCGTCGACGGCGACCGACGGGCTCTCCTCGACCAGCTTCTGGTGCCGCCGCTGGACGGAGCACTCGCGCTCGCCGAGGTGGATCACGCTCCCGCGGGCGTCGCCGAAGACCTGGATCTCCACGTGGCGGGGGCGGGAGATGTATTTCTCGACGAAGACCGTGCTGTTGCCGAAGGCGTGGCCCGCCTCGCTCGCGGCCTCGCGGAGCGCGCGGGGCGCCTCCGAGGCCTCGCGGACGACCCGCAGGCCCTTCCCTCCGCCGCCGCCGGCCGCCTTGAGCAGGATCGGGTAGCCGTGCTCCTTCCCGAAGGCCAGGATCTGCGCTTCGTCGACCTGCCCCGAGATGCCCGGCACCACGGGGATGCCGAGCTTCTGCGCCGTCTTGCGCGCCGCGATCTTGTTGCCGACGGCCCTCATCGTGGCGGGGCCGGGCCCGATGAATTTGATCTTCGCCTTCGCGCACGCTTCCGAGAAGTCGGCGTTCTCGGAGAGGAAGCCGTAGCCGGGGTGGATCGCCTGGGCACCCGATCGGCGGGCGACGTCTAGGATCGTGTCGATCCGGAGGTAGCTCTCGCGCGCCGGCGCGGGGCCGATGGCGTAGGCCTCCTCCGCCTGGGAGACGTAGTTGGACCAGCGGTCCGCCTCGCTGTAGACCGCCACCGTGCGGATTCCGAGCTCCTTGCACGCCCGGATCACGCGGAGCGCGATCTCCCCCCGGTTGGCGACGAGGATCTTTCTAAACAAGAGGGGTAGATTGAAGCAGAAAGGGGGCCGGGGGACAAGAAAGGGGGGAGCTTTCAGCCATCAGCCCTCGGCGATCAGCGGATGAGGAGGAGACGGACCGGCTGAGAACTGAAGGCTGATGGCTGAAAGCTGGCCGCTAGCTGAACAGCCCGGGGGCGAAGGTGATGGACATGCCCGACTTGTCCCCTGCGGAGGCGATCGCGTTCTCGACCTGCGAGACGTCGGTCACCTGGGGGTGCACCACGACGGTGAACGAGCCGTCCGTGTCCTGGTGGAGGGCGATCTTCGACTGGTTGGCCAGGCCGACCACGTCGCGCCGGAAGCGGTCTTCCTTCGCCTTCAGCGAGTCGCGGCAGGCGCGCTGCCAGTAGACGTCGAAGACGTCGAAGGGCGACGCGCTCAGATAGAAGAACATCTCCCCGGATGTGGGCGGGCAGCAGTCCTTGATCACGTCGAAGTCGCCCGCGAAGTCCTTGAGTTCGGCCACGACCACGTCGTCCTCGGCGGTCCCGTAGACCATCTCGGCCCACTTGATCTTCCTCTGGTCCTTGAGCTTGGCCCCGAGCTTGTGGGCGTTGCCCTGCACGACGTCCCGCATCCCGAAGAGGGTCCGGTGGCCCTGGGCGAGGGGCTGGAAGAAGGCCGAGACGAAGAGCACCTCGCGAGCCGCGGAGCGGGCCATGCTGTTCATGTACCGCCGCTGGGTGGTGGGTTTGGCGGAGATCTCGATGGTATGATAATCGCCGACCGTGCGGAACTTCTGGAAGCGGTCGTCGAAGAGCGTGTCGAACGTGCGCAGCGGTCCGGCCTGGACGACGTAGTCCTTCACGGAATCAGTTCCTCCCCAACCCCGCTTAGTATACGGCCTGACGGGGCTCCGGGAATCTAATTGCCCCGCGGGCGACCTTCCTTTCACCGAAAATCCCCCCGAATGGGACGCGGTTTGGATTTCGGGGTTGGGATTTCATTGGGATTTGGGGTTTTGGATTTACAGCGGGATGTTGCCGTGCTTGCGCGGCGGGTTCCGGTCCCGCTTGGTCTTGAGCAGCTCCAGCGCCTTGATGAGCCGCCGGCGGGTGTCGGCGGGCTCGATGACGTCGTCGATGTAGCCCTTCTGCGCGGCGATGTAGGGGTTGGCGAACTTGGCGCGGTACTCGGCGATGAGGCGCTCGCGCGTCTTCTTGGGGTCCTTGGACTGCTCGATCTCCTCCTTGAAGATGATGTTGACCGCCCCTTCGGGGCCCATCACGGCGATCTCGGCGGTCGGCCAGGCGAAGTTCATGTCGCCCCGGATGTGCTTCGAATTCATGACGTCGTACGCGCCGCCGTAAGCCTTGCGGGTGATCACCGTGATCTTGGGGACGGTCGCCTCGCAGTAGGCGTAGAGGAGCTTCGCGCCGCTCCGGATGATCCCGCCGTGCTCCTGGGCGACGCCGGGGAGGAAGCCCGGGACGTCCTCGAAGGTGATGATCGGGATGTTGAACGCGTCGCAGAAGCGGATGAAGCGGGCCGCCTTGACCGAGCTGTCGATGTCGAGGCAGCCGGCCAGGAAGGCGGGCTGCTGGGCGACGATCCCCACCGAGCGGCCGTTCAGGCGCGCGAAGCCGACCAGGATGTTCCTGGCGAAGTCGCGGTGGACCTCGAGGAAGACGCCGTTGTCGACGACGATCGAGAGGACCTCGTGCATGTCGTACGGCTTCTGGGGGCTGTCGGGGATGATCGAGTTGAGCTTCCGGTCGCGGCGCGTGGGGTCGTCGCCCGTCGGCACCTGGGGCGGCTCCTCCATGTTGTTCTGGGGGATGTAGGAGAGGAGCGCGCGGATCTGCTGGAGGCAGTCGGCCTCGTTCTTCGCGGCGAAATGGGCCACGCCGCTCTTCTCGTTGTGGACCGCCGCGCCTCCCAGGTCCTCGAACGACACCTTCTCGTGCGTGACCTCCTTGATCACGTTGGGGCCGGTCACGAACATGTAGCTGACGCCCTGGACCATGAAGACGAAGTCGGTGATCGCGGGGGAGTAGACCGCGCCGCCCGCGCAGGGGCCGAGGATCGCGGAGATCTGGGGGATGACGCCGCTGGCGAGGGTGTTGCGGAGGAAGATGTCCGCGTAGCCGCCGAGCGACTCGACGCCCTCCTGGATGCGCGCCCCGCCGGAGTCGCAGAGGCCGATCACGGGGATGCCGAGCTTGAGCGCCATGTCCTGGATCTTGCAGATCTTGCCGGCGTGGGCGAGGCCGAGCGAGCCGCCCAGCACCGTGAAGTCCTGCGAGAAGAGGCCGACGGAGCGTCCGTCGATGCGCCCGAAGCCGGTCACGACGCCGTCGCCGGGGAACTTCTTCGACGCCATCCCGAAGTGCGTCGCGGAGTGCTCGACGAACGCGCCGATCTCGTCGAACGACCCCTCGTCGACGAGGAGGGCGACCCGCTCGCGGGCGGTCATCTTCCCCGCGGCGTGCTGCTTGGCGATCTTCTCCGGCCCGCCCCCCTCGAGGGCCTTGCGGCGAAGCTTGTCGAGGGCGGCCTGGCGGTCGTCGGGCATGGGCGACATGATAAGAAAGCTGGAAGCTTGAAGCTAGAAGCTTGAAGCCGGACGCTGGAAGTCAGCCCTTCGCCCGTCCACCCCTCGGGGGGTAGGGGGGATGAATCTGGCTTGAAGCCTCGAGCTTCCAGCTTCCAGCTTCTACATGGCCATTCCGCCGTCGACGACCAGCACCTGCCCCGTGATGTACGCCGCCTGGTCGCTGGCGAGGAAGAGGACCGCCGAGGCGATCTCCTTCGCCTCGCCCAGGCGCTTGAGGGGCAGGCTGTTGACCACGCCCTCGATCACCTTGGGGTCGACTTTTGCGGCCATGTCGGTCTTGATGAAGCCGGGGGCGACGGCGTTCACGCACACGGCGCGCGAGCCCAGTTCCCGGGCGGCCGTCTTGGTCAAGGCGATCAGGCCCGCCTTCGAGGAAGCGTAGTTCGCCTGCCCGGCGTTCCCGAGGATCCCCGCCACGCTCGAGATGTTGACCACGCGGCCGGCCTTCGAGCGCATCAGGTGCCGCCCCGCCGCCTTGATGAAGAGGTAGGGGGCCTTCAGGTTCGTGTCGAGCACCGTGTCCCAGTCCTCCTCCTTGATCCGGAGGAGCAGATTGTCACGCGTGACGCCGGCGTTGTTGACGAGGATGTCGAGGCCGCCGAACGCCGAGGCCGCCTTCTCGACGGCCGCGTCGATCTCCGCCGATTTCGAGACATCGCATTTGATCGCGATCGCCCCGCCGCCGATCTCCGCGACGAGCGAGTTCAGGAGCTCCTCGTTGGTGGCGACGCAGGCGACTTTCGCCCCTGCGCCGGCCAGGGCCTTCGCGATCTCGCGCCCGATGCCCCGGCTCGCGCCGGTGACCAGGGCCGAGCGTCCCGTCAGGTCGATCTTCATGACGCGGCTCCTTCGATGGAGACCACTTCCGCCCGTTCGTCGATCTTGCGGACCAGGCCCGCCAGGACCCTCCCGGGACCGAGCTCCACGTACTTCGGCGCCGCGATCGCGCGGATCGTGTCCTCCCAGAGGACCGGGCTGCAAATCTGGGTCGCGAGCGCCGCGCGGATCTCCTCGGGGTCCGTGAGCGGCTTGGCGCTCACGTTGGCGTAGACCGGAATCCGCGGGCGCGCGATCTTCACGGCCGCGAGCTCCTTCTGCATCTTCTCCTGAGCGGGCTTCATCACGACCGAGTGGTACGCGCCGGCGACCTTGAGCGGGATCGCCCGCTTGGCGCCCAGCTCCTTGCACTTCGCGACCGCCTTCTCGAGCGCCCCGTTCTCGCCGCTGATCACGATCTGGCCGGGGCCGTTCAGGTTCGCGATGCCGACGTCCCCCTGGCCCTGCAGCGCCTCCGCGACCTTGGCGCGCTCGAGGCCGAGGATCGAGACCATTCCCGACGGCGTCTGGTCGCACGCCTCCTGCATGGCCCGGCCGCGCTTCTGGAGGAGCCGGACGCCGTCCTCGAACGTCAGCGACCCGGCGTAGACGTGGGCCGTGTACTCGCCCAGCGAAAGGCCCGCCGCCGCCTCGCCGTCCGGCAGCCCCTTCGCCCGGGCGACCTCGAGGCAGGCGAGGCCGTGGACGAGGAGCGCGGGCTGGCAGCGGTCGGTGCGGTTGAGCTCCTCCGCCGGGCCCTCGAAGCAGACCTTCGCCAGGTCGAAGCCCAGGATCGCGGTCGCCCGGTCGTAGAGCTCCTTCGCCTTCGGGAACGCCGCGACGAGGTCTTTCCCCATGCCGACCGCCTGGGCTCCCTGGCCGGCGAAGAGGTAGGCGATCTTCACCATCTCAGGATGACCGTCCCCCAGGTGATGCCGGCGCCCATGGCGCTCATGAGGATCAGGTCGCCCCGCTTGATCCGGCCCGAGCGGACCGACTCGTCGAGGGCGAGCGGGATCGACGCCGCCGAGGTGTTCCCGTAGTTCTCGATGTTGATCACGATCTTCTCCCGCGGGAACGAGAGCCGCTCGGCGACCGACTCGATCATCCGCATGTTCATCTGGTGCGGGATGAAGTGGTCGATCTCGGAGAGGTCGAGGTCCGTCTCCCGGAGCGCCGTCTTGATGATCTCCACGAACTTGGGGACTGCGAACTTGTAGACCTCGCGGCCCTTCATGTGGATCGTGTGGAGGTTCTTCTCGAGCAGCTCCGCCGTGATCGGCATCGCCGTCCCGCCGGCGTAGGTGATGATGAGCTCCGCCTCGCGCCCGTCGCAGCCCATCTTCGAATAGAGGATGTCGCTCTCCCCGTCGGAAGGTCCGAGCACCACCGCCCCCGCCGCGTCGCCGAAGAGGATGCAGGTGCCGCGGTCCTTGTAGTTCGTGATGCGGCTGAGGACCTCCGCGCCGACGACGAGGCAGCGCTTGGACTGCCCGCTCGAGATGTAGGCGCGGCCGGAGGAGAGCCCGTAGGCGAACCCCGTGCACGCGGCCACCAGGTCGTAGCAGCCGGCGTTCCAGCAGCCGAGGTTCTTCTGCACGTAGACCGCCGTCGGCGGGACGATGCGGTCGGGCGACGAGGTCGCCACGACCAGCGTGTCGATCTCCTCGGGCGCGACCTGGGCGGCCTCGAGCGCCTTTCGCGCGGCGATCGTCGCGATCTCCGAGGTCGGCACGGCCGGGTCGGCCACGTGGCGCTGGCGGATGCCGGTCCGCTCGACGATCCACTCATCGGTGGTGTCGATGAGCTTCTCGAGCTCGGCGTTCGTGATGATCCGGGGGGGCGCGTAGGAGCCGGTGCCGAGGATCTTGACCCTCATTCCTCTTCCTTGGACCAGTTGAACCACTTGGAGTACCACGCGCCGCTGCCCCGGGACAGCTTCCGGAGCTCCTCGACGATGTGGTCGTTCAGCCGGCCCTTGATGAACCCTGCGGTCAGCGTGATCGCGTTCGTGATCGACCGGGCCTTGGAGCGCCCGTGGCATTTGATGACGATGCCCTTGACGCCGAGGATCGGCGCGCCGCCCTGCTCCGGGAGCATCTCGTCGGTGGCGTGCCGCATGGCCTGCAGCAGATCGGCGTTGCCGGAAATTCCGTTGGAGGAGAAGCGGCGGAGGATGAACGCCTTGATGCCTTCCGCCGTCTTGAGCGCAAGGTTGCCCGAGAACCCGTCGCAGACCACGACGTCGGCCTCCCGCGCGAAGATGCGGTGGGGCTCGATGTTCCCCACGAACTCGAAGTTGAGGTGCGCCTTGTCGAGGTAGGCGTAGGTCTCGCGCTGGAGGTCGGTCCCCTTGTGCGACTCCTCGCCGATGTTGAGGATGCCCACCCGGGGGATCTTGATCTCGGGCTGCAGGTACTGGATGTAGACCGAACCCATGATGGCGTACTGGATGAGGTGGAGCGGCTTGGCGTTGGGATTGGCGCCCACGTCGATCATCGCGCAGACGCCGCCCTCCACGGGCATGGGGATCGCGATCCCGGGCCGCTTGACGCCTTCCAGCTTGCCCAGCCCGAACATGGGGAAGAGCGCCCCGGCGACCATGGCGCCCGTGTTGCCGGCGGAGATGACCGCGTCGGCCCTCTCCTGCTTGACGAGGGTCATGGCGACCCGGAGCGACGAGTCGCGCTTGCTGCGGAGGGCCTTGACGGGCTCCTCCTTCATGTCGACGACCTCGGAGGCGTGGATGATCTCGATGTTGGAGGGGAGGTCGGAGCGGGTCAGACGATCCTTCTGCCCGACCAGGAGGAGTTTCGCGTCGGGGAGGAGCTTCGCGGCGTCGATCGCGCCCGAGACGATCTCATCGGGCGCATGATCCCCGCCCATGCCGTCAATCGCGATGCGCATTCGTTCGTCGAGGGGCGGACTACAACTTCTTCATGTCGACGATCATTTCGCCCTTGTAGTACCCGCAGGTGCCGCACACGCGATGCGCCATCTTCGGCTGGTTGCAGCGCGCGCAGGTGGAGAGGTTCGGGACATGGACGTGGTCGTGCGAGCGGCGGCAGCCGCGCCACGACTTCGCAAGCTTCCTTTTTGGGTTGGGCATATCGTCTCCCGGAGAAACCCCGTCTCCCCCCGATTTAAGGGACGGAGTTTAGCGGAGCCGCTCCGCTTTTGCAAGGGAAAAGCCCGGCCGGACGCTACGCGCCGAGCTTGGAGCGGACGAGCTTCTCAAACGTTTCGAACCCGACGGGGATCTTGGACGCGTCGCTCGCGCCGGCCTGCGCCTGGACCTCGCGGCCCCCGCCGCCCCCGCCGCAGGCCTTGCCGACCTCCCTGGCGAGGTCCCCGGCCTTCAGGCCTTTCGACGCGACCAGGTCCTCGCGCACGCCGATCACGAACGCCGGCTTCTCCCCGCCGCTCGCCAGGATCCCCGCCGCCAGGTTCTTCTTCTTGATCAGCGTGTCCATGATCTTCCGGAGATCGTCCACCGTCGAGTTCGGCACGTGGTGGGCCACGATCTTCTCGCTCCCCACGTCCTTCGTCTCGATCTCGCCCGTCGCTGCCGGGGCGCTCCCCTTCTGCGACTTGAGCCGCGCCATCTCTTCCAGGAGCTTCTGGACCTTCTTGGGCACGTCCGCCCGCGGCGCCTTGAGGAGCTTCGAGAGTTCGCCCAGCACGGCGTCCTGCTCGCGCGTCATCTCGATCACCTTCGGGCCCGTGACCGCCTCGATGCGCCGGATGCCGCTGCCGATCGACGACTCGCGCGTGATCCGGAAGCCGCTGATCGCCGCCGCGTGCTCGAGGTGCGTGCCGCCGCAGAGCTCGACCGAGAGCCCGGCGCCGACCGTGACGACCCGCACGCGGTCGCCGTACTTCTCCCCGAAGAAGGCGATCGCCCCCTTCGCCTTGGCCTCCTCCATGGACAGCTCGACCTTCGTGACGGCGGGGTCGGCGAAGACGACGCCGTTCACCCAGTCCTCGACCTTGCGGATCTCCTCCGCGGTGAGGGCGGAGAAGTGGGAGAAGTCGAAGCGGAGGCGGTCGGCCTCGACCACCGAGCCGGCCTGCTGGACGTGGGCGCCGAGCACCGCGCGGAGCGCCGCCTGCAGGAGGTGGGTCCCCGTATGGTTCCGCATGATGTTGAGCCGACGATCGACGTCGATCGCGGCCTTGACCTTTGCGCCGGCCTTGAGTGCGCCCTTCGCGACCCGGCCGAAGTGCATGAAGTAGCCGTCGGGTTTGCGGCAGTCCTCGACCACGACGGAACCGCCGTCGGTGGTGATCGTCCCGCCGTCGCCCGCCTGGCCGCCCCCCTCGCCGTAGAAGGGAGTGCGGTCGAGGAGCACCGCGACCGTGTCGCCCTCCTTCGCGCTCTCCACGAGCGACGAGGTCTTGGCGTTGAGCATCGTGGTGAAGGCGCCGAGATCCTTCCTCGATTCGTCGTACTTCTTCCGGTCGGCGATCCGGACGATCTTGAGCACCGTCGCGTCGTGGGGCCTGGCGAGGTCGGCCACGGCGACGCCGTAGCCCAGGAATTCGGGGGTCGGGGTCTTCTGTTCCTTGATGTCGCTGAAGGGCCCCTTCTCGAAGATGTCCTTCGACGTGCGGTCGCCTTCGCTCCGCCCCTCGCGGATCTGCTCGAACTTCACGCGGTCCAGCTTCATGCGGTGGTCGCGCAGGATCAGCTCGGTCATCTCGATGGGGAAGCCGAAGGTGTCGTAGAGCTTGAAGGCCTCCTCGCCGCCGAGGGTGTCCTTCCCGTCCCGCTTGAGCCGCGTGATCGCCTCGCTGATCAGCTCGTTCCCCTTCTCGAGCGTGTCGAGGAACTTCTCCTCCTCGGTCTTGATCACCTGCTCGATCGTCTTCTGCCGCTCGACGAGGTAGGGGTACTGCTTCTTCATGACCTCGACGACCGAGGGGACAAGCCGGTGGAGGAACGCGCGGGAGTGGCCCAGCTGGACGCCGTCGCGGAGGGCGGTCCGGAGGATGCGGCGGACGACGTAGTTCCGCCCCGCGTTCCCGGGCATCGCGTTGTCGGCGATGCAGAAGGTGAGCGCGCGGACGTGGTCGGCGATCCGGCGGATGCGGCTCGACTGCTCCGTGCCCGGCGTGTACGAGAGGCCGAGGATGGAGCAGCCCGAGGCGATGATGGCCTGGAAGATGTCGGTCTCGAAGTTCGAGTGGACGCCCTGGAGGACGGCGCCGAAGCGCTCGAGGCCGGCGCCCGTGTCGATGTTCTTCTGGGGAAGGGGCGGCAGCGAGCCGTCGTCCTGCCGGTCGAACTGGGTGAAGACGAGGTTCCAGATCTCGACGAAGCGGTTGCAGCCGCAGGTGATGGAGCAGTCGGGCGATCCGCACCCGTGCTGGGCGCCGAAGTCGTAGTAGATCTCGCTGCACGGCCCGCACGGCCCGTTGGGCCCCTGGCTGGGCGCGTTGGCAGGCCAGAAGTTGTCGTTCTCGCCGAGCCGGACGATCTTGCCCGCGGGCAGTCCGATCTCGTCGTTCCAGATGTCGAACGCCTCGTCGTCGTCCTTGTAGACCGAGATGGTGAGCCGTTCGGCGGGGATGCTGACCTCCTGGTTGACGAACTGCCACGCCCAGGTGATGGCCTCGCGCTTGAAGTAGTCGCCGAACGAGAAGTTGCCGAGCATCTCGAAGAACGTGTGGTGGCGCGCGGTGCGGCCGACGCTCTCGAGGTCCCCCGTGCGGAGGCACTTCTGGCTGGTGGTGGCGCGCTTGAACGGGTGGGTGCCGCGGCCGAGGAACATGTCCTTGAACTGGTTCATGCCCGCGCCGGTGAAGAGGACGCCTGGGTCGTTGGCGGGCACGAGAGAGTCGCTGGGGTAGGCGGTGTGTCCGCGCTTCTTGAAGAAGTCGAGGTAGCGCTCGCGGATTTCGTCGATTTTCATCATCTGCGGGGGGCTGATTATCGGCGGGGCTGCAGGGGCTGTCAAGGGGGTTTGGGGTTACCATTGGGGCATGGAAGGACATCCTGCTCGAGGTGGACCGATGACTGAAGATGCGGCGGTACTCCCGAAGCGCCGGAGGGTCTCGGCTTGGAAGATCCTGGCCATCCTGGCCGGATCGCTGGTCGTCCTCGTCATCGTCGTCGTCCTCTGGATCCGGTCGGTCGGCGAGCGGCGGTGGGCGGCGATGGAGAGGAGCGTCCGGGAGCTGCACGCCGAGACGATCGCGCGCGACGCGTCCCGCCCGGTGCTCCGGGGTGTCGCGGTGGCCGGGAACGCGTGGGACGACTACGCGATCGCGCTCAAGGAGATCGAGAAGCTCAAGGGGGACACGGCCCTCGGGGAGTTCGTCTCCCGCGGGCCGAAGGCCGACCGGGCGAAGGTCGAGGGGCTGCTCGCGGTCCACGCGGCGGCCCTCGAGCCGCTCTGCCGGGGCGCCGCGCGGTCGCACGGGCAATACCCGATCGTCTGGCAGGAGGGGTTCGCCGCGAACGTCCCCGGCCTCCTTCAGTCGCAGAGGCTGGCCAACCTCGCCGTCTGCCGATCCCGGTTCCTGGTCGAGGAGGGGAAGCTGCGGGAGGCCGCGGAGCTCCTGCTGGACACCTGCCAGTTCGGCCGCGACCTGGGCTTCAACCGGGTGCTGATCACCGAGATGATCGCCCTCGCGATCTACGGGCTCGCGCTCGACGAACTCCGCGACCTGATCCTCTCCGGGAAGCTGTCCCGGGAGGAGCTCCTGGCCGTGGCGGGCGAGCTGGAGCGAGTCGATCGATCGTTCCCGCCGCACGGCTTCTCAATGATGAACGAGGCGCTCATGGCCGGATGGGGGTTCATCAAGATGGAAGGGGGGACGGAGGAGGAGCGGCGATCGCTCGGGGTTTCGGGCCTCATCGGCCTCGGATTCGCCCGCCGGCTGCTGTACGCCGACGCGTTCGACACGGAGCTCGATTTCATGAAGCGGGCGGCCGACCTGGAAGGCCGCCCCTGGGATGAAGCCCAGAAGAAGGGCCAGGAGATGGTCGTCGAGAGCTCGCGGCTCAAGAACCCGCTCTCGAAGATCATGGTGCCGGGCGTCCTCTCCTCGAGCCTGACGGGACGGGAGCGCCGGGCGCACTTGCGGCTCGTCCTCGTCGCGGCCCGCTACCGCGCGACGGGCGAGACGCCCGATCTGGACGACCCGTTCGGAACGAAGCTGCGGACCTCGCGGTCCGGCGACCGCCTCAAGGTCTGGAGCGTGGGTCGCGACGGCGCGGACGACGGCGGCAGCGGCGGCTGGAGGGGCGCCGCCGCGGGCGCGGACCTCGTGCTCGAGGTGGATCGGTGAAGGCGCGGAAGGCCTGGCTCTGGGCGCTCGGGGCGCTCGCCGTCATGGCGGGGATCGGGGCGTACGTCTGGGTCGACGCGCAGTCGCGGGCGACGGAGGTCTTCAAGCGCCATGAAGCGGAAGTCGCGGCGAAGATCGCCGCGCTCCGCGGTCGGAAGGGCGCGCATCCGCCGATCGTCGGGGAGGTCATTCCCGGGAACGGCTGGCCGCTGCTCCTCCGGGCCCTGCAGGGATTCCGCGCGATCCCGGAGGCGGATGCGGATCAGGTTCCGGAGCTGAACGGGGCGATGGACGAGAAGGATTACCCGCCCCCGACGACGCTCGATCCGATCTTTGCACGGCACGCGGCGCCATTCGATGAGCTTCGTCTGGCCCTGCGCCATACGGAGGTCGATCCCGCCTACGACTATGAACAAGGGCTGTCGCTGTCTTTGGAGCATCTCGCGCACGCGATCCGGGCGGCCCGGTTCCTGGCCGGCGCGGCCTCGAACCACCACCGAGCGGTCCGTGATCCGGAGGCGGTGGACCCGCTCCTCATGGGTCTGGGGATGGCGCAGGACGTGGGTCGCGATGGCCCTCTGATCGCGGCGCTCGTCCAGATCGTCTGCGAAGCGATCGCGATCGAGACCTGGCGGGAGATCCTTGGGTCGCACGGCCTGTCCACACGAGATCTTGCGCGGGCGGCGGAGGGGATGGAGGCGCTCCGGGTCACGAGACCCGAGTTCGGGGATTCGTGCCGGATCGAGGACGTCATGGGGCGGCGGACCCTGGTCCTCATGGGACTGAGCGGCGCGGACCCGGCTCAATTCGAGGTGTCGGGATTCTGGAGCGGGCGGTCCTGGCGCCATCTCTACTCCCGGAGGCTGGCCTGTGCGGGGGCGCTCCCGGTGTTCGAGCGTTTCTACCGCGACCTGGAGGGAATTCAGAAGCTTCCCCTGCATGAGCGGGAGGCGGCGTCGGAGAAGGCTCAGGGTACCGCATTCAGCGATCCGAATCCCTACGTGCGGATGGCGCTCCCGGCGGTCACGAAGGTGTACGGTCGCGACGCGATCGCCCAGATGAACTGGACCCTCATGCGGGTGGCGACGGCGGTGGCTGGGTTTGAGTCGGAGAAGGGCGCGGCGCCGGCGTCGCTGGGCGAGCTCGTGCCCCGATACCTGCCGCGCGTGCCTGACTGCCCCCTGACGGGCAAGCCCCTCGGATACGCGCCGGGGAAGGTGTGGTCGTACGGGGTCGACGGGGTAGATCAGGGAGGCGTCCCGAGCCCGACAGGGGACGAAGCGCCGGGGGGTGACGTCGTCTGGACCGTGAAGCGGAAGTAAAAAGTAGCCGCCGCTCAGGCGCTTCCCTTCCTGCGGGTTCTCCGTCTGCCCAGGGCGATTAAGGGGACGATCTTCACGACGTGGATCAGGTTGTACCAGCCGAAATCCTCGACCACTTCCCTCCTCGGGCCCGTGGCGAACACGAACATGGATCTGGCCACCATGGCCTGCTCCGGATGGCGGATATCCACGGTTTGACCGCTGCTGATGAGCACTCGGATGGGCTCGAAGGGTCTGTGGTCCAGGAACTTCCTGAAATCGTTCGCGCGCATGGTTTATATCCTAACGGCGGCTGAGAGGGAGGACAAGAGGCCGCACGGGCGGAGGAAAGGTGGGGGACGGGGATGGACCCCGCCCCCCGGAAGGCTTCCGCTACTTTCTCGCGGGCTTCTTGTCCTCGTCCTTCTCGACGGCTTTCGGAGTGGCCGCCGCGGGGACGGTGGCCACGGGCTTGCGCGGCTCGATGCCCAGCTTCGCGCGGATGTCGTTCTCGATCTGCAGCGCGAGCGCGGGCTTGGTGCAGAGGACCGCGCGGCACTTCTCGCGGCCGTTGTCGAGCTTCTCGCCCTTGTAGGAATACCAGCCGCCCGAGCGCTCCAGCACGCCGCGCTCCTCCCCCAGGTCGAGGAGGTCGCCCTCGTACGAGATGCCGCTCGCGAAGAGCATGTCGAACTCCGCCTTCTTGAAGGGCGGGGCGATCTTGTTCTTGACGATGTTCACCTTGACGCGGGTGCCGACCTCGGTGTCGCCGTCCTTCAGGTGGCCGATGCGGCGGATGTCCACCCGCACGCTGGAGTAGAACTTGAGGGCGCGGCCGCCGGGGGTGGTCTCCGGGTTGCCGAACATGACCCCGATCTTCTCGCGGATCTGGTTGATGAAGACGAGGCAGGTGCGGGACTTGGAGACGCTGGCGGTCAGCTTGCGGAGCGCCTGGCTCATGAGCCGGGCCTGGAGGCCGACGTGGATGTCGCCCATCTCGCCTTCGAGTTCGGCCTTGGGGACGAGGGCGGCGACGGAGTCGATCACGATCACGTCGAGGCTGGCGGAGCGGACCATCATGTCGGCGATCTCGAGCGCCTGCTCGCCGCTGTCGGGCTGGTTGAGGAGGAGGTCGTCGAGGTTGACGCCGAGTTTGGTGGCGTAGGTCGGGTCGATCGCGTGTTCCGCGTCGATGAAGAGGGCGGAGCCGCCGGCCTTCTGGGCGTTCGCGATGATGGTGAGGCAGAGGGTGGTCTTGCCCGAGCCTTCCGGGCCGAAGACCTCGACGACGCGGCCACGGGGGAAGCCCTTGCCGCCGAGGGCGAGGTCCACGCTGAGCGAGCCGGTGGTGATGCCCTCGACGTCGAGCTTGGTGTCGGAGCCGAGGCGCATGATGGAGCCCTTGCCGAACTGCTTCTCGATCTGATCGAGGGCGGTCTTGAGGGCCTGGGCGCGGCGTTCGTCGCGCTGGGGGGGAAGCTGGATCGCCATCACTCTCTCCTTTGCCGGATTTGCCAGAACAAGTGTCGCGGTCATTAGACTCTCCTCCAAAATAGTCGTCAAGCAATTACAGATGAGCAAACGTCGTGCCACTCCGGGAACCGCTCAGGCGCGCGGCAAATCGAGTCTCCTTTCCGGCGGTGTTACGATTCGTAACATGGGGTAACACGGCGCTGAAGGAGTATCGCCGATAGATGTGCCTTTTTAGGACATATACGCTACTTCAGGGAGCTCTGGGCGGGGGTTGGCCGGTCGGAGGCCCGAGGCCGCCTCAGTGGGGATCTCGGGAGGTGTGAAACCAATCTCGATCAAGGAAGCGCCACCTGCCCCCGTTGCGGCGAAAAACTCGAGTGTTTCGCCTCAGCATCTTCCCTCATGGAGTATTCGGGAAAGATGCGGTTCCGTATGAGGTTCGGCCGAAAGAAACCCATAACAGGTGCGATTATGATGCATGAATGCATTGACGGAGAGGGTGCAGCGTACTACCATACGTGGGAAATATCCTTGAAGACCCCAGAGGGCTGGATTCATATAGGACGGGAGGCGCAGTGAAAGTCATCGTCTGTGGCTTGAGCGTGGTTGTCATTGCCCTGTGCTCCGCCGCTACGGTGGATGCCCAGGACATTCGAGTGGCGGTGGGGTTCAACGGCCCCTCTGACCCCGCTCTATTTGCCGCTCACGGCGGCGTGCCGTCGGTCGTCCTTCAGGACGCCGTCGCGGGGAAGATCGCCCTCGGGAGGATCGCTCGACTCCAGGCGCACCCGAACGTGGCGTACGTCATCGCCGATCCCGTGGCCACCACCTGTGCGGTGCAGGAGCTCGATTGGGGGGTAGATCGCACGGATGCGGAGGATGTGCACGCCGACCTGACGCTGGGCAACAAGGGGGCGGGCGTGCGGGTCGCGATCATCGATACGGGAATCCGCTCCACTCACGAGGATCTCGCTGGAGGAGTAGTGGCGGGGAAATCCTGGTTCAAGGACGCTGATGGCAACGAGTTGAGCACCGAGGACGACGGCCAGCACGGGACCCATGTGGCAGGTATTGTGGGTGCCCGGGATAATACGGTGGGGGTGGTGGGAGTCGCTCCAGAGGCCTCCCTCGTGCCGGCCAAGGTGCTGAACGCGGCCGGATCGGGGAGTTTCACGGACATCCTGGGCGCCATCGACTGGGCGTCGGATACTACCTCTTTCGGTGGGAACTGCAAGATTCTGAACCTGTCCTTGGGCGGCACCGTGCCTAAGTGGTACGAGGCGACGATCAACAGCAGCGTGAATCTCGCGGACGGGAGGGGGGCGTTGGTGGTTGCCGCAGCGGGGAACAGCGGTATCAACAAGAAGTTCTGGCCTGCGGCTTCTCCCAATGCGTATGCGGTGGCCGCGACTGGCACGACGGACAAGAGAGCCTCCTTCAGCAACCATGGGAGTTGGGTGGACGGAGCGGCGCCAGGGGTGAGCATCAAGTCGTCCCATAACGCGTCGGATGCGGCCTATGTGGTCTGGAATGGGACCTCGATGGCCTCTCCCATGGTGGCCGGCACTGCGGCGCTTCTGGTAAAGCAGGGGATACACACAAGCCCATCTGGCATCACGGTCCGGCTCAAGGCGACGGGGGCCACCGTCGCTCCCGATGGCACGAAGGTAATCGGGAAGCGGGTGGACGCGGAAAATGCCGTTCTCGGCACTACCTTCGGGGACAACTAGTCCTTCATCCTGGACTGGATTTCGAGGTAGGTTTTTTCGGCGGCCGCCGCGACGCGCGGGTCCCGGTCTTTCCGGGCGGATTCGATCAGCTGCAACCTTCGGGGGGTTGCCTCGCCTTCCCGGAGCGCCTGACAGGCGGCGAATCGGACATGCCATTCCGGATCGGTAAGCCCCTTCTGTAAGAGCGCTTCCGCCGACACGCCGGAGTAGGACCCGGCGCTCCGTACCGCGTTCTCCCGGATTTTGGGATCGGTATTGGATACCAGGGTGGTGATCAGGCTGAGCGTTCGCGCGTCCCCGTCCAAATCCTCCCCCGCCTTGGAGGAGAGCAACCCCAGCCCCCACGTCACGGTGCCGAGATCCTGAGAGGTCCGGAGCACGTCGGAAACTCTCTCGAGTTCCAGGGGCGAAAGGGGCGCCTGCTCCAGGCCTGTCTGGGTCGCGAGACGGATTCCGATCTCGTCGGGCTGCACTCCCAGGCTTAGGAGCACCGAACAGACCTGCTGACGGTCGGCCGATTCTGCCGACTGGGTTCCGGACCAGTCTGCCAGCGATCCTGCGGAAGCCATTCGGGCCTCGTCGGTGTCGGCCCGGCTATCGGCGATCGACAGCAGGCCCTGGCGAACTTCGGGAAAGGATGTTGAAAAGCGGGAAGCCAGGACGACGGCGGCCCTGACTGCGGGATCCGCGTCGAGGAGATGCTTCAGAACCTCGGAGCGGATACCGTCGTCCCGGAGTTCCGTCTTGATGACGAGGCTCAATCCCCCCTCGAACTCGATCACGTACGGCCCGCCTTGGCGGAACAGGCCGCTGACGGCGGCCCGTGTCTTGAACGCTCCCAAGGCCAGGAGGATCAAGCGCTTGAACGAAGCGTCCTGGCTGCTGCGCAGGACGTTCACTAGAGCGCCTTGCGCCTCCGGATCGGGGATTGTGCCCAGGACAAGGGCAATCAGTCGCCGGGTCGCCATCGGAGTCAGCGGATCGGCAAGTTGCACTACGAGCTGGCGGAGGAATTCCGGGTTGGCTAGGGCCTGCCGCCTGAGATCCTCGGCCTGCGTGACGAGGCGGGGCAGGGCGGAGGAGCCTTGGTGCGCCGAGGGGTGCAGCGTGGAGTCGGAGCTGGAGCTTGGCCCCCTATTGACCCGAAGCTGGGGGCGGGCATTGGGACTACGGCTCGGATCGTCATCCTGCCGCCAGCTGAAGAGAAGAAGGGCTCCGATCAGCCCCGCTGAGGCCAGCCCCAAGAAAACTAAGGGATTGGTTCCACGCCGATTTCGGGATGGATCCACCATGACGTCGAACTCTACGACAGGCGGGCAGCGAAAGGAAGTGAAAGCGGCTTTAAAATAAAGCGCCCCGACTACAGGTCGGGGCAGTTGGAGCGGGATCTAATTTTTACTTCTTTTGTTTCTTTCTTCATGCCATGTATAGCAAGGTCGATGCCAAGCGAAAAACAGCGAATTTCGCCTGATTTCGCAGTTCTTCTCCCCTATGCTGACAACCCCACTTGTCGAAACCACCTTAATCCCATAAGAGGCTGTTAACCAACTGCTTGCGTTGTCAACTTTAGTTGGCGGCATTCTGGCCCATCCGACCACTTCTCGGTAGTCCCTCCCAACGAAACAGACGGTGCGTTTCGTTGCGTACGCAACGAAACGCACCGTCTGTTTCGTTGGGACGCGTGTACCATCTGCAGAGATTCTGGAGGCGAGCATGGTCGACCTGGGACGTCGCAATCTGCTGGGCACCTCGGCGGCCATCGCCGCCGGTGGCCTCTTCCTCAACGAAGCCGTGTCCGCGCAGGACAACCCCGCCGCCCAGGTGGGCGACCGCAGCACCTCCATCCGGATTTCCGCCCTCAAGGCCATCCCCATCGGCCCCAAGGTCTACGTCAAGATCGAGACCAACCTCAAGGTCACCGGCTGGGGAGAGATCACCGGCCTCGAACCCAAAGTCGGCGCCGCGCTCGCCGAGTCGCTCTTCTCGCTCCTCGACGGCGAGAACCCCACCCGCATCGAACACCTCTGGCAGAAGCTCTACCGCTCCCACCGCGACATGCGCGGCGGCTCCTTCATGACCCACACGATCTCCGCCATCGACATGGCCCTCTGGGACATCACCGGGAAGCTCTGGGGCGTCCCCGTCTATCGCCTCCTCGGCGGCCCCACCCGCGACAAGATCCGCATGTATCCCAGCGCCAAGGCCCACAAGGCCGGCACCGGCGGACCCCACCCCTGGTCGGGCAACCCCAACGAAGTCGAGCGCCTGGTCAAGATGGTCGAGGACGCGCGCAAGAAAGTCGGGCCCGACGGGACCGTCATGTTCGACGCCCACTGCGCCGTGCCGCCCCCCCTCCTCATCCAGTTCGCGGCGGCGATCCACTCCCACGACGTCCTCTTCATCGAGGAGCCCGCCGTGCCGGGCAACATCGAGGTCTTCAAGCGGCTCAAGCAGGCGATCAAGATCCCCCTCGCCACCGGTGAGCGCGACCGCACGATCTGGTGCATGCTGCCGTATCTCCAGGAGCGCTGCGTCGACATCCTCCAGCCCGACTGCGGCCACACCGGCGGGATCACCCAGATGAAGAAGATCGCCACCCTGGCCGAGGCCTACATCACGCCGCTCGCCCCGCACTGCACGATGTCGGAACTGGGACTCACGGCCAGCCTGCACGCCACGGCCTCGATCCCCATGTTCCTGATCCACGAGGGGTACCTGGACGGCCACATCATGCCGCCGGGAGTGGCCCGGAAGAACTGGGAGCAGGACAAGGACGGCTACGCCTCGCTCCCCCAGGGCCCCGGCCTGGGAGTGGAGATCGACGAGGAGAGGATGGCCCAGGTGGCGGCCGACCCGAAGCGCTACTTCAAGTGGCCCCTCCCCAAGCAGCCGGACGGGTCGGTGACCGACTACTAGGACGTCGCTTCGAACTGGCCGGTGTCGGTGAACTTCGTGATGCCGTGCTTCTTGATGAGGTTCTGGAGGTGCTGGCGGGAGATGTCCAGCTCCTTGGCCGTGTGCGTGACGTTGTACTCGTGGCGCGACAGGCCCTGCACCACGTAGGACTTCTCGAACAGGTCGCGCGCCGACTCGAGCGAGCGGAACGCGCCGCCCCCCTGCGTCAGGTTCAGGTCCTCCGTCGACAGGTACTCGTTGTTTGACAGGATCACCGCCTGCTCCACCCGGTGCTTGAGCTCGCGGATGTTCCCCTCCCAGCGGTGGTTCTTCATCGCCGCGCTCGCCCCCTCGCTGAACCCCTTCACCGAGCGGCCGTTCGAGGTGTTCGACTCCGAGAGGAAATGGTCGGCGAGCAGCAGGATGTCCTCCCCCCGGTCGCGCAGCGGGGGCAGCGTCACCGACACGACCTTCAGCCGGAAGTACAGGTCCTGCCGGAACTTCCCCGCCTTGACCATCTCCTCCAGGTTCCGGTTCGTCGCCGCCACCAGCCTGAAGTCGATCGGGATCGGGTCGATCCCGCCCACCCGCGTGATCGTCCGCTGCTCCAGCGCGCGCAGCAGCTTCACCTGCAGGTTGAGCGACAGCTCCCCCATCTCGTCCAGGAAGACCGTCCCGCCGGTCGCCATCTCGAGTTTGCCCTGCTTCTGGCCGACCGCCCCCGTGAACGCCCCCTTCTCGTAGCCGAAGAGCTCGCTTTCCAGCAGCGTCTCGGGGATCGCCGCGCAGTCGATCACCACGAAGGGCTGCTCGGAGCGGGGCGAGAGGTCGTGGATGACGTGCGCGATCGCCTCCTTGCCCGTCCCGCTCTCGCCCAGCACCAGCACCGTCGCGTCCGTCGGCGCCACCTTCCGCGTGTTGTCGTAGAGCGACTTCATCGCCGGGCACGCGCCGATCAGCTGCTTCCGCGCCGAGAGCGCCGCGCGGAGCAGCGCGTTCTCGTGCTCCAGGGCCTGCCGCCGCAGCTCCACCCGGTTCTTCAGGTCCTCCGCCGAGCGAAGGTTCTCCATGGTGAGCGCGAGGTAATTCGCCACCGCCTCGAAGATCGCGAGGTCCGTCGCGCTGTATTCGCGCGTCTTCGCGTGGCTGTCCACGTAGAGCACGCCCAGCAGGCGCTCGCCCACCCGCAGCGGGGCGCACATCACGGTCCGCAGGTGGTAGAGCGACACGCTCGCCGACTGGACCTGCTCCTTCTCGCTCTCCGTGTCGAGCAGGAAGATCGGCTTCCGGTGCTCGAACACCTGTGCGGGGATCGTCTTGCTCATCCCCGTGAGCTCGAGGAGCGGCTTGCGCCCGCTGTCGCGCCCGACGAGCGGCTTGAGCTTGCCCGAGCCGTCGGGGATGAAGAGGATCCCCCGCTCGGCATTCGCGATCTCGATCACGTTGTCGACCGCCATCGGCAGGAAGAGGCCGAGGTCCTGGATCGACGCCGCCGTCACCACCGTCTGCAGCAGGATCCGGACGTTCCGGTCCTCGAGCGGCATCTGGAACTGCGCGGGGTCGGGCAGGCGCGGCACGGGCTTGGGCGGCTCGCCAGAGTGGTAGATCATCGCCGCGCTGCCGACCGTGATCGAGTCGCCGTCGAGGAGGTCCTTCTCCGTGACGCGCAGGCCGTTCACGTAGGTGCCGTTCGAGGAGTTGCCGTCGACGACCCGGTAGCCCTTCTCCGTCCGCGCGAGCTTGCAGTGCAGGCGCGAGGCCTGCTCGGTCAGCAGCCGGACGTGGTTCTGCCGCGAGCGGCCGATCGCGATCTCCGCGTCCGAGATGGGGAGCGTCTGCTCGGCCCCCATCTCCCGGATGACGAGGTAAGGCATGCGGGTGAGATTATAGGAGCGGCGCTAGAGAGCGTCAACCGCCGCGCCCAGCGCGTCGATCGACGCGATCCGCGGGACCGGCTTGTCCCCGTGCGCGCCGCCGGGGTCGAGGAGCACCGCCCGGATCCCCGCCGCCCGCGCGCCCACGACGTCGATGTGGTAGAAGTCCCCCACGTGGACCGTCTCCTCCGCGCGCGCGCCGAGGCGCTCCAGCGCGATCCGGAAGATCCGCGGGTCGGGCTTCTCGACGCCCTCCTCGTGCGAGTCGAGGATCACGTCGAAGTAGTCCGCGAGCCCGACGCGGCGGAGCTTGTCCTTGACCGTGCCGTTCGCGTTCGAGACGACGGCCAGCCGGTAGCGCCCGCGGAGCGCGTCGAGCGCCTTCGGAACCTCGGGGGGCACGACCTCCCAGATGTTGTTCCTCTGATGGATCGCCTGGAGCTCTCCGATCACGCCGGCCACGACGGCGGGATCGCCGACGCCCGACAAGCGGAGGATGGTCTCGAAGTAGAGCGTCCACCGCGTGCGATCGCTGCTCGTCCGGATGACCTCGGCGTCGTCGAGGAGCGCCCGCGCCCGGTGTTCGCTCCGCCAGAGCTCCTCCGGCGTCACGCGCGCGCCGCGGCGCTCCAGCCGCTCGGAGACGAGCGCCATGTTGACGTAGACGAGCGTGTTGCCCGCGTCGAACAGGAGATGCGTGATCATGGAGGGGGCGGGGCGAGCTCGAAGGAGTAGCGGCCCCGCGAGTGGGCGGTGACGAGGCGCGGGCCCAGTCCGGGGTCGCGCACCGAGCCTGCCATGAACCGCACCTTCCAGCCCTGCGGGAGCGCGCGGCGCTTGCAGACCTGCTCCAGCGTCCGGAAGAGCTGCTGGGCGCGCGCCTCGTCGAAGCCGCCGTGCAGGTGCAGCATCTCGGTGACCGTCTCCTCCCCCTCCTTGAAGAGGTCGAAGAGCGTGCGGACCCCGTCGCTCCCGCGGTGCGGCACGCGGTGGCGGAAGGGCTCGACCGAACCGCCGCGCACGGTGACGGCGTCGGGGCTCTCCTTCTCGCCCCCCGCGACACCGATCTCCTCCACGAAGAGGTAGATGTACTCGGCCGGGAGGCCCGCGTCGCGAAGTTTCCGGTAGAGCTCCGCCTCGACGTCCCGGTAGGCGGGGAGGTCGAACGCGGCGTCGGTCTGGAAGATCTCCTCGGGCACGAGGATCTTGTCCGTCTCCCGGCCGAGCTCGTAGCGGATCAGCCGGTAGGCGAGGGTGTTCCCGGCAAGCCCGTACCAGATCGCCGTCGCCTCGAGGGCCCGCGAGAGCAGGCGCGCCGGCTCGGGCGCGGGCGCGTTGTCGCCCGAGGAGATCGCGAGCCACGGCGTGGGCGTGCGGGCGACGACGTACGAGAGGCCTCCCGGCGCCTTCCGCTGGAGGCCCGCCAGGACCTCGGCGGCGTCCTTCTCGTCCGGGTATCGGACGAAGATCTGAGAGACGTTGATGCTCACCCGGGAAGAATGATAGGCCGTGCGCGGCGCGGAATCAATGGCCGGGCGGCCGGAACTCGGCCCGCCAGTCGGAGCCGCCCTCGCGGCCGACCTCGCAGTTCCACCCGTGGCGAACCGCGAGGAGCCGCAGCTGGTCCATCGTCTGCTCGTCGTCGCCGAGCGCCGTGAACGGCTGCCCGCCCGACTCTTCCAGGAGGAAGCGCTCGACGCGCAGGACGGGCATCCCGCAGGGCTCGCCGCGGATGTCGACGGTCATGCGAGCCTCCGGAGGACCTTCGTGCCGGCCCACGCGCCGCCCAGGAGCCCCGCGGCGAAGACCCAGCCCGAGAGCGAGAAGGCCATGATCCCCGAGAGGAGCGTCCCGACCGTGCAGCCGAGCGAGATCATCGAGCCGAAGCCGACGAGCGCGCCGCCGGCGATCGCGAGCGCGTAGGTGCGCGGCCTCCCGCCGCGGAGGCGGAACTCGCCCGAGGCGAGCGCGGCCGCCATCGACCCGGCGACGAGCGCGAGGACGAAGATCCCGTTGTCGCCCATCCACGAGTCGCCCAGGATGGGCCGGCACCCCGCCATCTGGTCGAGCCCTTCCAGGCGCGCGGGGCCGATCCCCAGCTTGCGCGCGAGGAGGCCGATCTGCGAGGTCACCCCGAGCGGGCCCACCCGGAGGAAGGCGAAGGCGCCCAGGATCCCGACCGCCGCGCCGCCGAGCCAGGTGGGCCAGCCGTCGCGGAACACCTTGCGCAGGGCGACCTTCGGGGTGACCGCCTCGCCCGGCTTGGGGGGCAGGGCGGGGCAGAGGCGCATCAGGAGGAGCGCCAGCCCGCCGAGCGCCGCGAGCTGGAGGACGAGCGCCCCGCCGTAGCCCAGCGTCTTCGGGATCCACACCACGGGGGAGACCGAGATCACCTTCACGTAGAGGAAGTTCCACGAAGCGAACCCCAGCAGGGTGCCGCCGACCATCCCGAGAAGCGCGACGGGCGCGACGAGCGAGCCCTCCCCGAGGCGGTAGAGGCTCCCGCTCACGCAGCCTCCCGCGAGGACCATCCCCAGGCCGAACGTGCCGCCCCCCAGGAGGAGGTGGAATCCGGCCGGCGTGATGTGCGCCGTTCGGGGAAGGTACATCGGCTCGGGATTGCGCGCCACCAGGATCACCGCGTACCCGACGCTCCCGGCCGCGAGCGCCGCCAGCAGGCCCAGCGCCACGCGGCGGTCCCTGAGCAGGAAGAGGTCGCGGAACGCCGCGGCGAAGCAGAAGCGCGAGCGCTGGAGGATCGCCCCGAACGCCGCGCCCGAGAGGAGCAGGAACGCCCGGTCGCGCCCCTGCTGGGGGTCCTGCGGATCGTCGTGCAGCCGGAGGGCCGCCCATCCGAGCGCCGCTGCGACGAGGGCCGCCGCCGCGCCGCGGACTACTTGCCGGTCCAAATGGTGCCCGACTTGTTCTCGATCGGGACGCCCACGGCATTCCCGTACTCCGTCCACGAGCCGTCGTAGTTGCGCGCGTCGTAGCCGAGGAGCATCTTGAGCACGAACCACGTGTGGCTGGAGCGCTCGCCGATGCGGCAGTAGGCGATGATCGGGCCCTTGCCGTCGATCCCCGCGTCGGCGTAGAGCTTCTTGAGCTCGTCCACGGTCTTGAACGTCCCGTCCTCGTTCACCGTCTTGCTCCAGGGGATGCTCCGCGAGCCGGGGATGCAGCCCGCGCGGATGGAGAGCTCGAGGATGCCGGGGGGCGCGATCACCTTGCCGGAGTGCTCGTCGGGCGAGCGGACGTCGACCAGCGCGCCCGGCTCCTCCTTCTTCGCCAGCTTGACCACGTCGTTCAGCCGCGCGCGGAGCGCGAGGTTCTTCTTCTCGACCTTGAACGTCCCGACGGGGTAGGTCGGGGCGTTGGTGTCCATCGGGCGCTTCTCGAGCTCCCACTTCTTCCGCCCGCCGTTCATGAGCTTCACGTTCGGGTGGCCGTACATCGTGAACGTCCAGTACCCCCAGCAGGCGAACCAGTTGTTGAGGTCGCCGTAGAGGACGACCGTCGTGTCCGCCGAGATGCCCGCCTTCTGGCAGAGCTTCTCGAAGTTCTCGGGCGAGACGATGTCGCGGCTCACGGGGTCGCAGAGCTCGCTGTGCCACTTGAAGCCCACGGCGCCCTCGAGGTGGTTCTTCTCGTAGACGCCCGGGTCGACGCTGACCTCGACCAGCCGGACCTTCTTGTTCCCCAGGTTCTGCATCACCCAGTCGGTGGAGACCAGGACGTCCTGGGCGGCGGCCGGCAGGGCGGCGCCGAGGATCGCGGCGAAAGCGAGAGTTGTCGTTTTCATGGTCCGTTCCTTCCTATTCCCTGTCTACTTTTTCGGTGCGGGGTTCTTCTTCACCCACTCGTCCCACGCCTTCTCGCCGGCCTCGCGCTTCTCCCCCCTCCAGAAGGCCTCGTCGAACCGGAGGTTCGTGCCCGCCAGCTTTTCGAGGGCCTTGGCCACGGTGACGCGCGCGTCGGCGTCGGGGTCCTTGAGCGTCGCGGCCAGGTCGGCCGCCTGGGCGCGGGTCCCCACGTCAACGAGGATCCGCGCGGCTGCCCGCCGGCGGGTCGTCTCCTGCGGGATGGCGGGAGTCAGGAGGTACTTGGAGAGGAAGGTGGCCGAGAGCGTGCCGAGCGATCGGTAGCCCTTGTCGGAGAGGTCCTCCTCGCCCTTCTTGTATCGGCCCAGCATCTGGAACATGTCCTGCAGGCGGGTCTCGACCTCGGGGGTGGATTTCCCCCGCTGCAGCAGGAGCTCGTGGACCCAGCGCGTGGGGATCGTCCCGTCGCCGATCGGGTCAGGCGTGTTGAGGGTCGCGTCCATCAGGGTGCACCAGTAGCCGGGCGTCAGCTTCTGCGCGTAGCGCTTGGAGCCGACCTGTATGGTGCCGTCGAAGACGATGACGGTCGTCATGGTCTTGCTGATCCGCTTGGCATCGGGGTCGTCGGGGTCCCGATGGATGAAGGACGCGTCGAGGCTCCCTCCGACGAACTCGATGGGGGAGTAGGGGGTCTTGAGCTGGAAGGGGTTCTGCCCGTTCTTGACGGCCACCAGGTAGACCTCGCCGACCTTGAGCTCCATCTGCCGCGAGGTCACCACGAAGACCTCGCTGTTCTCGTTGAGGCGGAGTTCGGTGCCGTCGCCGAAATCGAAGACCGCCTTGGCCTTGGCACCGGTGCGGATCCAGGTCTTCTCGGCGATCTCCCCTCCCGCGGCGAGCGCCTTGTAGTCGGCGTCGCTCTCGCCTTTCGAGTCGACCGGCCCGGCCGCGAGGGCGAGCCTGGCCAGCGCGCGCCGGGGCTGGGCGCCCGCGGCCACGAGGATCGCCGCGACGAGGATCTTCAGCATAAGGCCTCTCTTCGGTATCGGAGCTCCGAGTATACTCCCGCTTCCGTCGCGCGGTCAAAGGAGATACGACGGTGGCGCAAAACTGCCAGGCAGATTTGCGCCACCGGGGTGGCGTAAATCTGCCTGGCAGTTTTGCGCCACCCCGGTAGACTGGCCCCATGCCATCGGCGCTGGTCACGGGGGCCTCGGGGTTCGTGGGCTCCCATCTGGTCGACCGCCTTCTGGCGAAGGGGTACCGCGTCTCGGTCGCGCTCCGGTCGTCGAGCAAGCTCCGTTGGCTGGAAGGGAAGCCCGTCGAGCGGATCGAGATCGACTTCACGAAGGACCTCGCCCTCCCTCCCTGCGACATCCTCTTCCACGTGGCGGGGGTGATTCGTGCGGACTCGTACGACGCGTACCTGGAGGGCAACCGGGACGCGGCGCGGAGGGCGATCGAGGGCGCGCGGGCGGGGCGCTTCGTCCACGTGAGCACGCTCGCGGTGGCGGGTCCGGGGGAGAACGTCGACGAGTCCGCGGCCTGCGAGCCCATCTCGCTGTACGGGAGATCGAAGTGGGAGGGGGAGCAGGAGGTCTGGAGGCGGAGGGACCGCGTGCCCGTCACGGTCATCCGCCCGCCGGTCGTCTACGGTCCGCGCGATTTCGGCCTCTACGACGTGTACCGGACAATGGCCAAGGGGTTGCGCCCTGAGATCGGCGGCCGCAAGGTGATCAGCCTCGTCCACGTGAGCGATCTCGTGGAGGGGATCCTGCGCGCGGGCGAGGCGCCCGAGGGGGCGAACGAGGTGTTCTACCTCGCCAACCGGGAGACGTTGGAGCTGAGCGGGCTCATGGACGTGATCCAGCGGGCGATCGGCCGGGGAGCGCTCAAGGTCCCGATCCCCGACCGCGTGGTGCGCTTCCTGGGCGCCGTGGTGGAGGACGGGGCGAAGCTCGCGGGCAAGCGGTCGATGTTCGGCCGCGACAAGGCGCTCGAGATGACGCAGAAGGCGTGGGTCTGCAGCGCGGAGAAGGCCCGGCGCGTGCTCGGCTGGGAGTCGAAGGTCCCGGTCGAGAGCGGGATGACGGAGACCGTCGCGTGGTACCGGGGGGAGGGGCTTCTCTGATGGCTCGTCTGGCTTGACTCCAAAAATGAGGGGTGCTAGACTCCGGTCTTGTCGCAGCTGGGGGCAGGGCGTCCGTTTCGTGAGTAAGGAGCGCGCACCATGGCACCTGAGGCCGGCGAATTCAGCCTGATCGTCAGCTCGGTCGAATCGGGGACCCTCCAGGAGGCCGCGAAGCAGTTCGCGAAGGCCTTCTCCCTCGACGAGCAGATCGCCTCCCAGATCTGCAAGAGCGCGCCCATCATCTTCGCGCAGAAGCTCACCAAGGGCGAGGTCAAGGCCATCAGCCCCGTGCTGAGCGACCTCTCCAAGGCGGGGATCGATTTCCGGGTCACGGCGCGTGTCGCCGCCAAGCTCCCGAAGGTCAACTGGCCGGTGCGCCCGCAGTTCACGGCCGGCGGTTCCGCGGGGGTGGCGGGCCTCGCGTTCGAGTGGGACAACAACGCGTTCGTCTGCCCCGGGTGCGGGGAGTCGTACCTCTTCCGCCGCCTGGGCAAGCTCAAGCTGGCCGAGCCCGTCTCCGCGAGCGCGGGGAACGGCTCCGAGCTCTCCGAGTCGAGGACCGCGGAGGCGGGTTCGCGGACGGCGCGGACCGCGAAGGGGGCGGTCGGGGGCGGCTTCAACGAGGAGTCCGCCCCGGCGCCGACGGCCGTCGGCGTGGAAGGCGTGGAGCCGCTCGCGGGCGAGGGCGAGTCGTTCGATCTCCCCGAGACGGTCGAGGAGCTGAACCTGGAGGCGCTGCCCGACGCGCCCGCCTTGGCGGAGTCCGACGATCTCCTGCCCGATTCCGCGCCGGCTGAGGAGCCCCTCGCCGAGGGCGGCGAATTCAGCGCCGCGACGGAGGAGGAGCCCGCGCCGGAGCCGGTGGCGGCCGAGCCCGAGGTGGCCGAGGAACCCGAGGCCCCCGCGATCCCGGAGGGCGAGCTCTATAACGTCTTCCTCTCGAAGATCACCGACACGTCCAAGCGCGACAAGGCGGCCGAGCTCATCGGGAAGGTGAAGGGCTGCACGGGCAGCGAGGCGAAGGAGCTGACGACCCGCCTCGTCATCCCGCTGGCCAAGAACGTCCCGAAGGCCAGGGCCGAGGACATCCTCAACCAGTTCAAGAAGCTGAAGATCTTCGGGCGGATGACGAAAGTCAAGTAAGCTGGAAGGTCAGGCCTCGTCGCGCGAGGGAGGGGGCTTCGGCGTGGGTGGCGCGATCGGCTCGAGCTTGACGAACACCTCTTCCCCCTCCACCTTGACCGGGTAGCACTTCAGGCGGATGTGCGGGTTCCCCGTGTATCCGCCGTTCGTCACGTCGAACTCCCACGAGTGGAGCGAGCAGCGGACGTACTTGCCGCAGAACATGCTCTTCGAGAGGGCGTACCCCGCGTGCGGGCAGAAGTCGCGCGAGGCGTGGATCGCGCCGTCCACGTTGTAGAGGACCACGTCCTCACCGTCCAGGCGCACCGCGAGCATCCGGCCGGGCGGGATCTCCGAGACCTGGGCGACCCTGACGAAGTCGGCCATTAGCCTTCCGCGGGCTCCACGATGGCGCTCATGGAGCCTGCGCAGCGGGGGATCCGCGGGTCCGCTCCGTAGGCGTGCACTTGATCGCGCTTGAACTCGGCCTGCTCGAGGGAGCCGGTGTAGACGTTGCAGCGGCCGCTGGCGTCGACTTCCTGCGCCATCTGGAACGCCTTGTCGCGGCCGTGGCCGAAGACCTTGCCCAGCATCTCGATCACGTACTCGTAGGTGTGGTCCTGGTCGTCGAGGAGGACGACGTGATAGGGCGGCTGGAGCTTCGTCCGGTTCTCCGGGTGGACGCGCGGGATGACTTCGGTCGGCATGTCACTTGTCCAGTTTCCAGAGCCGGTATCGTGCGGTCTTGAGCGCCTCCTCGGAGGAGCGGTGATCGAACGTGCGGCCCGATCTCTGAACGCATTCGTCGAGCAGGAACAATCCTTCGATGATGAGGGCTGTGCCGGCCTCGAGGTCCGCCCGCAGTCGAGGCCGCTCGTCCGGATCCAGATCGGAACGGTTCGAGAGAGGCTCGGTCAAGGCGATCAGGTTCCTCCCCGCTTCGCACTTGCGGAGGCCCTCGTCACCCAGGAGATTCGCATCCCCGGAACATCCGGGGAGTGAGGTGGCGAGGATGGCGAGGAGAGGTGGGACGAAACGGCTCATGCTTACTTCAACTCGCCGATCTTCATCGCCGCGGCCTTCCGGGCCTTGGTGTACTGCGTCGTCTCGAACTTGTGGCCCGAGACCTGATCGGAGCGGTCGAAGAGGTTCATGCCGTCGCGGATCAGGTCGACGCCCTTCTGCAGGTCGCTCTTGAGCTTCTTCTTCTCGTCGTCGTTCAGTTTTTCGGTGTTGGTCATCATCGACTCGTTCGCCTGGATGAGCTTGAGCCCCTGGTCGCACGCCGCCTGGCCCTCCTTCTCGATCTCGGTGCAGAGGACGTTGATGCCGCGCGACTGGGCTTTCTTGAACGCGTCGAGCGGGTAGCTCTTGCCGGCCTTGTCGATCGCCTGCTGGTAGGCGGCCAGTCCCTCGCGAAGGAGCTTGAGGCCGCTTTCCAGGTCGGCGCGCACTCGGTCCCGGGGGGCGCTCGGATCGGGGGCGAGGCGGGAGTCGACGAGGCGGAGGCCCTCGTCACACTTCTGCTTGCCGGTGGCCTCCAGGCTCGAGACGTCGGGGACGATCTTCTTCGGGGCCTCGGCCTTCGCCACCTTGGGGCGCTCCTCGACCACCGCTTTGGTCTTCGAACCGCCGCTCGAGGCCGCGACGATGATGATGATCAGGAGCAGGACGCCGCCCCCCACGGCGCCCAGGACGATCGGCATGTTGTTCTTCTTCGGGGGAGGGGGCTCGGGCCGTTCGCCCCGGCCGGTCGGCTGCTTGCCCGCGCGGGTCGTCGGGCGGCGGCCCGGCTCGGGCTTTCTCGGGAGCGTCATCGGTCCTTGGAAGATAGCGGATCGCCGGGGAAAAGGAAAGCCTCAGGGCTTCCGGGCCTGGACGACGGAGTAGTAGCCGTAGGTCGGCGTCAGGGCCATGTCGCGGAAGCCCGACTCGGCCAGGATCGACTCGAACTCGCCGGCGCTGCGCTGCTTCCCCTCGGTGAAGAACATCATGTGCATGGAGTCGGTGATGCCGACGAGCGGCGCATCCTTGGTGTCGGCGAGCAGGACCTCGTGGATGAAGATCCGGCCGCCGCTCGGGAGCGCGTCGAAGGTCCGCTTCGTCAGGCGGAGGCAGCGCGCGCGGTCCCAGTCGTGGTAGATGTTGCTGAAGAAGGCGGCGTCGTAGCCCGACGGCCACGGGTCGGCGAACATGTTGGCGACGAGCGTGTCCACCCGGTCGGAGACGCCATGGTCCGCGATGTAGGCCTGCGCGAGTTTCGCGACCTGGGCGAGCTCCATCACGGTGCAGCGCATCTGCGGATGCTGCCGCGCGAGGGCGATCGAGAAGCAGCCGGAGCCGCCGGCCACGTCGAGGAGGCGCCGGACCTGCGCGAATTCAGGCACGCGCTTCGCGGCGGCCACGCCCAGGTGGAGGGAGCGGCTGTGCATGGCGGAGGTGAACGCCCTGGCCATCTCGGGCTTCATCTCGTGCGCGCCCCACATCTCGTCCATGGAGCCGTCCTTGGGGCGGTCCTTGACGAGGACCTCCTGGAGCGCCTGGCGGGTGACCGGGATATCGCGGACGAAGCGGAGCATGCCGCCCCAGTAGTAGGGGCTCGAGGGGAGGAGGAAGTTTCGGGAGACCTCGGTGATCTGGAACCGCCCGCCGTGCTGGGCGAGGAAGCCCAGGCCGCTGAGGACGCCGACCAGCGACTCGGCGGCGCGCGGGCTGAGCTTCAGCGCTTTCGCGGCCTCGTCCGCCGTCATCGGGGTCTTTTCGAGGAGCGGGAAGAGGCCCATCTCGTCCGCCACGCAGAGGGTGGGGAACTGGTAGGCCTGCATCCAGACCTCCCAGATCCTCTTGTCGTCGCAGGAGGGGAGTTCGAGCCTATGATAAAACAAGCGGCTTACTTTGCCATATCCCCGGAGAGGATCGACGCGCACCAGTACTTCTCGATGTGCTCGATGATGAGCTCCGTCCCCTTCTCGTGGGGGACGAACGGCTTCATGCGCGGGTTGTACATGCTGTCGGTCAGGTCGCGGACGAGGACGACGTTCATCCCGAGCATCACCATCTGCCGGATCGCGAACGAGCGTCCGACGACGCACATGTTGGTGTGGACGCCCGTCATGAGGACGTTCTTGATGCCGCGCTGGACGAAGAGATTGTAGACCTCTTCGCCCTTGTCGCTCACGGCGTCGGCCTCGGCGATCTCGATCGTCGCGATCTGCCGCGTCCACGGGTAGGGCTTCCCGGGACAACGAGGCTCGTCGTCGCAGCCGCCGTCGGAGTCGTCCACGGGGAGCGGCGCCTCGCGGGTCGGATCGAGGCGGCAGCCCTGGATGGGCTTCTCGGTCTTCACCTTGGGGGCCTCCTGCGCGCGCTTCCGCTGCGGCGTGCCCTCGTAGAACTTGATGACGTCGCTGGGGGCGTGGACGATGAGGGCGCCCTTCGAGCGGGCGGCCTTGGCGAAGGCGTCGAGTTTGGGAGCCAGCTCGCCGCAGCGCCGCGTCGCGCTCTTGCACCAGTGGGCGTCCCACATGTCGCAGATGACGACCGCCGTCTCGGACGCCTTCCACGCGACCTCTTTCGTGTCGGCGAGCCGGCGCGCGTGGAGCTTGAAGGAGCCGTCGCCCTGGGCGGGCGCGACGGCCACGGCCAGCAGAGCGATCATCGCGTGTTTCATAAGTCCTCCTCTATAGACAACAGTGCCCGCCGGCGCAAGAGTTCGTTGCGGCTGGGGGAGGGCTCTGATAGGCTCGACCCGATGGGCGAGGAGAAGGCCGGGGACCTCAAGCGCGTCATCGGCTTCTGGGGCGGCACGGCCCTCATCATCGGCGTCACCATCGGCAGCGGCATCTTCCGGAAGCCCTACACCCTCGCCAAGGACCTCCACGACCCCGTCGTGATCCTCGGCCTCTGGGGGGCGTTCGGAGTCATCAGCCTCTTCGGGGCGCTCGCGCTCGCGGAGCTGTGCTCGATGCTCCCCCGCACGGGGGGCGCGTATGTATTCCTCCGCGCCGCGTACGGGGACTCGGCGGCCTTCGTCTTCGGCTGGATCTACCTGCTGGTCACCGCGCCGGCGGGGGTCGGCGCGCTGGCGGCCTTCTTCGCCGAACTCCTGCTGGGGGTCTGCGACGTCGACCTCAAGGCGGCCTCGCCGTGGGCCGTGCCGGCGATCGCTAGCGCCACGATCGCGGTCCTCTCCGTGGCGAATCTGTTCGGGGCGAAGCTCGGATCGGCGATCCAGTCGCTCTTCACGGTCATCAAGGTGGCCGCGCTCCTGGTCCTCATCGCCGCCTCGCTCTTCTTCGTCAAGGGTACGTTCGGCCACGTGGGCGACCGCGTGGGCTCGACCGTGACGTTCGCCACGCTGGGCGCGGGGGCGGCCTCGGTCATCTGGGCCTACGACGGGTGGATGACGGTAAGCATGATCGCCGGGGAGGTCGTGGCCGCGGAGAAGCTGATGAAGCGGATCATCGTGGTGGGCATCCTGGCGATCGTCGTGCTCTACCTGGGCGCGAACATCGGCTACTTCTACGCGATGCCGGTGGGCGCCATGGCCCAGGAAGCGGGCGGCGTGCCCCAGCGGATCATGGGCGATCTCCTGGGCCGGCCCGGTGCGGTCATGATCGGCGTGTGCATCATGTGCAGCGTCTTCGGGGCGCTCAACGGGAACATCCTGGCCAAGCCGCGCGTCTCGTACGCGCTGGCGCGGGACGGGCTCAGCTTCGGCTTCCTGGGGACCGCCCATCCCCGTTGGGCCACGCCCTATGTGTCCATCCTGATCCAGGGCGCGGTCTCGATCGTCCTCGTCCTCGTCCTCCGCGACTTCGACAAGCTGACCACCTACTTCGTCGTGGTGGAGTGGTTCGCGCTCCTTTTCTCGGTGGGGGCGGTCTTCG
>CAZSCC010000560.1:0-12823 GCA_964604905.1 uncultured Planctomycetales bacterium
CGATCGATGCCGCGCGGCGCGCCCAGCCGGAGTGGGCCGCGCTCACCGCCTACGAGCGGGGCGCCTTCCTCGCGCGCGCCGCCGAGCTCCTTCGCGAGCGTCAGGACGAGCTCGCCCCCGTCATGACCCGCGAGTGCGGGAAGCCCCTCGCCGAATCGAAGCGCGAGTGGGGCCTCGCCGCCGACATCTTCGACTGGTATGCCGAGGAGGGGAAGCGGGCCTATGGCCGCGTCATCCCGGGACGCAATCCCGCCAAGCGCCTGATGGCGATCCACGCCCCCGTCGGCGTCGTCGCCACCATCACGGCCTGGAACTTCCCGGGGCTCCTCCCCGCCCGCAAGTGGTCCGCCGCCCTCGCCGCCGGCTGCACGGTCGTCGGCCGCCCGAGCGAGCTGACGCCGATGAGCGGCATGGCGCTCGCGAACGTGATGGCCGACGCGGGCTTCCCGAAGGGCGTCGTCAACCTCGTGAACGGCGATCCGGAGGCGATCGGGAAGGCCTTCCTCGACAGCCCCCACGTCGACAAGATCAGCTTCACCGGCTCTCAGCGCGTGGGCCGGCTTCTTATGAAGGGCGCGGCGGAGGGGATCAAGCGGCTCGCCCTCGAGCTCGGAGGCTCCGCGCCGGTCCTCGTTTTCGACGACGTGGACCCCGAGGCCGCGGCGAAGCTCGCCGTCGCCGGCAAGTTCAGGAACAACGGGCAGGTCTGCATCTCGCCCGCGCGCTTCTATGTCGGGCGCTCGATCGAGAAGAAGTTCGTCGAGGCGGCCGAGGCGGCCGTGAAGGCCCTGGTCGTGGGCGACGGTGCGGATGCCGGGGTCACGCTGGGCCCGATGGTCAACGCGGTCGGCCGCGAGCGGGTCGAGTCGTTCGTGGGCGACGCGGTCGGAAAGGGCGTGCAGGTCGTGACCGGCGCGCGCCGCCCGAAGGCCCTCGAGCGGGGGTACTTCTACGAGCCCACGCTCCTCCGCGGCGCGACGCCCGACATGCGCCTCTGGCGGGAGGAGGTCTTCGGCCCTGTCCTCCCGGTGGCGGCGGCCGACGGGTTCGAGGAGGCGCTCCGCCAGGCGAACGACACTCCTTATGGGCTCGCCGCCTTCGTCCTGACCCGCGACCTGTCGACCGCGATCCGCGCCTACGAGGGGCTCAAGTTCGGCATCATCGGAGTGAACGACTTCACCCCCGCCACGGCCGAGGCGCCCTTCGGCGGCATGAAGCAGAGCGGCCTCGGCCGCGAGTGCGGCCCCGAGGGGCTCCACGAGTTCCTCGAAACCAAGCTGGTCTCGATCAGCCTCTAAGAGGCCGCAGAGGCACAGAGTCACGGAGCGGAACCTCTTTGGAGGGATTCAGTCGCGTGAACGGCTACGATCAAGATTTCTCCGAGTCTCCGCGCCAGTGCGGCTGCTTTCTATGAGCGAACACGGGTACGCGAACCGGTTGACCGAATACGGAGACCGCGAGTTCGCCCTCTTCCTCCGCCGCTCGTTCGCCAAGTCGATGGGCTACTCGGGCGAGGCGCTCGGCAAGCCCATCGTCGGCATCGTCAACACCTACAGCGAGCTCAACAACTGCCACCGCGGGTTCCGCGAGCTGGCCGAGGCCGTCAAGCGCGGCGTCTGGCAGGCGGGAGGCCTCCCCCTTGAGTTCCCCACGATCTCGCTCGGCGAGGTCTTCCTCTCGCCGACCAGCATGTTCGTCCGCAACCTGATGTCGATGGACGTCGAGGTCATGCTCCGCGCGCAGCCGCTCGACGCCGTCGTCCTGATGGGCGGCTGCGACAAGACGGTCCCGGCGCTTCTCATGGGCGCGGCGAGCGCGGGCGTGCCCTCGGTGCTCCTCGTCGCCGGGCCCATGCTGACCGGCAGCATCGACGGCGAGCGCGTGGGCGCCTGCACCGACTGCCGCCGCTATTGGGGGAAGTACCGCCGCGGGGAGATCGACCGCGCGACCCTCGACCGCGCCGAGGGCCAGCTCGCGACCACGAACGGCACCTGCGGCGTCATGGGCACCGCGAGCACAATGGCCTGCGTGGGCGAGGCGCTCGGGATGATGCTTCCCGGCGGCGCGTCCGTCCCCGCCGTCCACGCCGACCGCCTCCGCCACGGCGAGGAGTCGGGGAAGCTCGCGACGGCGCTCGCGGCGAATCGCTTGACCCCCGACAAGATCATGACCGCGAAGTCGTTCGAGAACGCCCTCCGCGTCCTCCTCGCCATCGGAGGCTCGACGAACGGCGTGATCCATCTCGCCGCGATCGCCGGCCGGCTCGGGATCCGGCTCGGCCTCGAGAAGCTGAACGAAATCGGGAAGACGACCCCGGTGCTCGTGGATCTCAAACCCAGCGGCGAAGGCTACATGGAGGACTTCCACCGCGCGGGCGGCCTGCCCGTCGTCCTCCGCGAGCTCAAGGACCGCCTCCACCTCGACTGCCTGACGGTCACGGGGAAGAAGCTGGGCGACCTGATCGGGGGCGCGTACCCGGCGTGGCAGACGGTCATCCGGCCGGCCGCGAAGCCGCTCCTCGAACGGGACGCGCTGGTCGCGCTCAAGGGCACGCTCGCGCCCGACGGCGCGCTGATCAAGAAGTCGGCCGCGACCGCGGCGCTCCTCAACGTCACCGGCCGCGCGGTGGTCTTCACATCGCTGGAAGACATGGCCGCGCGGGTGGATTCGCCGGACCTCGACGTGAAGCCCGACGACATCCTGGTACTCCAGAACGCCGGGCCGATCGGCGGCCCCGGCATGCCCGAGGCGGGGGCGCTCCCGATCCCGAAGAAGCTCGCTGGCGTGAAGGACATGGTCCGGATCTCCGACGCGCGGATGAGCGGCACCGCGTTCGGGACGGTCGTGCTCCACGTCTCCCCGGAATCCGCGGTGGGAGGCCCGCTCGGGCTCGTCCGCAGCGGCGACCGGATCGAACTCTCGGTCGACAAGAAGCAGCTCAACCTGCTGGTCGACGCGAAGGAACTCGAGAAGCGGAAGGCGCCCGCGCGGCCGCGCCCCGAGCGCGGCTACGACCGGCTTTACCACGATCACGTCCAGCAGGCCCACCTCGGCTGCGATTTCGACTTCCTGCGCCCCGAGGCGCTGAGATTTGAGGATTAGCATGAGATCGTCCGCGAAGATCTGCGCGATCCTGCTCCTGGCGCTCGTCGGCTGCAAGACCTGGGCCACGAAGGAGGACTTCACCTGGTCGTTCCGCGCGCCCGAACGCATCCGGCTCGGCCAGGACATCGTCTTCACGGCGGAGGCGAGGAACGCGCAGGGCGAGGTGCAGCCGGATGTCTTTTTCTACTGGTCGGTCGATTGGGTCGGCCTCCCGGGCTCCCGGCATAAGGGGCGGAGCCTCCAGGCACTCGACCTCCGCTCGAAGGGCTCCCCCGGAACGGCCACCCTCCGGATCTTCGGATACAACCCGGAAGGCGACCTCGTCGTCGTCGCCCAGCATCCCTTCCAGGTCGAGTGAATCGACGTTAGATCGCCCGCCCGGCCGTTTAGAGACCAAAGAACTCTATGGATGAACGGGAACTGGTCCTCAAGGCCCAGCGCGGCGACCGCGAGGCGTTCGGGCAGATCGTCAAGCTCTACCAGGCGCGCCTCCGCGCGTTCGTCGCCCGCTCGGTCCACCGCGCGGAGGACGTGTTCGACATCGTCCAGGACGCGTTGGTCGACGCGCTCAAGAACCTCCAGCGATTCAATCCCGAGCAGGAGCTGGGCCCGTGGCTCCGCGCCGTCTGCCGGAACCGCATGCTCAATTTCTTCCGCGCCCGGCGGGTCCGCCTGAGCGCCGCCGTCGCCCTCGTTGAGCAGGCCCTTGATGAGCAGTGGGTCGAGGACGAGACCGCCCTGGACGAGGTCTCCGAAGAGGTCCGCGCGCTCCAGAAATGCGTCGACCGGCTCGACGCTCCGCAGCGCGAGCTGATCGACCTGCGCTACAAGCGCAGCATCCCCGTGAACGACCTCGCGCGGCGCCTCCGCCGGAGCGCCGCCGCGCTCTCCATGACCCTCTTCCGCATCCGCGCCGCCCTGCAGAAATGCATGGGTCGCCGGATCGAGGTGCCCGAGGCATGAACGCCGAGGAACTCTCCCGCCAGATCGACGCCTATCGCGACGGGACGATCTCCGATGCGGATGCGCGGCTCCTGGCGGCCGCGATCCGCGCGGGGGACGAGACTTCGCGGCGCATCGTCCGCGAGCTGGAGTTCGAGGGGCTTCTCGGCCAGGCGCTGGAGGGCATCGACGACGAATCCTTCGTCCGGAGCTTCAACGAGCGGCAGGCGGCCGAACGGGAGGAGAGCACCTTCCTCCGCGCTTTCGAAGGTCGGCGCGCCCCGGCTCGTAGATCGCCGGCGCGCGCGGCGTGGCTGCCCTTCGCGATCGCCGCCGCCGCGCTGGTCGCGGTCGCGGTCGTCGTCGTGACCTCCGGCTCCGTCCGGAGAGAGCCGCTGAAGATGGTGGACGCCCCGCCGCGGGCGGTCGCCCCCGTCACTCCCGAGCCTCCCGAGGAGCTGCCCGCGCCGCCGCGGGAGGAGCCGAAAGTCCCGGAGGCGCCGAAGTCCGTGCCGCCGCGCGAAACGCCCAAGCCGCCCGAACCGCCGAGGCCTGCGCCGCCTCCGGTCGTGCCCGTCGCGCCCGAGAAGAAGACGCCGCCCGCGCCTCCCAAGGAGGTCGAGACCCGGGTCGCCGCGGCCAGCGTCCCGGCCGCTCGGGGCGACGTCCATCGCCTCGACGGCGAGACCCGCACGCCGCTTGCGGCCGGCCAGAGCCTGTTCGTGGGACAGGGGGTCGAGTGCGGCCCGAAGGGCTCCGCGGTCGCCCTCTTTGCCGACGGCACGCGCGTGGAGATCGGCCCCGACACGCTGATCCGCGAGGTCAGCGACCGGAAGGGAAAGCGGGTCATCCTGGTAAAAGGCGTCGTCGTCGTGGAGGCCGCGAAGCAGCCGGCCGACGCCCCGATGGTCTTCGCCACGCCCCACGGCGAGGCGCGCGTGCTGGGCACCGCGTTCCGCCTTGAGGTCGGCGCGCAGACGCGGCTCGAGGTGACGGAAGGCAAGGTCCGCCTCACGCGGACGGGCGGGAAGGCCGCCGACGTCGCGGCAGGGAGCTTCGCCGTCGCCGCCCCGGGCGTCGAGCCGTCGGCCCGGATCGCCCACCCGGACGAGATCGTCCTCCCGGCGTCGCAGGCGAGGATCGTGGGGGACGAATGGGTCCTCATGCCGGACCGGAACGCGTCGAGCGGCTCGGCGCTCCAGGTCGCGAAGGTGCCGTTCAAGGCGATCGACCACGTGGAGAACCGGCCGTCGTACGCGGTCTTCACGTTCCACGCGAGCGCCGAGCGCGAGTACCGCCTCTGGATGCGCTCGACCAGCCTGGCGACGGGCGACAAGTGGCTCCGCGAGATGGCGACGGTCGACCCGCGCGACTGCGCGATGAGCCAGAAGTCGCCCTTCTTCGGCACGGCTCCGACGAACGCGTTCGTCTTCACCGGCCTGGCCTCCTGGAACGGCTACGCCTGGAGCAGCGGTGCGTTCGACGAGGGCAAGCCCGACAAGGAGCCGATCGTCCTCCGATTCCACAAGACGGGCCCGCAGACGATCCGGGTCTACACCGTGCATCCGTCGATCCGCATCGATTCGATCTGGCTTTCCACGCGGCAGGCCGCCCGACCGGCGGCCCGGACGATTCCGCCGCCGGCCGAGAGTCGGTAGGCGCAGGGGACAGGAGCGGGACATGAGGAGCGGGATCTTCGCAGTTCTGGCGTTGTTGTCGGGCGCAACGGCGGCGCGCGCGCAGGAGGACGCGCCGGTCCTCGACGAGAAGAACCTCAAGGGCTGGCTGGAGTTCATCCTCCCGAACGCGGACGAGGCGAAGTGGGAGCGCCTGGGCTGGCGGCCCGAACTCGGCGCGGCCGCGCAGGAGGCGAAGGCGCTCCAGCGTCCGATCCTCCTCTGGGCCATGAACGGCCATCCGTGCGGGCTCACCTGAAACAACGGCGTCCTGGGCCGGAGGGTCTGGTCCGAAGACGACGTGCAGGTGTTGGCGAAGAACTTCCTCTGCGTGGCCGACGAGGTGTGGGCGCTCGACCACGCCGACACTCCGGGCGCGAAGTTCTGGAAGGAGTTCGTCAAGAAGGCCTCCGGGTCGATCAGCTTCGGCGCGACGACGAAGCAGGGGGTCTACGCGATGACCCCCGACGGCGAGTTCCTGGGCGGCCACTTCGCGCGCCACACGAAGGCCGACACGATGGCGCTCCTCAAGGACGCGCTCAAGAAGTGGAGCGAGATCGCGGCGAAGAAGGGGCTCAAGTCCAAGCCGATCCCGCCGCGCGCGCCGAATCGGACGTGGGGCGCGGAGGGGTTGGCGAGGAGCGCGGGGGGCGACGCGGGCCAGAAGGGGGCGCTCATCCTCCAGGTCGTCTCGCGCGATCTCCCCTTCAAGGGCGAGCGGTACCCGGGGCCCGCCGAGTACAAGAAGGCCTACAACCAGACGTGGATCGACCTCACCCAGGACGAGATGCTGTCGCTCCTCCCCAAGGGAGGCGCGAAGTCGGCGGTCCCAGACGCGCTCTTCCGCAAGATCGCGAAGGAGACGCTGGTGGACGACGTCCGCGGCCAGACCGAGCCGTGGACCGACGCGTCGATCCGGAAGGCGGCGCTGACCGCGGAGGCGGTCTCCAACCGCGACGGCGGGGTCACGGTGCGCTTCGAGGGCGAGTTCGCGGCGGACGACGGGAAGCACGGCTACGACGCGCGGTTGTACGGCCGCGCGATCTTCGATTCGCGGGCCAACCGCTTCCGGCTTTTCGAACTCGTCTCCGCGGGGATGCGGAAGGGCGGGACCGCGGTGAACTTCCGCTTCAACGAGCCGCCGTCGCCGCTGGGGATCGCGTTCATCATCGAGGACCAGTACGAGAAGGCGGTCGACAAGCCGGCGACCGGGCTGGGGCTCGGGCTTGGCGCGCCGCCGCCGCCGGAGGAGAAGAAGCCCGCGGAGCCGAAGGCGGGCGGGCCATGAGGGGGATCCTGCTGCTGATCCTGCTCGCCCAGGCGGGGCAGGTCCCGAAGCTGGACGACAAGACCTACAAGCCGTGGGTGGACTTCGTCCGACCCTCCGCGGAGGAGCTCAAGTGGAAGCGGATCCCGTGGCGGACCGACTTCCTGGCGGCGGTCGAGGAGGCGAAGGCGCTCCAGCGGCCGATCCTGCTCTGGAGCGACCAGGGGAACCCGCTCGGCCTGGTCGACATGGCGCCGTCGGTCAACACGGTGATCGCGCGGCAGTTCGTCTGGTCGGATGACGAGGTGCAGAGGCTGGCGGCGCAGTTCCTTCCGGTGACGGCCGAGGTGTGGACGCTTGCGACGGGGAAGGGCCCCGCGAGCGAGTTCTTCCACAAGGCGGGCGGGCCCGCGGACGGCGGCCGCGCCCACGGGCTCTACCTCATGACGCCGGACGGCGAGGCACTCGGCTTTCACTTCCTGTCGCGGCCGAAGGAGCCCGTCGTCAAGCTGATGACGGACGGTCTCAAGAAGTGGGGCGAGATCGCGGCGAAGCGTGGATACAAGCCGAAGCCCGTTCCGCCGCGCAAGGAGAAGTTCACGTGGCCCGAGGCGGCGGCGAGGGCGGGGCTGCTCCTCCAGGTCAACGCGCGGGACCTCCCGCGCGGCGCGGTCCAGCATCCCGGCAAGACCCCCGAGGAGCAGGCCATGTGGAACCAGAGCTTCCTCGAACTCACCGATAAGGAGGCGATGGAGCTCGTGCCGCAAGGCGGGTCCAAGTCGAACGTCCCGGAGGAGCTGCTGCGGAAGATCGCGAGGAAGCACCTCTCGGACTTCGCGCGGGGGAACAGCGCGGGCTACCGGAGCGAGGGGTTCCTCAAGAAGGCGTCGATGACGACGGAGACGATCGCCTCCAAGGACTCGCGGATCACGGTCCGGTTCCACGGTGAGATGACCCTGGAGGAGGGGACGCCCGGGTACGACCCCAAGGCGCACGGCACGCAACTCGCGGTGACGGGCGACCACCGGATCGACGTGGAAGGACTCTACGGGTTCGAATGCACCCTGCATGGCAAGGCGGTCTACGACACGGTCGCCAAGCGGTTCGGCTTCTTCGAGCTGGTCGCGGTCGGCCTCCGGAGGGGCCTGCGCCACAAGGACGATGCCCATCCCAACCCGATGGGCGTCTCCTTCACCCTCGAAGGTCAATACGATAAACCCTTGAGCACCAAGAACTAACGAGGCAACAAAACAGACCGTCTGTTTTGTTGCGTGGTTCCGCCCGCCCCGGTGTTAGAACTGCATGCGGATCGGGCTCGTTTGGGCGCTCGCCCTCCTGGGGGCGGTCCAGGAAGGGAAGAAGCCCAACGTCCTGTTCCTCTTCGCCGACGACCAGCGGTTCGACACCATCCGGGAGCTCGGGAATCCCGAGATCGTCACGCCCCATCTCGATGCGCTCGTCCGCGAGGGGACGGCGTTCACGCGCGCCTACATCCCCGGGGGCGACCAGCCCGCGGTCTGCGTCCCGAGCCGCGCGATGCTGATGACCGGGCGCCACTTCTTCCGGATGCCCAAGGGGATCCCCGACGGCGCGCCCCTGTGGACCGAGCTGATGCGCGACGCGGGTTACGTCACGTTCGGCACGGGCAAGTGGCACAACGGCCCCAGGACCTACGCGCGCGGCTTCGCCGACGGCGGGCCGGTCTTCTTCGGCGGGATGAGCGACCAGGCAAAGGTCCGCGTCCAGGACTTCGACCCCGCGGGGAAGTACGGCAAGGAGCGCGAACGGATCGGCGAGAAGTACTCGACCGAGATGTTCGCCGACGGCGCCGTGCGGTTCCTGGAAAACCACAAGGGCGGCACGCCGTTCTTCCTCTACTGCGCCTTCACCTCCCCCCATGACCCTCGCACGCCGCCCCGGAAATACGCGGACCTGTACGACCCCGCGAGACTGACGCTCCCGAAGAGCTTTCTCCCCGAGCATCCCTTCGACAACGGCGAGCTCAAGGTGCGCGACGAGCAGCTCGCGCCCTGGCCGCGGACTCCCGAGGTCGTTCGCCGGCACGTCGCCGACTACTACGGCATGATCAGCCACCTCGACGCCGAGATCGGCCGCATCCTCGACGCCCTGAAGAAGAAGGGCCTCGCGGAGGAGACGATCGTCGTCTTCGCGGGCGACAACGGGCTTGCCCTCGGGCGCCACGGGCTCTTCGGGAAGCAGAACGTCTACGACCCCAGCGTGCACGTTCCTCTGGTGATGCGCGGCCCGGGGATCCCGAAAGGGAAGCGGTCGGAGGCGATGTGCTACCTCCTGGACGTGATGCCGACGGTCCTGGAGAAGGCCGGGATCGCGCGGCCCGCGGGGCTGGACGGCCGGAGCCTGGCCCCGTTGCTCGCGGGCGAGAAGGAGAAGCACCGGGAGACCCTCCTCTTCGCCTACCGAAGCTTCCAGCGCGCCGTGCAGGACGAGCGGTGGAAGCTGATCGAGTACGACGTGGCGGGAAAGAAAACGACCCAGCTCTTCGATCTGGCCGACGACCCCGAAGAGACCCGCAGCCTCGCCGGGGAGCCGGGCCACGCGGCCACCGTCGACCGCCTCCGCGGAGCGCTCGCCCGCCTGCAGAAGGAGTGGGGCGACCCGCTCGCAACGGGCCGGTAGGGCCGGTTCGAAGTTCATTTACATTCCTTCTCGCTTCGGCTATGGATTGAGTTTCGAGGCGGCGGGAGGATACGGGCAGGCTGCGATGGGGGATACTGCATACCCGGTCGATCCGAAGATCGTGGAAGAACTCCTGGGCGTGGAGCGCTGCTCCATGTTCCTGGGGTCCGGGCCGCTCCGTCCCGAGTTCTGGGAAATCTTCACGCTCCTCAAGGCCAGCCGGCAGCTCGTGCTCGACGAGGTGAAGCGACTGACGGATCTCAGGGCCGCGGGGCAGCCCGCGACGATCGGCCTCGAGCTGCACGAGAAGCTCCTCGACATCCGCCGCGAGCTCTACGGCCTCGCCTCCGACCTCAGGCCGTTCCTCTCCAGGCACCCGGGGATGAGGGACGGCATGCGCCTCGAGCTCGCGCTCGTCTTCATCATGAGCTCGGCGCGCGGACGGGAGTCGGCCACGAAGTGGGTGGCCGACCCCGCGAGCCAGGGGCCCGAGGTGGCGTTGCGAATCCAGTTGATGGGCCGCATGGCGGATGCCTACTGCAAGGCCCTCATGGAGGCGCGGAGGACGTCGGTCGTATCCATTCCCGATCCCCTGCCGCCGATGGCCACGGCGCCGCCGCCACCTCCGCCACCGCCGCCCGCTTCCGCTCCCGCTCCCGCTTCAGTTCCCGTTCCCGTGCCTGAGCCGGATATCGTGCTCAAACCCCAGGAGCCGGCACCGCCTCCGAAGCCGGCTTTCGCCGAGGTCACCGTCGTCCGGCCCGCTCCGCCGGCGGAGATCCGGGTTACCGCGCGGCTCCAGCCGCAGTTCCTGGAGGACCTCGAGATCGTCCAGCAGCTGCGCCGTGCGCTCGAGGGACCCCGGCCCGCGCCGGCCGCCTGGGAGGTCCACGCGCTGGTCGCGCTGCGTCACGAGGAGCTGCGGGGCCAGATCGGGGAGTTGGAGCGCCTGAAGAAATCGGGGAAGCCCGGGGAGTTCGCCGGCGCGGCGTACGCGATGCGCGAGAGGATCCGGGAGGCGAGATCGAAGCACGAGGTCCTGGCCGGGAACCTGCGGGTCTACCTCGAGAAGATCTCCGGGGGCTGGCAGGGAGAGGCGGAGGAGGTCGCGCTCGCGATCCTCATGGGCTCTACCCACGGCCGCCACCGCGTGACCCAGTGGCTGGAGGACCCGGAGAGCTGCAGGAACGAGGCCATCAGCCTCGCGAAATCGCTCCTCGAGCGGGCGCGCGAGCACATCGACAAGGGCGGGAGGGTCGCCGCCGGTCCATGAGGGGCCGGTTCTCCCCCCCCCGTCACTTCCCGCGGATGTCGTCGCAGAGCGCCTTCATCCGCCCGGCCATCTCGCGCACGCGGGCTTCCTCCTGGGCGGCCCGGTCCCGCTTCTCCCCGAGGTCGTCCCCCAGGTTGTAGAGCTCGAAGCGGTCGAAGGCCGCGGTCGCGAGCAGCTTCCACGGCCCCTCGCGCGTCGCGAACTTCCACGGTCCCCCGATCGCCTTGTCGTAGCGCCAGAGCATCGGGACCTTCCGCGAGACAGGCTTCCCCTCGAGGATCGGAAGGAAGCTCGCGCCGTCGAGCGCTCGGTCGGCGGGGGGCTTGATCCCCGCGATCTCGCAGAGGGTCGGGAGGAGGTCGGTGCCGAAGACCGGCTCGTCGCAGACTGTGCCCGGTTTCGTGCGCCCCGGCCACGAGAGGATGCCCGGCACGCGCGTCCCGCCCTCGGCGAGGTGGAGCTTCATCCCCTTCAAGGGCCCCGGCGAGCCGTGGGATCGGTTCGCGGTCTTGTAGCGGTTGAGCGTCTCCGGCCCGTTGTCGCTCGTGAAGAAGACGAGCGTGGTCTCGCGGACCTTGAGTTCGTCGAGCGCCCCGAGCAGGCGGCCCACCTCGTGGTCGATCAGGGTGACGCTCCCGTAGTAGGTCGCCTGGTCGGGGGAGGCGGCGCCGGGATAGAGCTTCCTGAATTCCTCGGGGGTGGCGACCGGCTCGTGCGGGGCGTGGAACCAGGCGAAGAGCGCGAAGGGCCTGTCGGGCGCGGCCTTGAGGAACTCGATCGCCTCGTTCACGATGAGGGTGGAGGAGTTGCCCTGCATCGGGCCGGCGGGCTTCCCGTTCTTGACGAAGTTGTCCGGGTTCTCGTGGCTGGGAGCGGCGTTGTTCTGGGTGGACATCCAGTGGTCGAACCCGTGGTCGCCGGGGGTGGGCTCGGAGCCGTCCATGCGGGAATTGAGGTGCCACTTCCCGACGTGGCCGGTGCGGTAGCCGGCACCTTTGAGAAGTTTCGCGACCGTGATCTCCTCCTTGGGGAGGCAGACTTTCGAATTGAGCGGGATCCAGTCGTGGATGCCGTAGCGGTTGGGGTTGCGGCCGGTGAGCATCGCCGCGCGGGAGGGCGAGCAGACGGGCATGGGGGCGTAGTAGTTCGTCAACTTGAGCCCGCCCGCGGCGAGCCGGTCGAGGTTGGGGGTCTGGATGGTCGGGTTGCCGAAGCAGCCGAGGTCGCCGTACCCGAGATCGTCGCAAAGGAGGATGAGGACGTTGGGGGACCGCTTGGCCTCCTGGGCGGCAGCGGGCCCCAGGAGAAGGGCTGCGATCGCGAGGGTGGATCTCATACCGGGTGTAACTCTCGTCGCCTTTCAAACGTTTCGAACGTATTATGGTGGGAACACCGAAAGGGAGGCAAGGATGAAGCTGGCACTCGCGGCCCTGCTGGCGACGGCGTTCGCGGCGCAGGACGACAAGATCATCAAGTTTGAGGCGCCCAAGGAGTGGACCAAGGAGACTCCCTCCTCGACCATGCGGAAGGCGCAGTACAAGGTCCCCGACAAGGAGAAGAAGGCGAAGGACGCGGAGCTCACGCTCTCGTTCTTCGGGAAGGGCGCCGGCGGCATCGAGGCCAACCTCAAGCGCTGGTCCGCCCAGATGGGGGGCGCCGAGGCGAAGCCCGAGGCGATCGAGGGGAAGGTCAAGGTCACGCTGGTCGACCTCAAGGGGACCTACACGCCCGGCTTCAACGGCGACCCCATCGAGAACGCCCGCATGCTGGGCGCGATCGCCGAGTCGGCCGACGGCCTCTGGTTCTTCAAGCTGGTCGGCCCGGCCGACACGGTGGGGGACTGGAAGGAGGAGTACGTGAAGATGCTCTAGGGGGCGCAGCCCTAGCATCCGCCCGAACCTT
>CAZSCC010000561.1:0-1797 GCA_964604905.1 uncultured Planctomycetales bacterium
TGACGACGGAATGCTTCGTGGGCTCGTGGTACTCGATGGCGTCCAGACGATCCGGCATCGGTCAAGCCTTCATCAGCATCCACCAGACGGAGGACTTCTGCGTCCAGTTTCCACCATTGCACCGTCCAGGTTAGGCGGGCCCAGCGGGCGTCCGGGTTTTCAGACTGTCGACGGCGTGCACCGGAGCCATCTCGCCTTTCATTAGGTGGGCAATTGCGCCGTACACCATGCGCTGGCCCTCCAGCATGCTCTTGCCGGCGAACGTGGTCGACGTCACCTCGATGTTGAAGTGCCCGCCTCCGCCGCTCACCTCGGCCCGTGAATCGGGGATCTGTCGCTCGATGGCCTCGCGGAGCGCGTCAACGACGGAGCCTTGGAAGTCAGTCGGATGGGACGACATGCTTGTCTCCTTCGTACCTCAGTAACGCGTCGCCGTGGGATCGATGTTCTGCGACCACGCGTCGATGCCACCCTCGAGGTTGTAGACATTTCGGAAGCCTTCGCGAAGCAATTGCTGGGCAGCTTCCTCGCTGCGGATTCCATGGTGGCAATGGAACGCGATAGGCGTGCCGTGGTGGAGTCCAAACAAGTACTCCTGCCCAGCCGCATCGAGCGGGCGCGCCAGAGCAATGCTAGCGACCGCGCGCTCGTTCTCCGGCCTGACATCGAAGAGGACAATCTCCCGGCGATCGAGCATTGACTTGAGTTCGGGTGCGGTCACTTGCGTCACCCTCGGCGGCTCGTTCGGGTTGTCGATCTGGAGGCGCAGCGAATCTCCACCCGCCTCTGCCACGGCAGCTTCGAACGTCTTGGTGGCGGCCTCGCTCATCGTAAGACGCCGTCGATCATCGGCTCCGAGAGCTTCGCGCCGATGAGTTTCTGGAGCTCCCCGGAAGCATGCATCTCGCGAACGATGTCGCAGCCTCCAACGAACTTCCCATCGACGTAGAGTTGGGGGATGGTCGGCCACTGGGAGAACTCCTTGATCCCATCCCGGATCTCGGGCGAACCAAGCACGTCGACTGTTTCGTAGCTTGGCTGTAGCCCGTCGAGGATCTGTACGATCTGGGCGGAGAACCCGCACTGTGGCATCTGGCGCGTCCCCTTCATGAAGAGGACGACCCGGTTTTGCTCCACGAGCTCGGAGATGTACTTTTGGAGAGGTTCGCTTAGGGCCATAATTCTTCCTTTCTGGTCTGTCCGGGTTGCTTGGAGAGATGCTGGAATACTTATCGTTCTTCCTCGAAGTTGTACGCAGGGCCCCTGCCGCGCGCCGAGCGAGTTCATCGGTCAAGCCTTCACCAGCCACTTCTCTGCCATCATCTTCTCTTGCAGCTTGAGGATGCCCTCCGTGAGCGCTTCCGGACGCGGTGGGCAGCCGGGGACGTACACGTCGACGGGGATGACCTTGTCCACGCCGTCGCAGACATCTTCCGTCCCTCCTTGAGCTCACACGGAGAACGAAGATCCGCAGCCGCATGAGCGCTTAACGTTGGGGTTGTGCAGGGTGAAGCCTGAGTTCGTGAGACTATCGGAGAAGTCGAGTTCGGTGCCCTGTAGGTAAAGGAAGGATTTTCGATCCACGATCAGCCGTGCATCGTCCCGCTGAAATACCCGGTCGCCTTCCCGGGGCTCGTCCAGTTTCATCTGATAGGTCAAGCCGGAGCAGCCGCCTCCGACGATTCGGACACGCAGTCCCTCGCCTGCTTGCTCCGCGCAGAGGTTGCCGATCTTCTCTGCTGCGAGAGCGGTGAGCGTGATGCCTGCCATCTTTGACTGACTCCTTCCGAAGCGTCC
>CAZSCC010000562.1:0-16660 GCA_964604905.1 uncultured Planctomycetales bacterium
GGTGGCGTAAACCTGCCTGCTTGATTTGCGCCACCCCCCTCAGGGCTCTGGCTGGCGGAAGATCGTCTTCGCCGCCAGCTCGATCTTCACCGCGTGGACGTACTTCTTCACCGTTTCCAGGTTGACCGTCACGCCCAGGCCCGGGCGCTCCGGAACCCGCACGAGACCGTCAGGGCCCCGCTCAAGGGGTTCGTTCACCAGATCGGTCGCGAGCGGCGATCCGCCCACGCAGTACTCGAGGAGCCGGAAGCGCTCGACCGCCGCGAAGACGTGGATCGACGCCGCGAGGCTCAGGTGGGACTTGAAGGTGTGGTTGACATACGTCACCCCGCGCGACTCGGCGAGCTTCCGCACCCGGTGGGCCGGGGTGATTCCGCCGATCCGGCCGACATCGATCTGCACGAAGTCGACCCCGCCGTTCTGCAGCAGGTCCTCCGCGTCGCGGTACCGGCCGCTCCCTTCGCCCGCCGCGATCGGCACCGCGGGCTTCCGCTCGCGCAGCCGGCGATAGGCCTCGATCGCGTCCCCGAGAAAAGGTTCCTCAAGCCAGCCGATCCGGAAGGGTGCGAAGTCGGCCGCGCGCTCGAAGACCACGGCGTCGTCCTCGCGCCAGACCACGCCGGCGTCGATCAGCACTGTGGCGTCGTCGCCCATCCCCTCGCGCGCCGCGCGGACGAGGGCGACGTCGTTCTCCCGGCCGAGCTTGCCCATCGGGCCCCAGCCGAACTTGGCGGCCCTGAAGCCGGCGCGGCGGAGCTCGGCGGCCTTCTCGCGCGTCGCCTCGGGCGTGTCGCCGAAGAGCACCGAGGCATATGGCTGCTTCGGGTGTGGTTCCGCGCCGTCGAGCAGGCGGTAGACCGGCTGGCCCAGGTGCTTGCCGAGGAGGTCCCAGAGCGCCAGGTCGGCCGCGCTGTAGGCGTGGTGGATCTGCTGGAGATCGAGGCCGTTCCGGAGAACCTTCGCGTGCAGCCGGCGGATGTCCTCCACCGACTCGACCGTCTCCCCCTCGAGCGACTCCCGGATCGAGATGATGTTGCCGTGGGACATCGGGCAGCAGTAGGCGGCGAGCGAGACGAGCGGCGAGGCGTCCGACTCGCCCCAGCCCTCCAGGCCGTTGTCGGTCCGGATCCGCACGAGGAAGCTGTCCTGCGTTCCGTCGGCGGCGTCGGTGACCCGGGGGATCTTGAGGTAGAAGGGGTCGATCGCGACGATCTTCATGGGGTGAGCGAGGCCTTGACGAGATCGCCCGGCTGGGAGCTGAGCTGGTCGAAGACCCGCTGGCCCTCCGCGAGCGGGTACTCGCGGACCCACGAGGTCACGTCGACCCGGCCGGCCGCCACGTACTCGAGGGCCCGCTGGAAGTCGCCGGGCGCGTAGCCGTAGATGCCGTGGATCTCGATCTCGCGATTGATGAGGTCCAGGACGTCGATCTCGGTCGTGGGATCGGAGAGGCCGACGAACGCGAGGAGTCCGCCCCGCGCGGTCACCTTCTGCCCCTGCTGCCGGGCCGGCGAGTATCCGGCGGCGTCGACCACGACGTCGCAGCCGCGGCCGCCTGTGGCGGCCAGGATCGCCTGGACGGGGTCCTCTTTCTTGCCGTGGACCGGCCGCGCGCCCAGGCGCTCCGCCACGGCGAGCCGCGCCTCGTGGACGTCGACCGCGTAGACCTGCATCGCACCGCGGAGGCGCGCCAGCTGGAGGGCGAGCAGCCCCTGCGTCCCGGCGCCGAAGATCGCGGCGTTCCGGATCGGCCGCCGCACGTGGTTCAGGAACAGGTTGGCCGGCGTGGCCACGCACTCGACCATGCTGGCCGAGAGGAAGTCCATCCCGCGCGGGACCGGGTAGACGCACGTGCGCGGCGCGACGACGTACTCCGCGAACCCGCCCGCGACGTTCATCCCGAGGAGGACGCGCTTCTCGCAGACCGAGTTGCGCCCGTGGGCGCAGTGCTCGCACGTCCCGCACGTGATGAGCGGCATGATCGCGACCCGCGCGCCCTTCGCCAGGTCGCGCACCGACGCCCCCACGGCCGAAACCTCTCCCGCCATCTCGTGGCCCAGGACGAGCGGCGGCACGCGCTTCTTGCTTTTCCCGAGGAAGCCGAGCACGTCCGATCCGCACACTCCCGCCGCCCGGACGCGGACCACGACCTCGTCGGCGCGGGGCGACGGATCCGCGAGCGTCTGGATCTCGACCTTATGGGGAGCCGTGTAGACGAGGGCCTTCATGCGGGGGACATTCTATATCTTGCACCACAAAGTCACAAAGAACACAAAGTACCCGTTCTCTCTCCCTCTTAAAGGGATGTCTTCTTTGTGTCCTTTGTGCCCTTGTGGTGAATCTTTCTGCTCTGGCGTGGGATTGTGGACGGCCGGGAGCCGGACCGGTATGCTGGCCAATCATGCACGATCTGGTCACTTTCGGCGAGGCGATGATCCGACTCTCGCCCCCGAACTTCCAGCGCCTCGAGCAGACCGCCTCCCTCGACCTCCAGATCGGCGGGGCGGAGTACAACGTGGCCTGCGCGGGGGCGCGGCTCGGGCTCAAAACCGCCTGGGTCTCGCGGCTGCCCGACAACCCGCTCGGCCGTCGCATCGCCAACAAGGCCCGCGAGCAGGGCGTGGACACCTCGCACATCATCTGGACGAAAGAAGGCCGCGTCGGGCTCTACTTCCTCGAGCAGGGCGCCTCGCCGCGCGCGAGCAGCGTCCTCTACGACCGCTCGCCCTCCGCGATCGCCGAGATCAAGCCGGGCGAGGTCGACTGGAAGAAGGTCCTCGCGGGCGCGAAGCTCTTCCACACGACCGGCATCACCCCCGCGCTCAGCGCGAACGCCGCGACCGTGACGCGCGAGTCGCTCGAGGCCGCCAAGGCCGCCGGCTGCCGCGTCAGCTACGACCTCAATTTCCGAAAGAAGCTCTGGAGCGCCGAGCAGGCCCGCAAGGTGCAGGAGCCCTTCATGGCGCTCGTCGACCTCCTGATCACCAACGAGGAGGACCCGAAGGCGCTCTTCGGGATCGCCGCCGCCGGCCACGACGACGCGTACAAGGCCCTCTCGGCCGACGCCTACCGCGAGATTCTCCGAAAGCTGCAGGAGCGGTTCAAGCTGAAAGCCGTGGCCGTCACGATGCGCGAGAGCCCGTCGGTGCTCAAGAACGTCTGGACCGCGATGGCGCTCGAGGGGACGACCATCTACGAGGACCGCAAGTACGAGCTCGAGGTGGTCGACCGCCTGGGCGGCGGCGACTCGTTCAGCGCGGGGCTCCTCTACGGGATCGCGACCCGGAACTCGATCGAGTACGGCCTCAAGTTCGGCCTGGCCTTCTCGGCGCTCAAGCACACGACGCCCGGCGACATCAACTGGGCGACGCGGGAGGAGGTCGAGGAGCTGATGAAAGGCGGCGGGGCAAGGGTCCAAAGATGAAGAAAACCGCAGAGGCGCAGAGGCGCAGAGAAGAAAACCTTTTTATAAGTCCGTCTCTGTGGCCCTGTGGCATCTTAATGGGGTCAGCATGAACAAGGCCGCGGTTCTGAAGACCATCATCGACACGGGGCTCGTCACCATCGTGCGGGCGACCTCCCCCGAGGAGGCGCTCAAGGTGGTCGAGGCGATCCGCGCCGCGGGGGTCTCGACGGTCGAGATCACGATGACGGTCCCGGGAGCGCTTAAGGTGCTGGAGTCGCTCGCCTCGCAGCTGGGCGACAAGGTGCTCCTGGGGGCCGGGACGGTGCTCGATCCCGAGACCGCGCGCCTGGCGATCCTGGCGGGCGCCGAGTATTTGATCAGCCCGACGCTCAACGTGAAGGTGATCGAGATGACCCGCCGCTACGGGAAGGTCTCGATCCCGGCGGGCCTGACGCCCACCGAGATCCTGGCCGCGTGGGAGGCGGGCGCAGACTTCGTGAAGGTCTTCCCCTGCGGCAACATGGGCGGGGCGGACTATATCAAAGCCCTCAAGGCGCCGCTCCCGCAGATCGAGATGATCCCGACGGGCGGCGTCACGCTCGCGAACGCCGCCGACTTCCTGCGCGCCGGCGCTGCGGCGATCGCCGTGGGGGGCGAGATCGTCGACAAGAAGGCGGTGAAGGAGAAGCGCTGGGAGGTCATCACCGCCAATGCCCGCGCGTTCGCCGAGGTGGTCGCAAAGACCCGGAGCGAACAAAGATGAAACTCACCACAAAGCCACAAAGGACACAAAGAAGACTTTCTTGAAGAGGAAGAAAGAGCGGGGTCTTTGCGTCCTTTGTGGCTTTGTGGTGAATAGGCGTCGCGGGGCGTACTATTAGCCGGGAGGCGAGCCATGCGTGCCGCGGCGATCTCGGTCCTGCTGCTCCTGATGGGCGCCGCTCCCCAGGACGAACAGCGGCCCGGCCTGGTCGCCACCTATCGGTCGCTCGAAAGAGACGGCGGCACCCTGACGCGCGTCGACCTGAAACCCGCCTTCTCGCTCGGTCGCTCCAGCCCCCACCCGCGCATCGCCTCCGGGCCGTTCGAGGTCGTCTGGAAAGGGTTCCTCTCGATCGTCGACGCCGACGCGATCGCCTTCGGCGCCCACCTGGGGGGCGAGGTCAAGGTGACGCTGGGAGGCGCGACGGTGCTCGAGGCGAGGTCGGATCGCGAGGATGCGTGGATCGCGGGCGCGCCCGCCGTCGAGCGCAGGCCCGGCCCTTATGAGCTCGAGATCCGCTACCGGTCGCTCGCCGGCGTGCCGGCGCGGCTCCAGATCCACTGGGAAGGGAAGACCTTCGCGCGCGAGCCGCTCCCCGCGTGGCGGCTCCGGCACGTCGTGAAGGACGGGCCCGATCCGCTCCCCGAGCGCGGCCGCGAGGCGGTCGCGAGGTTCGGCTGCGCGCGCTGCCACGCCTCGTCGTTCCCGGGAGTGGACGATCCGCCCCAGGGGCCGTCGATCGCCGACGTGGGCGACCGCGCGGGCCGCACGTGGATGCTCGCGTGGCTGGCCGATCCCTCGAAGGTCAAGGCGGGCGCGCGGATGCCGGCCCTCTTCTCCGGCGATCGGAAGGGTACGGTCGAGGCGTGGATCGTGACCGACTACCTCCAGCGCGCGGCCTCGACGGGGGTGCGGCGCGAGCCGTCGGTGCGCGGCGACCATCGGATGGGGAAGCGCCACTTCAAGGCGCTCGGCTGCGCGACCTGCCACTTCGTGCCCGACGAGGAGCGCGACGACCAGATCGAGCTCGGGCGGATCTCGCTCGAGGGGCTCAACGAGCGCATGAGCGCGCGGGACGTCATCGCCCACCTCGGCAATCCGCTCGCGCGCTATCCGGACGGGCGGATGCCGAAGCTGCCGGTCTCGCCCGACGTCGCGCGCGACATCGCGGCCTACGTCCTCGAGTTCAGCAAGCCGCCCCTGCCCGAGGCCCAGGTCCCGCCGCCCGCGAAGGAGGAGATCGACGAGGTGACCAAGCGGCTCGGCGTCCGCGGTCTCGACGCGACGGGGCAGGCGCTCTTGAAGGAGAAGCGCTGCGCCCAGTGCCACGTGGGCGTGGGCGAGCCCGGCCCGCAGGCGCCGATCCGCACGCTGGGCGCCGACTGCAAGGGCGCGCGGTTCGCGCTCGACGACGGCACGAAGAAGGCGATCGCGGCCTATGCGGAAGTCGCCGCACAGGAGCGCCACCCCTCGCCCTTCGAGGCGCGGCAGCGGACGCTGCGGCGGGTCGGCTGCCTGCGCTGCCATCAGCGCGATTCCGACCGTCCCCCGCCGGTCGAGGAGATCGGGTCCACGCTCGGCGGGGCGTATCTCATGTCGCTCCCCTACCAGCGGACACCCCGGCTGACGGGCGCGCTCCAGAAGTACGCGCGCGCGTATCTCCTCTCGACGATCCGCGACGGCGTGGGCGTGCTGCGCGGGCCGGCCTACACCTATCGGATGCCGTCGTTCGGCGGCGAGGCGGAGGGGATCGTGCAGGCGCTGGCCGAGGCGGACGGCGATCTCGCGGCGCTGCCCGAGCCGGCGGCGGCGGTCGCGCCCGACCCGACGCTGGCGAATCTCGGGCCGTCGCTCATCGGCTTCGAGGGCTACTCGTGCATCTCGTGCCACGTCTGGAACGGGAAGCGGCTCAGCGAGGCCGATCCGGGCGCCGTGGGGCCCGAGCTGACGACGACGACGCAGCGGATCCGGCGCGACTGGTTCGACCGCTGGATGGACGAGCCCTCGCGGATCCATCCGGGGACGCCGATGCCGCAGGTCTTCAAGCGGGGTCAGCCCGCGACGCTGAGGAACGTGCTCGACGGGGACGCCGCGAAGCAGAAGGAGGCGCTCTGGGCGTACCTGTCGAAGGGCAAGGACGCGCCCGCGCCCCGCGCGCTCCCGCCGCTCGCGGTGAATCTGCCGCCCGACGGCCCGCTGGTCGCGCAGGTCCCGGTCTCGATGCCCGACAAGTCGGTGGTCGAGGCGATCGCGGTACTTTATCCATCTCACGATCTCGTGATCTTCGACGTGGGCGCGCTCTCGGTGCGGAACGTCTACACGGGCGCGCGGCTGCTGCGCCACGTGAGGGGGCGCACGCGGACCTATTCGTTCGTCGGCACGCCGATCGGCGCGGATGTGAAGGCTCCGGCGGCGGGGACGTTCGCGGGCTACGAGCGGCTCGCGGACGGGGTGCGCATCCTGACGAAGGAGGGCGCGACGGAGATCCGGCTGGCCGGGAGGAAGCTGACGGTCGGGGCGAAGCAGATCGAGCTCCCCGCGGCGGCGCTCCCGCCGGCGATCGAGCCGCTGGTGCTGGCCGATCCCGGGAGGAGCGAGGGGCCGATGGAGCGGCCCGGCTACAAGGCGATCGCCTATCCGCGGCCGAAGACGGCGTCGGGGGAGGACCTCGTGATGCCGGGGGCTATCGCGGTCCATCCGCGGGACGGCCGGGTCTACGTGGGGTCGATGAAGCTGGGCGAGATCTTCGCGATCCGCGACCCCAACGACAACGGGAAGGACGCGGTCTTCGAGGACTACGCGGGCGGTCTCTTCCAGGAGGCCTACTCGATGGTGGCCGAGAGCGACGGGCTGTACGTGCTGCACCGCCGCAACCTGACGAAGATCGTGGAGAAGGACGGGAAGGCGGAGCGGTTCGAGCGGGTGATCGGGCTGCCGCACGGGATCTCGGAGACCTACGACTACGGGTATGGGCTCGTGCGTGAGCCGAGCGGGGCTTTTGTCTACTCGTTCGCCCCTTACGCCAATCGGGAGCTGCCGGGGGCGGGCTCGATGCTGCGGCAGATGCCGGGGGAGAAGCCGCAGGAGGTGGCGTTCGGGTTCAGGAATCCGCTCGGGTGGTGCGCGGGGCCGGAGGGGGTGATCTGCTATTCGGACAACCAGGGCGAGTGGATCGCCTCGAGCAAGCTGTGCGCGATCGTGCCGGGGCGGTACTACGGCTTTCCGAACGGCGCGCAGAAGCAGCACGTGCAGAAGCCGTTTGGAAAAACCACCATATGGGTTCCCTATGCATGGGCCCATTCGATGAACGGGGTGGTCTACGATTCGACGGGGGGCAAGTTCGGGCCGTTCGCGGGGCAGGTCTTCATGGCGGAGCTGATGTTCGGCGGCGCGATCGTGCGGGCGAGTCTCGAGAAGGTGAACGGCGAGTGGCAGGGCAGCTGTTTCCCGTTCTGGGGAAAGGGCCTGCTCGGGCCGCTGACGATGGCGTTCGATCCGAAGGGGCGCATGTGGGTGGGGAGCATCACGGAGCCCGGCTGGATGGCGCAGCCCGATCGCGGCGGGGTCTTCCGTCTCGACTTCACGGGGGAGACGCCGTTCGAGATGAAGGAGATCAAGGCGTTGCCGCGCGGCTTTCGGGTGGTCTTCACGCGTCCGGCCGCGGCGGCCGATGCCGCTGCGTTCATGGTGGAGCACTACCGGTACGAGTACACGGGCTCGTATGGATCGCCGGAGCTGGACCGGGTGCGGGTGGCGGTGGAGTCGGTCGTCTTTGCGGCGGACGGGATGAGCGCGGACCTGACGCTCCCGCCGCTCGTGGCGGACCGGGTCTACATGATCGCGGCGCGCGGGGTGAAGTCGCCGAAGGGGGAGCTGCTGGTGCAGCCGGTGGGGGCGTACACGCTCAACGAGATCCCGCGCTGACATGACTCCGGAATCGGAGTTGATCGCCCGGTGCCGGGGGGGTGACCGGGCGGCGTTCGAGGAGCTGGTACGGATCCATCTGGACCGCGTGGCGGGGGTGGCGCGCAAGTTCCTGGGGGACGAGCACGAGGCGCTGGACGTGGCGCAGGACGTCTTCGTTGCGGCCCACCGGATCCTGCCGACGTGGCGCGAGGACGCTCAACTTTTCACATGGCTCTACCGGACGACGGTCAATCTCTGTTCGAAGCGGTTGCGGTCGCGGCGGAAGGGGGTGGCCTCGTCGTCGCCGGGCGTGCCGGAGCCCTCGGCGTCGATGGCGGATCCGGCTCAGCGCACCGAGCTGGCCGGCGCGATCGAAGAGGCGCTGGCGACTCTCTCCGACCGCCAGCGCGAGGTGTTCGTGCTGTGCCACGAACAGGGAGTGCCCCTCTCGGAGATCGCGGTCCGTCTAGGCCTCTCGCTCGGCGCGGTAAAGAGCCACCTTCATCGTGCGCTCTCGACCCTACGCGAGAAGCTTTCGCTCCGTCGCCTCCTGTAGTTTCCGATTAGGTGGCCTAAGTTCCAGTTCGTTAAATGAACCAGCTATACTTCCATATGTTGAGACACAACGGTTCAGTTTGGCATGCTGGCGTAGTTCAACCCCCCATCCTCTGTCTGCTCGCGATCGCTCTCTCGTGCGGCGGTTGCGGAAAGTCCGACGGTGTGGAACCTCCCGTCACAACGTTTGAACACGATGACAAAGAGATGAATGCCGCGATGGACGAGGCGCGTCGAACGCTCGATCTGTTCATCGCCCACCTGGAACATCCGAATCCGCAACAGACGTTCTTTTCCATCAAGGTGCGATTCGACTTGGCCGAGGGAAAGGCCGAACATATATGGCTGGCGGACGTTCGGTACACCGGTACCCAGTTCAGCGGAACAATCAACAACGTACCCAAGAGCATCAAGGACATTACGCTTGGATCTCGGGTGACCGTCTCGAGGGATCCGGTCACGGACTGGATGATTGTCGAGGGCGGCCGACTCGTGGGCGGGACGACCATCCGGGTCGCACGAAACAGAAAGTCAGGCGCCGATCGCGAGGCTTTCGATCGCAGTGTCCCATTCAGATGGGATTAGCCATCTTCGACGCATGACTGGGGTCTAATTCGGTAATGCGGCCTAAAAGAACGCTGAGTTCCAGGTTCGACCGTCAGGAAAGACGGGCTACTACTTCCAGATACTCGGAAGGGGGTGAGATCGAGACCGCCTCCCCCTGCTTTCTCGCGTTGAGATCGAACCAGCGCCCAGCGCGCCACCAGTAGAGATTGGGGCTCAGGGAGTACGGCCTGGGATATCCCTCGAAGGACACAGGTCGAGACTCACTGGGTTTCGGCATGACTTCATTTTACCGGGCCAGGACGCGATGAGGCCGCGATTCGCTTGGCTGGCTGGCCGACCCCAGAGACCGCGCGAGATCAACGGCCGTGCAGCCGGCGGTCCCGCTGAGAGGAGTTCCACGCCTTCAGGTGGTCCCGGTAGGCATGGACCTGGTCCACTAGGGCGGACGCTCGGTCCTCCCGCTCCGCGGGATCGACCCGCAGGTCGAACAGCTTTGAGCGGCCGGATTCGAGGTCGTGGATGAACTTCCAGCGGCCGTCCCGGAGGCCGAGCAGGGGAGAGGAGTAGTCGGCGAAAAAGAGGGCCAGGCCGGGGGAGCCGTCGAGCAGCGAACTCCCCTGATACTCCCGGACAGACGCCACCCCCAGAAGATCGAGCACCGTCGGACCCACGTCGATCAGGCTCACCGGACCCGGGACGCGCTGCAGCTCCGGGACGGCGCCGGGTAGGATGAAGAGCAGCGGGACGTGCACGTTCTCCTCGTACAGGAAGATCGTGTGGCCGAAGTTGCCCTCGTGCTGGCCGAAGGCCTCGCCGTGATCCCCGAAGAGCACCAGGAGCGTGCGCTCGTAGAGACCTCTCGAGCGAAGGCCCTCCACGATCGCCCTCAGCGCGCGGTCGCCCTCGAAGAGCGCGTTCCGGTACCGCCCGATCTCCTCTTCGGCGGGGAAGGGCCCCGCCTCCGACGCGCCGTAGGGATGATGGCCCGCGATCGGCAGATAAGTCGCGAAGAACGGACGATCAGGCGGAGCCTCGTCGATCCATTCAAGAAGCCGCCGCGCCGTGGCGGCCTCGTCCACGCCGAAGCTCGACTGACGGTTCCCCCCGATCGCCCCCGCGTCCTCGAGCGTCTCGTACCCGCGATCCCGGATGAGCGACTCCATCCCCAGGTAGCGGAAGCGGCCCGAATGGAAGAGAGCCGTGCGATACCCCCGGGCCGACAGGAGCGCCGCGAGCGACGGCGCCTCCAGCTTCTCGTAGAGCTCGGGAGCCGTGTCCAGGGCGGGCCAGGTGGATTGGAAGATCGAGGCGAGGCTCTTGATGCTCTCGGGATAGACCGTGTACGCCTCCTCGAAGAGGATCGCCTCGCGCGAGATCCGCGTGAGGTTTGGCATTGGATCCACCCCCGCGCCGTGGAGCCCCAGGTACTGCGCCGCCGTCGACTCGAGATGGATCATCAGGACGTTGCGGCCACGGGCGACCCCCCGGAATCGCGAGAGATCCGTCGTCACGGGAGCGGTCCCAACGGGACTCCGCCGCCAGTCGGCCTCGCTCCGGATCGCCGGGAGCCGCGGGAAGAGAGTCGTGGCGACCGCCGCGATCGCGTTCCGGTGGAGACCGCGGGAGTCGACCGCGCCCGCGAACCAGGCGCCCGCGATCGCAAGGAGCCCCGCGCCGGCGGCGAGCCCATAAGACACTCGCATGGAGAGCCGCCTGAACAAGACCGGGAAGACCGCCCCCGCCGCGAGGACCGAGACGATCAGGAGCAGATTCGGGGCCGTCAGGTAGTGGGCGATCGAGTCGCCGAGCGTCCCCCGCGCTGCCGCGAACATGGGACAGGTGAGCGGAGTCGAAACGACCCGCGCGATCGGCACGTTCACCGCGGCATAGACGACGAGGAGTCCATAAGCGGTCCAACCGACCTTGGGGAACGGCCGGAGGAGGCGATCGAAGGCCGCGTAGAGGATCGCGACCGCCGCGTCCTGCCAGAGGTAGACGATCGGAGTCCAGGCAGAGAGGGGCAGCGACTGGCCCGCCACCACGAGGAGCTTCGCGACGACGAAGACCGCCCCGAGGCTCGCCGCCCTCATGGGGTCACCAGGTTCACGCACTTGAGGAGCGCCACCGAGACCACCGCGCTGCGGCCCCGCCGTCGCCAGATCCAGTCGTGCACCAGGACCGGCCGCGAGGGGCGGCGGTAGACGGCCGCGCGGTCGCCGATGAACGAGAGGGGGATGACGAGGAGATCGAAGTCGTCGGCGCCGCCGGGGACGAAGCGGCCGTGGATCCACTCGACGCCCTCCCCGGCGTGATCGCGCGCGCGGCGCAGGTGGTCCTCGCTCGCGTCGATCACGACCAGCCGCGCCTCCGGAAGGAGCCGGCGGAGGATGAGCACGGTGCGCGGGAAGAGGCCGCCCCCGACGATCCCCACCCGCCGGACCGGCGGGAGCGTCGAGAGGAGGCGCCGGAGCGCCCGCTCGTGGGACTCGAGGACGAAGCGCTGCAACGCCCTCGACTTCAGGACCCAGCGCTCGAGGCCGCAGAGGCTGAAGAACTCCAGCCAGCGGAGCGCCGCCGGCCACGGGCTGGCCTCCCCGTCCCGCACCCGGAAGGCGGGCAGGCGGGTCCAGCGGCGCGAGGGATCGGCGTGGTGCTCGACGTGGTAGCCGTCGTTGAGGAAGAGCCAGTTGTAGAGCTTTCCATAGTGGCTGACGGCGCCGCGGACGTGCTCGTAGCGGCCCTGCAGGAGGCAGAGGAGCAGGCCCGCCAGGGTCCCGGGGAGATAGACCGTGACGAAGAACTCGGGCGCCTGGAGGCCCAGCACGATCCACAAGGCCAGCAGGAGCGCCCCCTCCGCGGCGTTCTGCCGGCCCCAGCGGCGGGGGAGGGCGCGCCCGGCATGGTGCGCCAGGTGGCGCGCGCGCCAGATCGATTGGGGGACCCCCAGGAGGAGCGTGAGGCCGGCCGAGAAGAGGACCTTTCCCGCGCGGCTCCGGAAGAACGGGTGATGGATGAAGTTGTGGGAGACCGTGTTCGCGTTCCACCAGAGGCCGAGCGCGATGAGCGGAACGCAGGGGACGACCACGACGAGCGCCCCGTGGAACGCCGCCAGGAAGACGAGAAGGGCGTCGCCCGCGATCACTTCTTGCCCACGAACGAGGCGGTCGCGATCGGACCCTTGAAGTCCTTCGCCACGACCCAGACCCGCCAGGTGTATTTCACGCCCGCCTTGATCTCCAGCGTCGGACTCCACCCCGCCTCTTTTTCTCCCGGCGTGAAGGGCTTGCTGGTCTCCTTCACGCCCGCGCCGTTGTCGATCTCGAAGACATACTCGAGGTCGCGACGCTTGGTGTCGGCGACGTTGCGGGCGGCGAGCTTCACCGCGCCCGGGACTACTTCTTCGCCCTCGGCGGGAAGGAGGGGCGCGGGGAGCAATTTCAGGAGGCCGATGCGGCCGCCCTCGGTCTTCTGGACTCCCCACCCGAGCTTGTAGCCGTCCGGCCCTTTGGGCGCTTCATTTGCCGGCCGGAGCCGGCCCACCGGGGCATACCGCGTCCCGAAGGCGATGCCCTCGTTTTTCCCCGCCACGGACTGGAGATCCGACCACTCCGTCCGGCAGTCGTCGAGCTTCTGCGGGTCGATCGCATAGTAGAGGTAGCCCCGGGCGGGGAGCTCATACTCGTTCCCGCTCCGTCCCTTGGCGAGGCAGAACGATCCCCAGACCTGGATCCGCTCCGGCTTGCCCTCCTTGGGCTCGAGGACCACCTTGTCGATCACCGCGTAGACGCCCATCGGGTCGCTCTTCGCGCCCAGGCCGAGCGCCAGGGCCGCCGCCAGCATAGTCTTCATCGAGGCACCTCCATTCGTCGGAAGAAAGACTTCAACCGCAGAGATCGCCGAGGACGCAGAGGAGATCCTCATTCTACTGGAGATTCCGCTCTGCGGGCTCGGCTATCTGGGCGGTGGATTCCTCAAGGCACCCTTATGAGACGACCCTCGCGGAGCATGAAACAGTTGTTTATTGTTGTTTAAATAACGGTTATAGTTGTATTGGAAAGACGCCATGGCGACTCCGAACCTGTCTTTGTCGACCGACCAGGTGGCGGCGTTCGTCGAGCTGGCCCGCCTGGGCAGCCTTCGTGCGGCCGCGGGGGCCCTGCACGTCACGGAGCAGGGGCTGCGCAACCGCCTGCTCGTCCTGGAGGAGCGCCTGGGGGTCGAGCTCTACCGCAAGCAGCGCGGTCCGAGGCGCGTCGGCCCGCTCACCGACCAGGGCCGGCGCTTCCTGCCCCATGCGGCGGCCTTCCTGGACCACGCCCGGCAGCTGGCGGAGGCGGTCGGCACCGCGCGCGTCCCGCGCGAGATCCACGTCGCGGCCTCGCAGTACCTGATCCTCTACGTGCTCATCGACGCGGTGCGGCGCTTCCACGCGACCTTCCCCGACTTCCGGGTGCGGCTCAGCAACCGGACCGAGCGGGACGTCGAGAAGGCGCTGCTCGAGGACCCGGAGATCTCGCTCGGGGTGGCGGCCCCGTACGAGACCTCGGCCGACCTGGAGTACCTCCACCTCTTCTCGATGGACTGGAGCCTGATCGCGCCGGCGCGCCACCCGCTCCTCCGCAAGCGCTCGCTGGGGCTGGCTGACCTGGCCGACCGGCCCCTGATCCTCTTCGAGCGCGGCTCGACCGGCCGGCAGCACGTGATGGACGCCTTCCACGGCCTCGGGCTCTCGCCGAAGGTCGAGATGGAGACGACCAACACGGAGATCATCGTCCGTATGGTGGAGGCGGGGCTGGGGGTCTCGCTCGTCCCACTGATGCCGAGCGGCGTCGTGACGCGCGGCCACCGGGTCGGGGTGCGCTCCCTGGGCGATCATATCCGCCCGATCCACTCCGGCGTCCTGATCCGCCGCGGCGAGCCCCTCTCTCCCGCCGGCCGCGCCTTCGTCGACTTCCTGATGCCGAGGAGTCGGAAGAATCTCTGAGCTCGGCCCCCGACGCGGAATTGAGGGATCTCATCCCATTATTCGAGGGAGCTGTGCGTATCTACTTGATCCGTAATGACTTACGGTCTCATTTCCACCTCGCGACGCTGTAAACCGGCGGAGGCCCTCAGGGCATTAACAGGCAGATATGGCGGCCTGCAGCGGGTACGAGGAACTGATCGCGGCGTCCGTGTACGACGCGCTCGATGCGTCGGAAAAGGAACAGCTCGCGAAGCACCTCCACGCGTGCGCGGCGTGCAGCCAGGAAATCGACGAGCTCACCCGCACCGCCGGACTGATCGCGAGCGAGCCCTTCGAAATCGGCGTCGCCCGCCGGGACGAGGTCCTCCGCGGGATCGCCCGGCGGATCGATCCGCAGGTCATCACCCCCCGGACCCGGAGGACCGTCGCGGCGAAGCGAAGCTGGGCCCTCCCGCTCCTCGCCGCCGCCTCCCTCCTCTTCGCGTTCGTCGGCCTCCTCATCCTCGTCCAGCGATCGCCGCGCCCCGAAGAGACCGCACTGGAACCTTCCCCCAAAATCGTCACGCCCACGCCGGAGACGGTGCCCGCTCCTCCCAGGAAGATCATCGAACCGCTCCCCGCTCCGGCCCCGCAACCCCCCAAGCCCGCTCCTCTTGTTCAGCCCGAGCCCGTCAAGCCGGCCCCCGCGCCCGAACCCAAGACCCCCGAGCCGGCGCCCGTCGCCCCCGAACCCGAAAAGACGCCGGCGCCCGCGCCCGCACCCAAGCCCCGCGTCACCCTCGCCGTCATGGCCCACCTCGACCAGGTCCACGGCGACGTGACCGTCGTCACCGAAGGGGTCCGCGCCGCCGCGAAAACCGGCATGGAACTCCGCCCGGGCCAGGCGATCCAGACCGGCCCCAGGGCCTCGTTCGCCGCGATCAAGGTCACCGACGGAACCCGCGTCGAGCTCTCGAGCGCGAGCGCCCTCGAGATCGTCGCCGACCTCTCGGCCGAGGCCGGCCGCACCCTCCGCGTCACCCGCGGCCTCGCCTCCGCCCAAGTCGCGAAGCAGCCGGCGGCCCACCCCATGCTCTTCCGCACCCCGAACGCCGAAGCCAAAGTGCTCGGCACCCAGCTCCTCCTCGACGTCACCGCCGAGACCACCCGCCTCGAGGTCCGCGAAGGCCGCGTGCGGCTGACGCGCATCGAAGACGGCGCCGGCGTCGACGTCCCGGCCGGATCGTTCGCCGTCGCCTCGAAGGGCCCCGGCCCGGCCGCGAGGTTCAACCGCTCGACCGCCGCGCTCCAGGCGCTCTACTCCTTCCGCGAAGGGCGCGGCGGCGTGGTCCACGACCTCTCGGGAACCGGCGCGCCCCTCGACCTCAAGATCGTCGCCGCCCGCGCGGTCACCTGGACCGCCGACGGCCTCTCCCTCCACGGCACCACGCGCATCGACTCCGAGGTCCCCGCCGCGAAGATCATCGACGCCTGCCGGAAGACGAACGAGATCACCCTCGAGGCGTGGATCAAGCCTGCCAAGGCGGCCGTCGACTTCGAGGGCTGCATCGTCGCCCTCTCGACCGACGTGACGGACCGAAACTTCGCCCTCTCCCAGGGCGAGCTCGGTCCGCTGAAGGACGTCTATACCGTCAGCCTCCGCACGTCCGAGACCGACGGGGGAGGTCGGCCCCATCTGGTGACCGCCAAGGCGACCGCCGAGGCGCGCCTCACCCACCTGATCTACACCCGCTCGGCCGCGGGGCTCGAGAAGCTCTACGTCAACGGGATCGAGCGCCTGTCGAAGACCCGCGCGGGCAGCTTCTCCGGATGGAACGAGACCTACCGGCTCATCCTGGGCAACGAGAGCTTCGAGGAGCGGCCCTGGGCGGGGGACTTCCGCCTGGTCGCGATCTACAGCCGCTCCCTCACGCCGGCCGAGGTCGCCCGCAACTTCAAGGCAGGGACGGACCAAAGATGAAGGGCACCACAAAGTCACAAAGAACACTGAGAAGATTCTCTTTCTTGCTTTGTGTCCTTTGTGTCTTTGTGGTGAGTTCTCCTCTTCTTGCCGACGAGCCCCGCTGCTCGGACGCCGATTTCCTCAGGCGCGTCACGCTCGACCTGGCCGGCGTCATCCCCACTGCCGAAGAGGCCCGCGCGTTCCTCGCCGACGCCGATCCCGCCAAGCGCGAGAAGCTCGTCGACCGCCTGATCGCCTCGCCCGACTACGCGCGCCGCATGGAGCAGGCGATCACCGTCATGTTCCTCGAGCGCCGCAACGGGAAGGCCGTGCCCGACCCCGTCTGGAGCGACCACCTCCGCCGGGCGTTCGCCGCCAACGAGCCGTGGGACCGGATCGTCCGCACCATGCTCGCCGCCGACGGACGCGAGGCCGGCACCCGGCCCGCCATGAAGTTCCTGGCCGACGGCGCCCAGGGGAACGCCCACCAGATGACCCAGGACGTCGCGCGGCTCCTCCTGGGCAAGAACCTCCTCTGCGCCCAGTGCCACGACC